>NZ_CP092827.1:3706428-4011071 GCF_022533585.1 Pseudomonas sp. LS.1a
GCACGCGATCCCATTCCAGCTTGGCCAGGTAGGTGCAGACAGGATGGAAGGCGTTGTCGTGCGCCACAACACTAACAGCCTCGACCACATGCGAGGCCTTGACGCGGAGGCCCTGCTGGGCCAGCCACTTCATTACACGCATATCATCGATGTCGCTCCACTCCCCCGGCACGCCACCATAGGGCGCCGCCCGGAGGCGCATGATCTTCGAGCTGAAGGCGTTGTAGCCGATCACCCCGCTCCACCGCTCATCGTTGGCCAGGATCAGCTCGACGTTCTGCATGTGGGCAATAAGAGCGCCGCTCTCGGTCCTGGCCAGCATGTCTTTCCAGCCACCAGTAGCGGGGGGCTTGATCACCGCCGCGACCTGCCGACGAACTGCCTCGAGGCCTTCGGCACAGTGCAGGTCATTGAAGTCAGTCCACTTGGCCTCGCGATCGCCCGAGAAGATCGGGCCGACCACTTGGCCACCGACCACCACCGCCGCGTTGTTGGCCTTTTCCTCACCGGGGTTCCAGGGCTCACCTGTCGGTCGCTTGGTCTTCCAGTCATCATCGCGGCAGATGATGATGGACCGACCAGGGAAGCGCTCGCGAATGTGCTTGGCGACTGCCATCAAGTTGCCTGCATCGAAGGAGATCGCCACTGCCTGCGAAGTCGCCATGTGCAGGCTAGCGCCGGTGGCGTACCCCTCACACACCAGCACCGGCTCGCCGGGCTCAGGGTGGCCGCCGATCATGTGGAACGCCCCCTCCTTCGCCATGCCATGTGGCCAGTAGGACTTGTCGCGCCCGGTATCCGCTTGGGGCTCGGGATAAATAACTTGCAGGCCGACGATAGCGTTCTGGGCGTTCTGCATGGGGACGAGTACCGCGCCTGACTTTGGCGCATAGCGGACGCCGAAGCCGACCACCTGCTTGCGATCAAGGTAGGCACTTCGACCCTTTTCCGGCATGCGCTTGAACAGCGCTTCCGCACGCTTGGCCGCACGACGCGCCGCGTTGGCGGCGACCTCCGCAGCCCGGCGCTTGCCGTCAGCCTGCCGGGCACGCATCACTTCACGCTCTTCCGGGGTGAGGCCGCGACCGTCGGTTTTTACCTTCTGCGTTTCACCGAGGCGCCAGTCACCGAAGCTGCCGAAGATCAGGGCTTGCCCCTTGGCCGTGAGGTGCTCATGCAGGACATACCAGCCGTTCTTCTCCTTGCCCTTGTCATCCTTAGTGCGACAGCGGGTCAGTTTGCCGAAGATCAAGGGCTGGTCAGGCTGCAGGCCGTAGTCGTGCAGTTGGTCGAGTACCTTATCGAGCATGACGAGCCCCTTCCTTCTCGTTCAAGACCTGGCAATCCGTGCAACGCATGCAGCCTGGGGCAGCTAACCGGCGTGCCTGAGAGATTGGCTCATCACAATCCACGCACTCCTCAAGAGAGACGCGCACGGGGGCAGGCTTGCGGGCTGCCAGCGCCAAGTCCAAGTGCCACTGGGCGCGATCATTCGCCAAATCAGCAATATCAGCCACGACGCGCCCCCCGAGTGGTCTGGTTGACGTATTCGGCACGGCGGTACATGCCGAGCAAGCCCTGGATGCCCCGGAAGACTTGCTGTTGAATCTCCGCGAGCTCCTGATCGTCGACCTTGCCGTCGCCGATGCTGCGTGCCCAGGTTTCGGACAGATTGGCGACCTGGCGGAAGAACGCCGCAAGGCCCATGGTCAGGGTTTCGGGAACGTCATGGCTGTAGGCGCCGGAGAGCTCTTGCCAGATGGTGTCGCCGACCAGAGCATGCACCGAGTCGAGGAGCCGCGGATCTTTGGTCAGCTCGAGGATCTCGCCGAATTCCTGGACATTGACAATATGGGTGGGATGGGTGGGGGACAGCTTGTGCTGGAGTGTGGTGGCGTTGCGGCCAGTGGTGGCCGCGATGGCAGCAGCACCGCCTGGGTAGTCACGTACAGCATGGTACAGCGCGAGTTCGAGCGGCAGAACTTCGCGCTTGGCGCGCTCGAGGCAGCTCATTGCGGTTCGGCTCATGGCATTGTCCTTGTCGGTAGCCAGTGCCTGCGGCGTGCAGTGGTGGTGCATGCACCGCATAGCGGTTGAGAGAGTAAATAGCCGGTTAGCGGAGGCCTATAAGGCCTCGGGCCGGGGCGTCTATCCATCTATTGCCCCAGGCGAAGCAACCACCTCCCGTGGTGAAGGAGGTGACACCCAGGCTCCCTGCCTGGGCGGTGCGATCAAGGCAAACAGACCTATGTGGTGTGTCCGCATACCTGTCACGCGGCCCGGCAGCATCGTGGTGCTATTGCTGGGCTTTGGAGGCGATCACTTGCCTCCGTTCTGGCACATGGCATTACGCCATGAAGGCTGCCAGTGCCAGCGACGAGCGGTGGTGTTACACTCGCCGTGTGGCTTGAGAGAGTCACTGCCGGTGCAGTCCAAGGACTACACCTATAACGCCGCCCATCTGTGGTGGAGAAGCGGCTCCTGGCACGCGTGTCAGGATCTACGTGGTCAAGGACAGTTGTTTCGTGGTGTGCGCCACATCCTTGAACGCGGCCCGGTAGCACTGTGGTGGTACTACCGGGGGAAACGAGGCGGCCTTTAGGCCGCTTTTTTTCCGCCTGAACCTTGATCAGGAAGTAGGCGGTAATGCTGCAAAACAGACTCAATCGTTACGGCCCCTTGACTCTGCTCAGCTAAAGCGCGCATCAGCGAAACGCTTGGATCTTTGCTGGCGTAGCGAACGTGTATACGAAGGTAGTTAGCCGAGATACCGCACCGCTCAGCATACGCCCCCATCCCTTCTGTACCGAGTCGATCAATGTACTGTCGAAGTTTCATAGACTGCCTCCTTGCAGCCAAAGATAACCTTTAAGGTTAACTTTTACAATACCCAAGAGGACATTCACCTACAGGGTTAACATGTTCAGAATCCTTACCCATGAGAATCTCTGACACGCGACTACAAAACCTACGGCGCCTGATGGCTGAACGAAGCCTGCGTCTCGCTCAGCTCGCGGAAAGGCTGGAAAAGGCCCCTGCACAGGTAAGCGCTTTCGCTGGTAGAAACCCGACCAAAGGCATTGGTGACCAGATAGCTCGGGAAATTGAAAAGGCATTGGCCCTACCGACAGGCTATTTAGACATCCCCTCGAGGCTGAATAGCGAGCCTACGAATGCCACCGTTGTTAGCCATACAGGCAGGAAGCTACCGGTTATTGGCTCCATAGCAGCCGGTGCATGGTGCGATAGCGCAGCTCATTTCGACCCCCGCGAGGCTGAGGAATGGATTGATGCACCAGGCCCAGTCGGCCCACGAGCATTCATCCTGAGGGTGGAAGGCGTGAGCATGGAGCCCAAGTTCATTGAAGGAGATAAGGTCGTGATCGATCCTTCTCTCGAGGCGTTGCCTGGACACTTCGTTGCAGCGAAACGATCAAGCGATCAAGCGACGACCTTGAAGCAACTCCGCCAGGAAGGAAACGAACAATATTTGTATGCGCTGAACCCAGACTGGCCTAATCGAATAATTAAGATGACGGAAGAATGGAGTATATGCGGGCGCGCTCGCTGGAAAATATCTGACCTTTAAGGAGACTTAGGTCTTGCCAGAACAGAACAATGATAAGGATGCAGTTGGGCACGTTCGTAATCCGCTAACAGTGATATCAAGATTCGCAGCGCTAGCCGAGATTAGCGGAACGGCTGTCCTACCCTTTATAGAGCCTGAAAATCAAGCTACGTTTATATGGTTCTTGATGCTTTTCCCGGCACTCTTAGTAATCCTTTTCTTCCTCACCCTAAACTACAACCACAAAACCCTTTATGCGCCGTCCGACTACAAAAACCAGAACCATTTCTTAAGCCTTTTCGGTATAGCCTCAACCGACGAACGCCAAAGTAAATTGGAAGCAGAGTTGGATGAAGGGATCGCTGAACCGACGACCGATTCAACCAATCCACTGGACCCTGAAGGCCCTGTGATGCAGGAGTCCAAGCCCGACGAACCACGATCGGACGGACTGGATGCAGATTTGGGCGACTCTTCCAAGACCCAAGACGGTGAAGGAGTGAATCCAGTCAATGCAACCAACGAACCCGCACAGTCTTTAAAATCTATAAGCTTGGACTCGCTTAAAGAAACGCGGAGAAAAAGCCTCAAAAAAAATCTCGAACTAATTGAAAACACCGCAATATTTAAGCTCTGCAGAGCCACCAAAATCCAATTTGACAGACATTTAAAAATAGAAACAGGGGATGCCGACAAACCTATAATTTTTGATGGTCTATCCATCAGCACAAATCGTATCAATGCCGCAGAGGTCAAATTATTTGATACCGAAAAATTCAGTATCAACCGGCTGATTCCCACTTTGAGGGAAGCAAGCAGAGCGGCAGAAATTGTGCAGAAGTCGCTTGGAGCAGATTTTGTTTTTCACTTGGTGGTCGTCCTAAGCGAACATATCAATGGACAGCATGCCGACGCTATCGCATCCAGTATTCAACGAGTCGCCAACGCTTATGGGTTGACGACCAATGTCTACCTCATAGAGACAGCCAACCTCCTGACCACAAAAGCCAATTTTACGCTTTACACAAGGAATGACCCGAAAGGTTAACCAACGCCTTGACAAGTTAACCTTTGAGGTTATGATCACCCTCACTCTTCCACCACAGAGTGAGGCAACTCCATGCACACCACTGCATCACTGCACGTCCATCCGGCCGCTGCATCTACTGATCTGATTTTCAAAATCCGCCGCCTAGCCCGGCAACACGGCTGCGAATTTTCCGCCACCAAGCGCCCCGTGACAGCCCCCACTACCCGCCCAGTGACCCCAGACGATGGGGGGCATGCAGCATGAGCTACGCACTGAGCCACAACGCTTTCGCCTGCCTCAAGGCGCAGACCAACCTCTCCGGGCAATTCACCCACATCCTCCGCGACGAGGCGAACGGTGCCTGCGCCAAGGCCATGCTGCAGACCGAGGTCTATCTCGACCAGCTCGATGTGGTGATCCGCATGGGCTCGACGGTGAACACTCTGACGCTGCCAGCGAACAGCCTCTCCAGTGCGAGAAAGATCGCAGTCCACCTCGAGGCGATCGCCAATGGGCAGGTTGATACTGCCGCCATGTCTTCGACCGATCAATTGCTGGCTGACGCGGCGTAGGAGGAAACCATGGAACGCAACCTGGCACAAACCGCCAAGCTGTTCGGGATCAGCCGCAACGAACTGATCTGCTTGATGCGCGAGAACGAGCTGCTGACCGAGCGCAACCTGCCTCGCTACCCCACCCGGGACCGCGAGTATCTGCGTATCAAGGAGGGACAGTGGTTTCACCCGACCTCAGGCATGCAGTACAGCATGTCGACCCGCGTAAAACAGGCCGGGATCCCTTGGCTCGCAGAGCGCCTGCAGCTGCAGCTTCCGACACCACCGGAAGACAAGCGTCATGCAGCCTAGGCAATACGCGGCCGAGATTCTCCAGCTCAGGACCCGCGCGGAGCGCAACGCAGCACTCCTGCAGGTCCCCAAAGCCTGGCAGAGCCTAGTACGCAAACACTGCGAAATCACCTGGAACCACCCGTCACGCCACAAGCTCAGGGAGAGCCCGAAGCCTGATGAGCAATGCAGACCAACTAGCGCTGCGCCTGCCGCACGCACCTGATGCAACGACAGTAGAGCTGCTTTACCGCACCTTTGGCGACGTGCTCATTCCACTCGACAAAGTGCGCGTGCAGTACTTCCGCAATCTCAACGAAGACACCTTTGCCGAGCAACTGAAGGTCGGCCGGATCTGCTTGCCCGTCACCACGCTGGACAACAGCCAGAAGGCCTTGAAGTTCGCCCATATCCGCCATGTTGCCGCCCTGATCGACAGCAGGGCCTACCTAGCGGACGAAAAGCAGTCCCGCTCTACCGAGCAAGACAAGTAGTACCAACACCAGCTAGGGCCGCCACCACCGGCCCGCACACCACAAGGAGTAAGACCCATGACCACCCAACAGGTCGTCGCCCTCTTCATCATCTGTGCCTTCATCATCGGACTGTTTGCCTACGCCTATTTCCTTGGCCGAAAAGCAGGTCGCGCCCACCACCCATCCGGCTTGCTTTTTGACTCTGCGCCGTGCACAGGACACAGCCGCCCCGGCGCTCTGGCATCACCGCAAATCTGGACCTCGGAGGAAAGCGAGCATCTGCTGGTACGGGGGCTCACCGATGCCACACTCGCTTCGCTCCGCGAGACTGCTAGCATCGACGCGCAGAAAACAAAGAGTCTCTGCTGCGAAGCAGCAGGCATTATTCATCCCCTCAGCAGCCCCGCCGAGGCACTGACACCCCACGACAAGCTGCGCGAGGCAGCGCCCGCTGATGCAACGCTAATCGATAAAGATCACCCGCACGCGCAGCCTGCCGAGGGGTATACGCACCCATCCGCCGTCAGCTGCATCGTCGCCGCGATGGACGCAACACTGGCCGAGCAGGCCGAGACCTACACCACCTCGGAGCAGATGGCACGGGCGATTGAAGCCGCGCTGCAGCAAGCCGGGTTCCTGAGCCCAACCGACGAGTCCAGGCACTTCGTACGTGCCCGTGTGGACGAATCGCTGATCAACCGCGAGGCCGAACAACGCGAGCACCACCACACCATCGCCAATCTCAAGCGCGCAATCGCCGAGCTCGAGGACCGGATCATGTCGTATACCGGGCTGGCGGTGACCAAAGCGGATTACGAACTGCTCGTCAACGTCATCGATACCTTGAACCTGACTGAGCGGACCCTAGCCGCCATGAAGGCAACTCAGCAGGCAGCACGCGCCGGCCTGCAAGTCACCAGACTGGGCGACCTTGCTAAGCGCATGCACCTTGAACTGCGTGAAAGACCTGCCAGCGCCGTTAATGCAGGAGCGGCAGCATGACAGCCTCGCAGCAGATCACCCTGGGCGGGCGAGCAGATCATCAAGTCTCCAACGTGAACACCAACCTGCTGCAATCGAAGGCACGGAGCCCGCACGATGGAACATGCAAGTGAGTTTCTTGATGAGGAAGAGGTGGTGCGAATCACCGGCTACCAGATCCCAAGCAAGCAAATCGCCTGGCTGGCCAAAAACGGCTGGCAGTACACGCTGACCCGGGCCCGGCGCCCGGTAGTTGGACGGGTATATGCCCGCCTCAAAATGGCCGGCGTGAAGCCAACCGCAACGAATGCAACAACAGAAACTTGGACATTAGACTTATCGCGCGTGGGGTAACAGATGCGCAACAGGAAGGCATCGAACAAGGACCTGCCGCCTCGGATGCTGCGGCGAGTTCGCAAGCTGAAGAGCGGCAAATTGTGGGTCGGGTACTACTACAACGGGCGGGATGCAGACGGAAATCGGCAGGAAATTCCGTTGGGGACAGATCTCGCGGAGGCCAAGCTTGAGTGGGCACGCTTGGAGCACAAGGCAGCACCGAGGGTAATGTCAACGATGGCCGAGCTGTTTGACCGGTACGAGCGTGACATCATCCCGGCAAAGGCGCCACGCACTCAGAAAGACAACAAATACGAACTGGAGCGCCTGCGCACGGCGTTTGCCGACGCTCCCATTGAGGCCATCACTCCTCCGGTCGTCGCGCAGTACCGGGACGCCCGCACCGCGAAGACTCGGGCAAACCGGGAAATCGCGCTGCTTTCACACGTATTTACCGTGGCCATGGAGTGGGGATTCGCAGATCGAAATCCGTGCCTGGCGGTTCGTCGCAACAAGGAAAAGGTACGCGACTTCTACGCTGCCGACGATGTCTGGGACGCAGTGTACTCGGAGGCCGACCAAGGCCTGAAGGATGCCATGGACCTCGCCTACTTGGCCGGCCAGCGCCCAGCCGACACGTTGAAGTTCAGCACCGTCGACCTCGACGAGGACTACCTGTGGGTCGGCCAGAACAAGACTGACAAGAAGCTTCGCATCCGCCGGCACATCAATGGCGAGTCGACCGGCCTGGGCCTGTTCATCGAAGCGCTCCTAGAGAGACGCAAGCTGCAAGGCGTGCGGAACTCACGCCTCATCACCAACGACTCCGGCCTGCGCATGAGCTGGGAAATGCTGAGGAATCGCTTTAGTGAGGCGCGTGACAAGGCGGCACGCAAGCTGATCGCCGATGGCAACACAGACCTGGCCACCAAAGTTCGGCAGTTCCAGTTCCGCGATATCCGACCGAAGGCGGCATCGGAGATTGAGGACATTAGCCACGCCAGCCGACTGCTCGGACATTCCAAAGAGGAGATTACCAAGCGCGTTTATCGCCGCGTCGGCGAGGTGGTCAGCCCGACCAAATAGTGGGCTGATGCGGAAACGATGCCCGATGATGCGGAAATGATCGGCGTTTCTAGACCTCAAAGAAAAACCCCGCAGACGTTAATCTGCGGGGCTTTCGAATGGTGGAGGCCGAGGTCGGAATCGAACCGGCGTAGACGGATTTGCAATCCGGAGCATAACCACTTTGCTACTCGGCCTCAAAGGTCGGATCTAGCAGCTTGCGCTTCGCTATCTCCTTGAAACGCTGAACCTTTTTCAAAGTTTGCTGCGTTTCGATGGGCGCCATTATGTCTTCATTCCTTTAACCTTGCAACCCCCTGAACGAAAAAAAATTTCAACGGGTTCAAGGTGTTAGCGCAGGCGGCCGAGTTTACTCCACAAGCCCACCACGGTGTTCTCCACCGTGCCACTGGCAGCCATGCCGATTCGCTCCTGCAGGCTCTTGCGTTCGGCGTAGTGCAGGTGGAACAGGTTGGCGTTGCGCGCGCGCTCGCTGAGGTACTCGTCACTGGTCTGCAGCTCGTCCACCAGCTTGCGGTTGAGTGCCGCGACGCCCAGCCAGACTTCGCCAGTGGCCACTTCGTCGATGTGCAGCTGTGGACGATAGCGGGCAACGAAGTCCTTGAACAGCTGGTGGGTGATGTCCAGGTCTTCCTGGAACTTCTCCCGGCCCTTCTCGGTGTTCTCGCCGAACACGGTCAGGGTGCGCTTGTATTCACCGGCGGTCAGCACTTCGAAATCGATGTCGTGCTTCTTCAACAGGCGGTTGACGTTGGGCAACTGCGCCACCACGCCGATGGAACCCAGCACGGCGAACGGCGCGCTGACGATCTTCTCGCCGATGCAGGCCATCATGTAACCGCCGCTGGCAGCCACCTTGTCGATACACACGGTCAACGGGATGCCGGCCTGGCGAATGCGCGCCAGTTGCGATGCGGCCAGGCCGTAGCTGTGCACCAGGCCGCCACCGCTTTCAAGGCGCAGCACCACTTCGTCACGCGGGGTGGCGAGGGTCAGCAGCGCGGTGATTTCGTTGCGCAGGCTTTCGGTGGCAGAGGCTTTGATGTCGCCATCGAAGTCCAGCACGAAGACCCGGTCCTTTTCCT
This sequence comes from Pseudomonas sp. LS.1a, assembly GCF_022533585.1. NCBI lineage: Bacteria > Pseudomonadati > Pseudomonadota > Gammaproteobacteria > Pseudomonadales > Pseudomonadaceae > Pseudomonas > Pseudomonas sp. LS.1a. The sequence continues at coordinate 3,715,836 of NZ_CP092827.1, forward strand.
CGGCCTTGCCCTTCTTCTGCTGTTTTTCCGCCTTGGCCTGCTGCTTGCGCAAGGCCTTGAGCTGGGCCTTGTCGAGCAGGCCGGACTCCAGGCGCTCGCGCAGGTCCTTGTAGAACTCGTTCAGGCGGGTGACCTGCAATTGCCCACCCGATTTGCGCCGCCCCTTGCCGCGCAGCCCGGCGATGGCCGACAGCACTATCAGGATGGCGATGACCAGGGTGGCGGTTTTGGCGAGAAAGCTTGCGTATTCGGCAAGAAACTCCACGTTGACTCCTTAAATACCTGCGCCACGACGGCGCGTAACTGTTGCAAGCATACCGTTGCGCCTGAGGTGCTGCCAGCCGCTGTAAACGCCGGCAACACCTTTCAAACAACCTTTTCAAACGCTTGTATGTTTTTTCGTTGACAGCCCGTGTGCCGCATCCTAACCTCGCAGCAACCTCCAACAGGCCGGAACCTTTCGTGGGCAACCTCTACCTGATCCGACATGGCCAAGCCTCCTTCGGCGCCGATGACTACGATGTCCTCTCGCCCGTGGGCGAGCGCCAGAGCCACGCCCTGGGTGAGCACCTGGCCCAGCTCGGGGTACGGTTGGACCGCTGCGTGGCAGGCGACCTGCGCCGCCAGCAGGATACCGCGCGGCTGGCCCTGGCAGCATTGCACGCCAATGGCAGCCCGGTGCCGGCTGTCGAGACCGATGCTGCGTTCAATGAGTTCGATGCCGATGGTGTGATCCGTGCGCTGTTGCCCGGGCTGCTGCCGCAAGAGCCCGACGCCCTGCACATCCTGCGCAACGGCGCGCAGCACCGCAGCGAGTTCCAGCGCCTGTTCGCACTGATGGTGCAGCGCTGGCACGATGGCGAACATGCCGACGATGGCCTGGAGACCTGGCAGGCGTTCACCGCCCGCGTGCAAGGCGGCCTGCAGCGCGTACTCGATGCCGCCGGTAGCGGTGACAATATCGCCATCTTCACCTCGGGCGGCACCATTGCCGCCCTGCTCCACCTGGTTACCCGTATTACCCCCAGCCAGGCGTTCGCGCTGAACTGGCAGATCATCAACACGTCGCTCAGCCAGCTGAAGTTCCGCGGCCGCGACGTGGCACTGGCTTCCTTCAACAGCCAGGCCCATGTGCAACTGTTGAGGGCGCCGGAGCTTGTCACCTATCGATGAGCCCGGCTTGTTGTGTCCCTGCGGGGACGTGTAAATCACTCTATAAGGAATGCGCCATGACCTCCGTAGCTGATGCCGTTAAAAAGATGCAAGAGAAGTTCAACCCATCCGCTGCCGCCGGCCTGGACCTGGTGTTCGGCTTCAACATCACCGACGAAGGCAAGCACTACGCACTGATCGTCAAGGACGGCACCTGCGACCTGCAGGAAGGCGAAAACCCGGATGCCAACTGCACCCTGGTAATGGACAGCGAAACCCTGAAGGGTATCGTCAGCGGCGAAACTGACGGCATGCAAGCGTTCATGGGCGGCAAGCTGCGCGTTGAAGGCGACATGATGCTGTCGATGAAGCTCAGCGAGCTGTTCCCGTCCTGAGGGCTGGAGATCGCGGATGATCGAAAAACCGAAGCCTGACCGGCTTCGGTTTTTTTTTGCCCGCCTGTTCGGGCCCTATCGCCAGTCGCTTCATCAAGGCAGTTGATCAGGCAGCAACACCCTTACCTATATGGCACCTGGCACGCTTGTCCCAACCCCGACGCACCATTAGATTAGCCAATAGTCCTTGCGATCGAGAATAAGGAAAACGCATGACGCTCACCGACCAGTCCACCCAGGTACGCCCCGGCGAAGAACTCGACGCGGCTGTCATCGACCCTTACCTCAAGGCCAACATCCCCGGCCTGGTTGGCCTGCCGAGCATCAGCCAGTTCCCTGGCGGTGCCTCCAACCTAACCTACCTGGTCAGCTACCCGGGCCGCGACTTCGTGCTGCGCCGCCCGCCGTTCGGGCAGAAGGCCAAATCGGCCCACGACATGGGCCGCGAGTTTCGCATCCTCAACCAGCTGAACAGCGGCTTCCCCTACTGCCCAAAGGCCTATGTGCACTGCACCGACACCAGCCTGATCGGCGGCGAGTTCTACGTGATGGAGCGGGTCAAGGGCATCATCCTGCGCTCGGACATCCCGGCCGAACTGGACCTCGACGCCAACCGCACCGAGGCCCTGTGCAAGAGCTTCATCGACCGCCTGGTGGAACTGCACCAGGTGGACTACAACGCCTGCGGCCTGGCCGACCTGGGCAAGCCGGAAGGCTATGTGCAGCGCCAGATCGAGGGCTGGACCAGTCGCTATGAAAAGGCCCTGACCCCGGACGCCCCGCGCTGGGAACAGGTAACCGCCTGGCTGCACGAGAAAATGCCCGCCGACCACACGCGGCCCGGCATCGTGCACAACGACTACCGTTTCGACAACGTGATCCTCGATGCCGACAACCCCATGCGCATCATCGGTGTGCTGGACTGGGAAATGGCCACCCTCGGCGACCCGCTGATGGACCTGGGCAACAGCCTGGCCTACTGGATCCAGGCCGACGACCCGGCGCCAGTGCAGTTGATGCGCCGCCAGCCGAGCAACGCCCCGGGCATGCTCAGCCGCCGCCAGTTCGTCGATTACTACGCCGAGCGCGCTGGCATCCGCCTGGACAACTTCGATTACTACTATTGTTATGGCCTGTTCCGCCTGGCCGGCATCGTCCAGCAGATCTACTACCGCTATTACCACGGCCAGACCCAGGACAAGCGCTTTGCCCAGTTCATCCACATGAACCGCCTGCTGGAGCAGATGACCTTGCAGGTCATCGCCAAGTCCAGCCTCTGAGCCCCGACTTCGACGACGGATAACAAGGAAAACAGCATGTCCAAGACCCACCTGTTCGACCTCGACGGCAAGATTGCCTTCGTTTCCGGCGCCAGCCGTGGCATCGGCGAGGCCATCGCCCACCTGTTGGCCCAGCAAGGTGCCCATGTGATCGTGTCCAGCCGCAAGCTCGACGGTTGCCAGCAGGTGGCCGACGCCATCATCGCCGCCGGCGGCAAGGCAACGGCGGTAGCCTGCCACATCGGTGAACTGGAGCAGATCCAGCAGGTGTTCGCCGGCATCCGCGAGCAATTCGGGCGGCTGGACATCCTGGTCAACAACGCCGCCACCAACCCGCAGTTCTGCAACGTGCTGGATACCGACCCGGGTGCTTTCCAGAAGACCGTGGACGTGAACATCCGTGGCTACTTCTTCATGTCGGTAGAGGCCGGCAAGCTGATGCGTGAGCAGGGTGGCGGCAGCATCATCAACGTGGCGTCGATCAACGGGGTGTCGCCCGGCCTGTTCCAGGGCATCTATTCGGTGACCAAGGCGGCGGTCATCAACATGACCAAGGTCTTCGCCAAGGAATGCGCGCCGTTCGGTATCCGCTGCAACGCCCTGCTGCCGGGCCTGACCGATACCAAGTTCGCCTCGGCACTGGTAAAGAACGACGCCATCCTCAACGCCGCGCTGCAGCATATCCCGCTCAAGCGCGTGGCCGACCCCAAGGAAATGGCCGGCGCCGTGTTGTACCTGGCCAGCGATGCCTCCAGCTACACCACCGGTACCGCGCTCAATGTCGACGGCGGCTACCTGTCCTGATCAGGCTTTTACTGCCACCAGGGTGTAACTCAGGGGCAGGCGCGCGGGCTGCTCGCGCAGGCGATATTCACCGTCGTCGCCCTTGACCATCTGCCCCGGCAGCGCCTCCCAGGGGATGCTCTGGTGCTCGACCAGGGCGGTCAGCTGCAGGCCGTGCGCCAGCAAGGCACTGATCACCTCGCCCAGGCCGTGGTTCCACTCGTGGGTTTCGGTGTGAGACAGGCGCTGCTCGGTTTCGACGTAGGTTTGGTCGTTGTGCCACACCGTCGGCTCTTCGTGCTCGAAATATGGGTACTCGAGTTGCAGGCGGTCCTGGTGGTCTTCGTTGACCGCCATCAGCATCGGGTGCCCGTCGCGCAGAAACAGCCGCCCACCTGGTTTCAGCAGGGCCGCGACAGTACGCGCCCACGGCTCGATGCGGGGCAGCCAGCAGAGCGCGCCGATCCCGGTGTAGACCAGGTCGAACGTGCCAGCCGGCAGCACCTTGTCGGCGGCATAGACATCGGCCTCGACATACGCGATGGGTGCCGCACAGCGCTCGGCCAGCACCCGCGCCTCGGCCAGCGACGCCGTGGAATAGTCCAGGCCACAGACCTTGGCGCCAAGGCGCGCCAGCGAGAGGGTGTCGGTGCCGATGTGGCACTGCAGGTGAACGGCGTTGAGCCCGTCGATATTGCCAAGCAATGGCAGGTCGAAGCGTACGGTTTCGGAAAGGTGTTCGGGTTGCCGGATGAGCCGTTCGACTTCGTAGTCGTTGGAAGCAGCGTGCAGCGGAGCACGTTCATCCCAGCTGGCGCGGTTGAGTTGCAATGAGCGGTCCATGGTGTCTTCCTTGATTCAGTAGGGCTTATGCTAGCCCCCACCAATCTCCCTGCGACAGGACTGCATTGCTAAAAATTGTAAAGCTCGCGCGGCCCCTGTGGGAGCGGGTTTACCCGCGAATGCGGCGGTGAATCTACCGACGCATTCGCGGGTAAACCCGCTCCCACAGGGGAATGTGTTTTGACGTTACAGGCAGGTCGCCGCCGCCGCCCGGCGCTGCAGGGCCACGCCGTCGTTCTTCTGCGCGTAGTAATCCACCCGCGCCCCACCGGCCTGCGGGTACACGTCCACGAACGCCTCGGCCTCACGGGTATACACCGTGAACCCACCCTGCTTGCGTGGTTCCAGGTAGCCACTGGCATCGTCGCCGAACACCTTCTCTTCCTGCCAGCTGAACTGGATGCACTGGGCCACCAGCGCCGGCGCCTTGTGCGAGTCGAGCTGCGCAGTCGGCTTGCCGCCGCGGGCCGTTTCCATGGTTGCAGAAGCACAACCGACCAGCATCAGCGCCGCGGCCATCGGCAGAATCGCACGCATGTTCCATCCTCAGGGTAAAAAAGAACGCGACTCTAGCACTGGCAAGCCACGCGAGTGAATTGCCGCGCAGGTGGCAGTCGCAGACAAGGCATGCCGCTCATCGCTGGCCCGACAAATTTTTTGCCTGACAGCGAAACCAAATGGATCCTTCCCAGTCTCAGAAGGTGTGCCGTAAACCTTTGCGGATCAAGGACCTATATCGTGATGACCCGTCTTGCAAGCCTTTCGCTGATTGCCGTTGTCCTGCTGACCGCAGGGTGCCATAGCCATCGCTACCATGACGACGACGATGGCTGGCGTGACCGTGATCGTGACCATCGCCACCACCATCGGCATGACCGCGACGACGATGATGATGACTATCGTCGGTACCGTGGTGACCGCTACTACCGCTGAAGCGTCTTTTCAACCCTGAGCCGCCGCCCGTTGCGCGGCACCTTAACCTGATGATTCCTTTGAGGTTCGTATCATGCGTCTGACTCTGCCTTCCCTTGCCCTCGGCCTGCTGCTGTGCCAGGGCGCTTTCGCCGGTGACGGTACCGCCGCCATTGGCGGTGGCCTGGGTGGTGTTCTGGGTAACGTTGTCGGTCAACAGATCGGCGGCAAAACGGGGGCGGCCATCGGTGCCGGCCTCGGCGGCGCAGCCGGCAGTGCGGTAGGTGCACGCAAGGGCAACCGTACCGAAGCCGCCATCGGCGGTGGCCTGGGCTCGGCCGGCGGCTCGCTGCTGGGCGGTGCGGTGGGCGGCAAGACCGGCTCCACCGTAGGTGCCGGCCTGGGTGGCGCGGCTGGTGGTGCCATCGGCAACCACCTGGGCGACAACAACGGCAAGCACCGTCGTCACCGTCACTGATCCCGGTGACCAAGGGGCCGCAATGCGGCCCCTTTTGTTTTGCAAACCCTGCAGTACATCAACACCCCCTTCACCACGTTCCGGCACACTGGCTGCTACTGTCTATCGTGCCCCCGTGTGAAGGAACACCCCCTCCCCATGAACCAAGAGCTGCTCTGGGTCCTCGGCCTGCTGGCCATCGTCATCGTCCTGTTCGTCATCAACCGCCCACGCATGGACGTGGTCGCGCTACTGGTGATCCTCGCCCTGCCGCTGTCGGGCATCCTCACCGTAGAGCAGGCGCTGGCCGGCTTCAGTGACCCCAACGTGGTACTGATCGCCGCCCTGTTCGTGATCGGTGAAGGCCTGGTGCGCACCGGCATTGCCTACCGCATCGGCGAGTGGATGAGCGAGCGGGCCGGCAACAGCGAGGCCCGCCTGCTGGTGTTGCTGATGGTGGCCGTGGCGGGGCTGGGTTCGATGATGAGCTCCACCGGTGTGGTGGCCATTTTCATTCCGGTGGTGCTGAGCATCGCCGCGCGCCTGCAGATTTCGCCCAGCCGCCTGATGATGCCACTGGCTTTCGCCGGCCTGATCAGCGGCATGCTAAGCCTGGTGGCCACACCACCCAACGTGGTGGTGCACAGCGAACTGGTGCGCCATGGCGAAGCGGGCTTCAGCTTCTTCAGCTTCACCCCGTTTGGCCTGGTGGTGCTGGTGCTGGGCATCGGCTACATGCTGCTGACCCGGCACTGGTTGAACGGCGAAGTGCGCAAGGACGGCCGCGTGGAAAGCCGCCGCACCCTGCTGGACCTGGTGCTGGACTACAAGCTCAATGGCCGTGAGCGGCGCCTGCGCATCCGCCCCCACTCCCCGCTGATCGGCCACACCCTGGGCGAGCTAGAGCTACGCACCCGCCATGGCGCCAACGTGATCGGCATCGAACGCCAGCACAAGTTCACCACGCGGGTGATCGCCGCCGACTCCAGCACCGTGCTGCACCAGGGCGACGTGCTGCTGCTCGACCTGTTCGCCAACCACGACGACCTGCGCAGCCTGTGTCAAACCATGCAGCTGGAGCCTCTGCACTTCAAGGCCGCCTACTTCATCGACCAGTCCCAGGAGCTGGGCATGGCCGAGGTCTCGCTGCCACCTGGCTCGAAACTGATCGGCAGGAGCATCCTCGAACTGGCCTTCCGCACTCGCTTCGACCTCAACGTGGTCGGCTTGCGCCGCGAGCAGGCAGCGATCGAAGAACAACTGGTGGAAGAAAAGCTGCGCCTGGGCGACACCCTGCTGGTAGTCGGCCCATGGAAAGCCGTGCGCCAGTTGCAAAGCAAGCCCAAGGACTTCCTGGTTCTGAGCCTGCCCGCAGAAATCGACCTGGTCGCGCCCGCCCGCACCCGCGCACCACAGGCGCTGCTGAGCCTGGCAGTGATGGTCGGGCTGATGGTCAGCGGCGTGGTACCCAACGTCATTGCCGCACTGATCGGTTGCCTGCTGATGGGCGCCGGCCGCTGCATCGACATGAACAGCGCCTACCGGGCCATCCACTGGCAAAGCCTGGTGCTGATCGTCGGCATGCTGCCCTTTGCCCAGGCACTGCAGAAAACCGGTGGCATCGACCTGGCGGTGGGCGGCCTGGTCAGCGTGCTGGGCGGTGCCGGCCCAAGTGCCATTCTTGCCTGCCTGTTCGCGGTCACGGCAGTGATCGGCCTGTTCATCTCCAACACGGCCACCGCGGTACTGATGGCACCCGTGGCCGTCAGCACCGCCGCGCAGCTGGGCATGTCGCCCTACCCGTTCGCCATGACCGTGGCGCTGGCCGCCTCGGCGGCGTTCATGACGCCGGTGTCATCGCCGGTCAACACGCTGGTACTGGGCCCGGGGCAGTACCGCTTCGCCGACTTCGTCAAGGTCGGCGTGCCGTTTACCGTGCTTGTGATGCTGGTGACCGTGTTGATGGTGCCGTGGTTCTTCGGGCTGTGAGGTGATCGGCAGCGGATGGAGGCAATTTGGCATTATCTCGACCAATCGCGGCAGATTGACATCAAGTCCTCTGACGAAACAAACTTGTGCGCAATTGCCCCAGGTGCTTCAAGCCGTTGTCCTGGATTTCGTTTCCGCTTTGCCGGTCGAGCCCATGGTTTTTCCAGCCCAATCGCGCGTGCTGCACTACGTCGTTCTGCTCGGCCTGACCTTTGCCCTCACCCTGGGCGGCATCCTGGCCCGTCCGATCGAATCCCTGTCGCTATTCTGGCCGGTCAATGCGGTACTGGCCGGCGTGCTGCTGCGTTATCCCCGGCAGGCCACGCTGACGGGCTTTACCCTGGTCTGGCTGGCCATGGTCGGCGCCGACCTGCTGTGCGGCAGTGCCTGGGTACCCGCCCTGTGGTTCAACCTGTGCAACCTGGGCGTGGTGGCCACCCTCTGGCTGCTGCTCTCGCGCTTGCCGCGCCTGCACCGGCGCATGCGTACCCCCCACGGCGTGCTCAGCGTGTTTGGCGCCTCTGCCGCCGCGGCGATCGTGGCGGCCAGCATGGCGGCGGTAATGGCCGCGCCGTGGTTCGAACAGTCCTTGCGCGCCACCTGGCTGGCCTGGTTCAGCGAACAATTCTCCACCAGCGTGCTGGTGCTGCCAGTGCTGCTGACGGCGCCTTCGGCACGGGCGCTGGTGCGCGGTGGCGCCCAGGCCATCCGCCTGGCACCGTTGCTTGTGCTGCTGGCCTCGCTGGCGTTCAGCATTGCCTTCGGCGGCCCCGGGGCCATTGCCTTCCCGATTGCCGCACTGCTGTGGTGCGCCTGGACCTACTCCCCGTTTCTGGTCTCTCTGCTGACACTTACCGCTGGCAGCACGCTGATCGTGGCGGTAGCGCAAAACCTCATGCATTTCAGCGTGCCGCAAAGCGAGCCCGGGGTGACCACGCTGATGTCGGCGCGCCTTGGCATCGCCATGCTGGTGCTCGGGCCGCTGGTGGTGGCCTGCGTCAGCCAGGCCAACCGCAGCCTGATGGCCCGCCTGGCGCATCAGGCCACCATCGACCACCTCACCGGCGTGCTCACCCGCAGCGCCTTCACCCGCCGCGCCAACGCGCTGCTGGACAGCCGTGAGCAACACGCCCAGGCGCTGCCGCTGACCCTGATGATGCTGGACATCGACCACTTCAAGTCGATCAATGATGCCCACGGCCATGCGGTTGGTGACCAGGTGCTGCGCCAGTTTGCCGGGACCCTGCAGGAGCAGCTGCATGATGGCGAACTGTTCGCCCGCCTGGGCGGCGAGGAGTTCGTCGTGGTCCTCCCGGGCCTGGCGCCAGATCGGGCCAAGTTCACGGCAGAACGCCTGCGCCGCGCCGTGCAGGACCTGCATGTGGTGCAGGCCGAGCAGCCCCTGCAGATTACCGTCAGTATCGGCCTGGCCGGTTGTGCCGCCGACATGCCGGCCCCCACCCTCGACGAACTGCTGGCGCGCGCCGACCAGGCGTTGTACCGGGCCAAGGCCCATGGCCGCAACCGCGTCGAGCAGGCCGAACCGCAACGCCAGGTGATGTGAACTAGCCGGCCAGCAAGTCCCACGTCAACTTGGCGATCAGCACGCACAGCAGCACCAGGAACAACCCGCGGACAAAGCCCGCGCCCTTGCGCACCGCCAGCCAGGCACCGGTCAGCGCGCCGAGGATGTTGCACACCGCCATGGGCAAGGCGATGGCGTACAGCACGTTGCCCGATGGCACGAAGAACACCAGCGCCGCCAGGTTGGTGGCGATGTTGACCACCTTGGCCGATGCCGAGGCGTGCAGGAAGTCCAGGGCAAAGAAGCGGATGAACAGGAAGATCAGGAAGCTGCCGGTGCCCGGCCCGAACAGGCCATCGTAAAAGCCGATCGCACCACCGATCAGCACCGCCAGGCACTGCTCCTTGCGGCCGATCGTTGCGGGTTTGTGCAGCGTGCCAAAGTCCTTCTTGCAGAAGGTGTAGATGGCCATCAGCACGATCAGCACCAGCACCGCCGGGCGCATCACGCTGGGCGGCACTAGCGACACCGTGGCGGCACCGGCGAACGACATGACGAAGGCACTGAGCGCCGCCGGCACGATCAACCCCCAGTCCAGCGTCACCTTGCGAATGAACGAACGCGCCGCGAAGGCCGTGCCACACACCGACGCCAGTTTGTTGCTACCAAGCAATGCCGCCGGTTGCGCGGTGGGCAGCACGTTGAACAAGGCCGGGATCTGGATCAGCCCGCCGCCACCCACGGCAGCGTCGATCAGCCCAGCGGCGAAGGCGAACACGGAAAGCACAGCGATATCCATCATGACGCGGTTCCAGGCAGTGGAGACGCCTGCAAGGCTAATCAAAGTGCCGCGCTTGTGTTGAAATGCCACATTGCGAAAACTGCAACGAGGAGCAGGCAATGGCATTGGACATGCTGCGGGAAATCCAGGCGTTCGTCAGCGTGGCGCACAAGCGCAGCTTCGTTGCCGCCGCCCGCGCCCTGGGGCGCTCCCCCAGCGCAGTAACCCGCGCGGTACAAACCCTGGAAGACAACGCAGGGAGCAAACTGCTCAACCGCAACGCCAACGCCGTGACCCTGACCGAAGCCGGCGAGCGCCTGCTGCCCCATGCCGAACGCTTGCTGGATGTGCAACGTGATGCCGCCGACGAACTGGCCGCGCTCAGCGGCAGCGCACAAGGCTGGATCCGCTTCGCCGTACCGCAGGTGCTGGGTGAACATGTGCTGCCCCAGGTGCTTGCCGAGTTTTCCCGCTGCCACCCCCAGGTAACCCTGGACGTGCAGTACAGCGACGGGGCCTTGGACCCACTGCAAGGCAAGTTCGATTTCGTGGTGCGCGGCGCCTTCCCGCAGTCGAGCGAGCTGATCGGCTACCCGCTGTGGGATTACCGGCGCCACCTGTATGCGAGCCCTGAATACCTGGCCCTGGCCGGCACGCCACAACAACCCGAGGACCTCGAAGGCCACGCGCTGATCCTGCACACCGCCCCGCGCATCCTCAAGGCCTGGCACTTCTGCCGCGACGGCCAGATCACCAGCCTGCGCCCCAGGCCAAGGCTGCGGCTGGACTCAGGCGACGCGGTGTACCACAGCACACTGGCCGGTGCCGGCATCGCCCGCCTGGCCGCCTGGGTTGGCGAAGCGCAGGTCAAGGCCGGGCGGCTGGTGCGGGTATGCCCGCAATACCGCCTGACCTCCAGCAACGGCCAGGACCCGCAGATGCATGCCGTGTACCCCGCCGGCGAGCTGCCGGCGCGGGTGCGCGACCTGCTGGTGGCCCTACGCTGCGCCGGCCTGGCCTACTGAAACACCCCCCTGAAACGGCTGTTCAAATTCTGCTCAATTTAACAGAGCCCGCCGTGGGCCTGGCTTGCAGCACTTTATCCACAGACCTACCCACGTTTTTTGTGGACAGATTTCCCAGTGCAAAGAATGACTTATCGTACAAATCGGTAGGGTGAATCGGCCAACAACGAAGAGCAATGGGCCCGCCCGGAGGACAGGCAGGCCGCGGGGAATTTGGATGATGAACGTCAGCTTGGCGGAATGGTGCCAAGAATACCAATCAGAATGGTCAGCAGCAGAAAACCACCCAGGAATAGCGCAAGCTTGCCCATTGGAACCTCTACAAGTGTGATGCGGGAATGGACATATTGTCGGGCGTGAGCTGATACGGTTACAGATTCAGGTTTGTGGAAAAAAAGCGGATCAGATGCAACGGCGCCGATTCTTTGTGGGAGCGGGCGTGTCGAGGCGTCGAACCGCCGCGAACACCGGCGAAGCCGGTGCCAGGCACCGCGTTGGATTCTTCGCGGGCACGCCCGCTCCCACACGGTACGCGGACCGCTTGCGCACTGAGTTCTCTGCGCGACAGCGCAGCCCAAGGGCCGGGCCATCTCCCACAAGAGCGGCACACCAAGCCCTTACGCGTGACAGCAATTTTTGCAGTCATCCACGCTGTGCTAGGGTCAAGCGCCCGAACCTGCCAAGGAGTGCCATCCCGTCATGACCGCTTTCGCGACCAACGCTGCCCTGTTGTTGATTGACCTTCAGGTTGGCATCCACCACCCGCGCCTAGGCCGGCGCAACAACCCCGAGGCCGAACTGCGTATAGCCGAGCTGCTGGCTGCGTGGCGTCAGTCAGGGCGCCCGGTGATCCATGTGCGCCACCTGTCCCGCTCGGTGGACTCGGTGTTCTGGCCGGGCCAGTCCGGTTGCGAATTCCAGCCCGCATTCACCCCGCTGGCCAGCGAAACCGTGTTCGACAAACATGTGCCCGATGCCTTCGCCAACTCCGGCCTGGAGCGCTGGTTGCACGCGCGCAGCATCAACGAGCTGGTCATCACCGGGGTAATTACCAACAATTCCGTGGAATCCAGTGCACGCTCGGCGGGCAATCTCGGTTTCGATGTGGTGGTAGTAGAGGATGCCTGCTTCACCTTTGACCAGCACGACCTGCAAGGCCGGCTTTGGCCCGCGGAGGATGTGCATGCACTGTCATTGAGCAACCTGGCTCTGGATTACGCGCGCATTCTGCGCACGGAGCAGGTACTGGCCGGAGGCGCGCTTCAGGACAGCCGCTGAAGCTTCTGCGCAGGCAACCAGCCAAACTCGTCATCGCCATGGCGCCGACACCAGACCCAGCCATTGAGCGGGCGCACCATCTGCACCAACTGCCCTGGGTCGGCATCCAGTTCATGCGCCGAATAGTGGTCTAGCGCCCTGCCCTTGCACACGCTGAGGCGCTCGATCAATTGGGCCGGCACCCAGCCCGGCTCCTGGCCGGCGCAGGTGCACAGGTACCAGTCCTGCCAGCCTGGCTCGCCCTCGTAGCGCGGGCCGATATCCAGCAGAGTGCCCTTGGCGAAGCGGATGGGCCGCGGGTACTCACTGCGATGAGGTGCTATCACGACGTAATGCATGGGCCTCTCCCTGCCCGGGAAACCTATCGATCGTAGCAGAAGCGGCAAAAACCGCTGCCACCCGGTATTTGTATCTTCATGTGTACAAATTGAGACCTGATACACAACAACGTTTCCTGCAGGCTGCGCGGACACATCCTCGATACAGCCGTCATCTTTACTGGCCCCCATCAACCCGCACCGATGGCCTCGCCAAGGAGATGCCCGATGTCTGCCCGCCACTCGACCACCACCCTGCCACTCCGCTTCAGCCGTACACTGCTCGCCTGTGCCCTGCTGCCACTTGGCCTGCTGGCGGCGAACATCGCCACGGCTGCACCACAGCAGCCCCAGCCAGCCGCCACAGCGGCAGATGACTTCGGCCCGTTGAAACACGTCAACGCTGGCGTGCTCGATGTGGCCTACGTAGAGCAAGGCCCGGCCGACGGACCGGTGGTGATCCTGCTGCATGGCTGGCCGTATGACATTCACAGTTTTGAACAAGTTGCACCCGCCCTGGCAGCAAAAGGCTACCGGGTGCTAGTGCCCTACGTACGTGGTTACGGCCAAACCCGCTTCCTGTCTGCAGCAACCCCACGCAACGCCCAGCCCGCGGCGCTGGCCAGCGATGTGATCGCCTTCATGGACGCGCTGCATATCCAGCGCGCCGTGCTCGCCGGCTTCGACTGGGGCGCACGCACCGCCGACATCGTCTCGGCACTGTGGCCCGAGCGGGTGAAGGCACTGGTGTCGGTCAGCGGCTACCTGATCAGCAGCCAGGAAGCCGCCAAGGCCCCCCTGCCCCCCAGCGCCGAGTTGCAGTGGTGGTACCAGTACTACTTCGCCACCGCGCGCGGCCAGGCCGGCTATGACAAGAACCGCCATGCCTTCGCCAAGCTGATCTGGCAAACCGCCTCGCCCAAGTGGGCCTTCGACGACGCCACCTTCGAGCGCAGCGCCAAGGCCCTGGACAACCCCGACCAGGTGGCGATTACCGTGCACAACTACCGCTGGCGGCTGGGCCTGGCCCAGGGCGAAACACGCTACGACCCGCTCGAGGCCAAGCTGGCCAGTTTCCCCAGCATCGGCGTACCGACCATCACCCTGGAAGGCGACGCCAACGGCGCCCCGCACCCGCCGGCCGAAGCCTATGCGCAGCGCTTTACCGGCAAGTACGAGTACCGGCTGATCAGCGGCGGCGTCGGCCACAACCTGCCGCAGGAAGCGCCGCAAGCGTTCACCCAGGCAGTGGTGGATGCGGATCACCTTTAGTCTTCGGGGCAGCAATTGCTACATAAGATTTCGAAAAGCACGACACGCCTTCGATTGAGCCGCGTTGAAGGCGGGCATTGCGGAAACTGCTTGTTCCCAGCTACTACGCGGTGTTGAGCCGGGTTTGAAAGACATGTCTTGAAACGTAGCCTGTAGGATCTTTTACCGCGCAATGTAGGAAGAATCGATGCAGTGGGCTTTGCCTGTATGAAACATCAGTTTCTCCAGCAAATTCCAGCTGCTACGGTCCAGTTTTCCTACAACGGCACGGAGGCCTACAGCATGAGAAAAGCATGGACCCGTTCAATGCCTCGGCCCTGAAACTGCAGAAAAATTTGCTTAACCTGCGCCTTGAGCGCGATCGCCTGAGAAGGGAGGGCAAGGACAAGGAAGCGGACGAACTCGCGGCACCGATCGAGCGGATAGAGGCGGCTATTCGGCAATTACCAGATGACATGAAGCCAGTGACCCTGCAATAGAACCTGTGGGAACGGGCAAGCCCGCGAAGAATGCAACACGGTGCATGGCACCGGCTGCGCCGGTGTTCGCGGCTGAAGCCGCTCCCACAGGTACAGGGCAGACCTCAAGCTTTACGCAGCTCCTGCAGAACATTACCCACCTCCGCGCTGCGTCACTGATCGTGAACATCAACGGCCGCGGTTTTGTGGGTGACGGGATCTACCTCTTCTACTAGGATGCCCACGTCTGCATCATCCCGGAGAACACCAGGCACAAGGATCGGCTCATCCGCCTGGACGTAACCTGTATCCAGGCCCTGCGGCAGCATTCACCCATTACATCTATCGGGATCACCAGTGTCACGTATCAAAAAGCTTGGTGTTTTTATCATTCTGCTCGTTGGTTTCGGCTACGCAGCTGTCGAATGGAAGAGGCACGCAGACTTTGAAAAGACCGGGGAGGACCTGGTCCGCCAGCTGGGCTCACAAATCGTTACCAATCTTGGGCAGATGAACGCCACCTGCAGGTCCGTGGCCAGGATTGACTCGGTCGCCCTTGATACTGACGGGCTGCTTGGCATGAAGGGGTCGGCCGTTCTGTACATTACCGGGAAGAACGACAGCGCTATGTCCATCAACTACCGCATGGAAACGGTGGGAGACAAGGTTTGGGTCCGGCCTACGGATCAGATTTCCGCGCAGTTGTCAGTGATGCAATTTGGCTTGAGTGGCTGCGGCTAGCGCTCAGTAGCAAGCGAGGAGCCCGCCTCGGCGGGCTTTTTCGTGCCTGTCAGAATGGGATGACGCCAGGAAGGAAGTTGGAGCCTTGGCGAAACCGACCAAGAAAGAAGTATCGGAAGTGCTTGCGAAACAATCCATTCCCACGGACGTTCCCAAGGATGGTTTCTATGCCCCAAAAACGCAAAAAGCCCTGAATAATCAGGGCTTTGAATATGGCGGAAGCGTAGAGATTCGAACTCTAGGATAGTTGCCCATCGACGGTTTTCAAGACCGTTGCCTTAAACCACTCGGCCACGCTTCCAGCTCGTTTTGCGGCCGCCATCATACCGTAATGAAACAAGCTGTCAAACTCTCTGTGTCGCGGGTTGTGGGAGCTCTGATAGACTCCTAGCATCTGAACGTTTGAAAACCACAGGTTTACCAAGGAGTGTCGCCATGCGCGAACAGGATTACGCCGTACACCACGGCCAGCAGGTCGAGCAGCAGGAGATCAGCAAGGTCCTGCGCAACACGTACAGCCTGCTGGCACTTACCCTCGCCTTCAGCGGTGTCATGGCCTTCGTGGCCCAGCAGATGCGCGTCGGCTACCCGAACGTGTTCGTGGTGCTGATCGGCTTCTACGGGCTGTTCTTCCTTACCAACAAACTGCGTGACTCGGCCTGGGGCCTGGTCTCTACCTTCGCCCTCACCGGCTTCATGGGCTTCATCCTCGGCCCTATCCTCAACCGTTACCTGGGCATGGCCGGTGGCGCCGAGGTGGTCAGCTCGGCGTTTGCCATGACTGCGCTGGTGTTCGGTGGTCTGTCGACCTATGTGCTGATCACCCGCAAGGACATGAGCTTCCTCAGCGGCTTCATCACTGCGGGCTTCTTTGTCCTGCTGGGTGCTGTCGTGGCCAGCTTCTTCTTCCAGATCAGCGGCCTGCAACTGGCGATCAGCGCTGGCTTCGTGCTGTTCTCGTCGGTCTGCATCCTGTTCCAGACCAGCGCGATCATTCATGGTGGCGAGCGTAACTACATCATGGCGACCATCAGCCTGTATGTGTCGATCTACAACCTGTTTGTCAGCCTGCTGCAGCTGTTTGGCATCATGGGTCGTGATGACTGATTAATTGCTGCGTGAGAAAGCCCGCTTCGGCGGGCTTTTTTGTGGGAGCGGCTTCACCCGCGAACACCGGCGCAGCCGGTGCCAGGCACCGCGTTGGATTCTTCGCGGGTGAACCCGCTCCCACAGGGTCCACGCAGGTTTCAGGCTTATGCTCTACCTGCTGAAGCATATAGCGCTCAATAACTGACCATAAAGTCAGATAATAAAGCGCATGGTCGTCGATCATGCCGCCATCGTGCTTTGCTCTACCCCAATCCGCCATCACCCCGTAGAATGCGCTCCTTTTTTCTTTCGGGGCAGCTTTCTGCAATGAGCTCACACGAACACAGCCCAGGCGCGGCGGCGCCTGCCAATGAACTGGTGCTGGGTCTGGAGGACAAGCCAAGGCTGTTGATCGGCCTGCTGGCTGCCCTGCAGCATCTGCTGGCGATCATCGTGCCGATCGTCACCCCTGGCCTGCTGATTTGCCAGGCGCTAGGTGTTTCCGCACGGGATACCAACCTGATCGTTTCCATGTCGCTGGTCATCTCGGGGATCGCCACCTTCGTCCAGTGCAAACGCTTCGGGCCGTTCGGCGCCGGGCTGCTGATCGTCCAGGGCACCAGCTTCAACTTCGTCGGCCCGCTGATTGCCGGCGGGGCGCTGATGGTCAAGCAAGGGACGCCGGTAGAGGGCGTGATGGCGGCCATCTTTGGTGTGGTAATCGCCGGCTCGTTCGTCGAAATGGGCGTGTCGCGCATCCTGCCCTTCGTCAAACGCCTGATTACCCCGCTGGTAACCGGCATCGTGGTGCTGATGATCGGCCTGACCCTGATCAAGGTCGGCCTGATCAGCATGGGCGGTGGCTTCGGCGCCATGGCCAATGGCACCTTCGCCAATGGCGAGAACCTGCTGCTGTCGGGCGTGGTACTGGCGATCATCGTCATCCTCAACCGCATCCCGGTGGTGTGGATGCGCAGCTGTGCCATCGTTATCGCCCTGGCAGTCGGCTATGCGCTGGCCGGCTACCTGGGCCGCCTGGACTTCACCGGCATGCACGAAGCCGCGCTGTTCCAGGTGCCGACGCCGCTGCACTTCGGCCTGGGCTTCTCCTGGGCGCTGTTCATTCCGATGCTGGTGATCTACCTGGTGACTTCGCTGGAAGCCATTGGTGACGTTACCGCCACCAGCAAGGTGTCGCGCCAGCCGGTCGAAGGGCCGGTGTGGATGCAGCGGATCAAGGGCGGTGTGCTGGTCAACGGGGCCAACTCGCTGCTGGCTGGCTTGTTCAACACCTTCCCGAGCTCGATCTTTGCCCAGAACAACGGGGTGATTCAGTTGACCGGGATCGCCAGCCGCCATATCGGCCTGTGGATAGCCGTGATGCTGGTGCTGCTGGGCCTGTTCCCGAGCGTTGCCGGGGTGATCCAGGCAGTGCCGGAGCCGGTGCTGGGTGGTGCGGCCATGGTCATGTTCGGTGCGGTTGCGGCGTCAGGGATCAATATCCTGGCCAGCACGCGGCTGGACCGTCGCGCCCTGCTGATCATCGCTGTGTCCCTGGCCTTGGGCCTGGGTGTGGCGCAGGTGCCGGAGTTCCTGGCGCACATGCCGGCGGCGATTCGCAATGTGCTGGAGTCGGGCGTGGCTACCGGGGGTATCTGTGCCCTGGTGTTGAACTGGTTCTTGCCGGAGAGCAAGGAACAGGCTTGAGCCTGGAGTCCTTCTGTCAGGGCCATGGGGCTGCTTTGCAGCCCGTCGCGACACAAGGCAGCTCCTACACGAGGCCGCGTAGACCTGAAGATTGGTGCAAGACAGAAAGCCAGCCCCGCCATGCACAAGCGGGCGCGGGCTTTTTTGCTTTATCATGGCACCATTCCTTTTGCATGAGTTATCCATGAAATTCGCTATCGCGGTGTTCTCCCCGGCCCATGCGCCCTCCTCGCGGCGCGCCTTGCGCTACGCCGAGGCGGTGCTGGCTGGCGGGCATGAGATTGCCCGGCTGTTCTTCTACCAGGACGGGGTACACAGTGCCTCGGCCAACGTGGTCGCCCCCCAGGATGAGCTGGATGTGGCCGGCCAATGGCGCGCCTTCATCGAAGCCAACCAGCTGGACGCAGTGGTGTGCATCGCCGCCGCCCTGCGCCGTGGCGTGCTCGATGAGGCCGAGGCCAACCGCTACCAGCGCCCGGCCGTGAACCTGCCCAAACCCTGGGAATTGTCGGGGCTTGGCCAGTTGCATGAGGCGGCGCAGGTTGCCGATCGCCTTGTCTGCTTCGGAGGCGACTGAAATGGCCAAATCCTTGTTGATCATCAGCCGCCAGGCACCCTGGAACGGCCCATCGGCCCGCGAGGCACTGGACATCGCCCTGGCTGGCGGCGCGTTCGATTTGCCGCTGGGCATGCTGTTCCTCGATGACGGCGTATTCCAGCTCGCTGCGGACCAACAGCCCACCGCCGTGCAACAGAAGAACCTGGCCGCCAACCTGCAAGCGTTGCCAATGTTCGGCGTCGAAGACCTGTTCGCTTGCAGCCACAGCCTCGCACGTCGCGGCCTGGCAGCCGACACCCTGGCGCTGCCGGTGCAAGTGCTGGACGACGCGGCCCTGGCCGCACTGATCGCCCGTTTCGACCAGGTGGTAACACTCTGATGACGACCCTGCATGTAATTGCCCACTCCCCGTTCGGCGACGAGCGCCTGGCCAGCTGCCTGCGCCTGCTCGGTACCGACGACGCCCTGCTGCTGTGCGGCGATGCGGTGTATGCCCTGCGCAGCGGCAGCGAGCCGCACCGCCAGCTGCAAGCCGCCGGCCTGGCCCAGCGCCTGTTCGCCCTGGAAGAAGACGTGCAGGCCCGCGCGGTCGGCAACGAACTGGCCAAGGCCGTGGACTACGGCGGGTTCGTCGAACTGTCGCTGCATTACGACAAGGTCAACAGCTGGCTATGAATACCCTCAACGTTGGCGATCAGGCGATCGCCCTGGACAAGGACGGCTTCCTGGTCGACCTGCAAGACTGGTCGCATGCCGCCGCCGAGGCCTTGGCCGCACGCGAGGGCATCCCGCTGACGGCGGACCACTGGGAAATCCTCGAGCTGCTGCGCCAGTTCTACCAGGAATACCAGCTGTCCCCGGCCACGCGCCCGCTGATCAAGTACACGGCCCTCAAACTGGGCCCGGACAAGGGCAACAGCCCGCACCTGAACCGCCTGTTCAACGGCACTCCCGCCAAACTGGCCGCCAAGCTGGCGGGCCTGCCCAAGCCGACCAACTGCATATGACAGCACCTCGCCCGCTTACCCTGGAAACCCCCGCCGAACATCCGTTCGCCGAATTCGTGCGCATTCTTGGCAAAGGCAAGCGCGGCGCGCGCGGCCTGACCCGTGACGAAGCCCGCATGGCCATGACCCTGCTGCTGGAAGACAAGGTCGAGGACACCCAGCTCGGTGCCTTCCTCATGCTGCTGCGGCACAAGGAAGAAAGCGCCGAAGAACTGGCCGGCTTCACCGAGGCTCTGCGCGCGCACTTGCAGGCGCCGAGCATTGCCGTGGACCTGGACTGGCCCACTTACGCCGGCAAGAAACGCCACCTGCCCTGGTACCTGCTGGCCGCCAAGTGCCTGGCCAACAATGGCGTGCGCATCCTGATGCACGGTGGCGGTGCACACACTGCCGGGCGCCTGTACACCGAGCAGTTGCTGTCCTTGCTGGAAATCCCGCTATGCCGTGACTGGGCCGCCGTCAGCCAGGCCCTGGACCAGCAGCACCTGGCCTTCTTCCCGTTGCAGGACTGGGCGCCGCAGTTGCAGCGCATGATCGACCTGCGCAACACCCTGGGCCTGCGGTCGCCCATCCATTCGCTGGCCCGGGTGCTCAACCCGCTGGCTGCGCGCTGTGGCCTGCAGAGTATCTTCCACCCCGGTTACCAGGCGGTGCACCGCGAGGCCAGCCGCCTGCTGGGCGACCATGCCGTGGTGATCAAGGGTGATGGCGGCGAGATCGAGGTCAACCCCGATGTCATCAGCCACCTGTACGGCACCACTGCCGGCGAAGCCTGGGACGAGGAATGGCTAGCACTAAGCGAGCGCCGCCACGTGAAGCCGCCCAGCCTGCAGCCCGAGCAATTGCTGGCGGTCTGGCGCGGCGAGGCCGAGGACAGCTACGGTGAAATGGCCGTGGTCGCGACCATGGCGTTGGCCCTGCGCGGCCTGGGCCAGCACCGTGAGCAGGCTTTCGCAACCGCACGTGGTTACTGGAGCGCACGGAACCAATCGAATAACTAGATACTAAGGGGGCATTCTTTGCGCTAGTTATTCGAACGATTTCCCCTAGACTGGGCTCCAACGACAAACAACTTTGTTCCGAGGAGCTCACCATGGGCCTTTTGATCGACGGCCGCTGGCATGACCAGTGGTATGAAAACGGCAAGGACGGCACGTTCAAGCGCGAAAATGCCCAACGCCGCAATCAGCTGCCCGCTCCCGAAGCCGGCCGTTACCATCTGTACGTCTCGCTGGCTTGCCCATGGGCGCACCGCACCCTGATCTTCCGTGCCCTCAAGGGACTGGAACCCCTGATCGACGTATCTGTGGTCAGCTGGCTGATGCAGGACCATGGCTGGACTTTCGACCAGCAGCAAGGCTCCAGCGGCGACCACCTCGATGCGCTGCAGTACCTGCACCAGCGCTATACCCAGGATGACCCGCACTACACCGGCCGAGTGACTGTACCCGTGCTGTGGGACAAGAAAGAGAAACGCATCGTCAACAACGAGTCGTCGGAGATCATCCGCATCTTCAACAGCGCGTTCAATGAACTGACCGAGAATACACTGGACCTGTACCCAGAGCCGCTGCGCCCGACCATCGATGCGCTGAACGAGCGCATCTACCCGGCGGTGAACAACGGTGTGTATCGCGCAGGCTTTGCCACTACGCAGGAAGCCTACGAGGCTGCCTTTGATGAAGTGTTCAACGAACTGGACTACCTGGAAGACTTGCTCGGCCGCAATCGCTACCTGGCCGGAGAATACCTGACCGAGGCCGATGTGCGCCTGTTCACTACCTTGGTGCGCTTCGATGCGGTGTACCACGGGCACTTCAAGTGCAACCTGCGCCGCCTGAGCGATTATCACAACCTGTCGAACTGGCTGCGCGAGCTGTACCAGTGGCCGGGGGTGGCGGGTACGGTGGACATGGAGCATATCCAGAAGCACTACTACATGAGCCACAAGACCATCAACCCGAACGGGATCGTGCCCAAGGGGCCGCTGCAGGACTTCAACCTGGCGCATGATCGGGAGCGGTTGGCAGGCAAGGGAATCTGGCAGGCTTGAGATTGTCGGGGCCGCAAAGCGGCCCCAACGATTTCAGCTGTTCTGCGAGCCTTCGAACCACGCCAGCTTGTCACGCAACTGCACCACTTCCCCGACAATCACCAGGGTCGGCGCATGCACTTCATGCTGGGCCACCAGCTCCGGCAGATCCGCCAGGGTGCCGGTGAACACCCGCTGATTTCGCGTAGTGCCCTGCTGCACCAGCGCCGCCGGGGTACTGGCCGCACGGCCATGGCGAATCAGCTCGGCACAGATGGTCGGCAAACCCACCAGGCCCATGTAGAACACCAGGGTCTGCGCCGGCGCCACCAGGTCATGCCAAGGCAGGTTGCTGGTGCCATCCTTCAGGTGCCCGGTCACGAAACGCACCGACTGGGCATAGTCGCGGTGAGTCAACGGAATGCCCGCATAGGCGGAGCACCCACTGGCCGCGGTAATGCCCGGCACCACCTGGAACGGGATGCAATGCTCGGCCAGCTCTTCGATCTCTTCGCCACCCCGGCCGAAGATGAACGGGTCGCCGCCCTTCAGGCGCAGCACACGCTTGCCCTGCCGGGCCAGATCGACCAGCAGGCGGTTGATCTGGTCCTGCGGCACGGCATGGTCGGCACGGCGCTTGCCCACATAGATACGCTCGGCATCGCGCCGGCACATCTCGATGATCGCCGGTGCCACCAGACGGTCGTACAACACCACGTCGGCTTGCTGCATCAGGCGCAAGGCGCGGAAGGTCAGCAAGTCCGGATCGCCCGGGCCCGCACCCACCAGGTACACCTCACCACCCTGCTGCACCGGTGCACCGTCGACCATCGCCTGCAACAGGCGCTCGGCCTCGGCGCCCTGCCCGGCCAGCTGGCGCTCGGCAATCGGCCCCTGGAATACGGTTTCCCAGAAGCCGCGGCGCTGGTTGACGTCCGGGTACAAGGCCTTGACCTTGTCGCGGAAGCGCGCGGCCAGGCCAGCCAGTTCGCCGTAGGCGGACGGGATCCAGGCCTCCAGCTTGGCGCGAATCAAGCGCGCCAGCACCGGAGCATCGCCGCCACTGGACACCGCCACCACCAACGGCGAACGGTCGACGATCGCCGGGAAGATCACCGTGCACAGGGCCGGCGCATCCACCACATTGACCGGCAGGCTCAGCGCCTGTGCATCCGCCGACACCTGGGCATTGAGCCCAGGGTCGTCGGTGGCCGCGATCACCAGCCGGCAACCGACCAGGTCGGCCGCCTGATAGCCACGCACCAGCACCTCGCCGCCACCTTCCCGGGCAAGCGCTGCCAACTGGCCGTCGACATCCGGTGCCACCACCCGCAGCGCGGCGCCGGCATCGGCCAGCAGGCGCGCCTTGCGCAAGGCGATCTCACCACCGCCAACGACCAGCACGCGGCCACCCTGCAGCTTGTGGAACAGCGGCAGGTAATCCATTTAGCGGATGACCTCGACGCCGCCCATGTATGGCTTGAGCACTTCCGGCACACGGATCGAACCGTCGGCCTGCTGGTAGTTTTCCAGCACGGCAACCAAGGTACGGCCTACGGCCAGGCCGGAGCCGTTGAGGGTGTGCACCAGCTCTGGCTTGCCGGTTTCCGGGTTGCGCCAGCGGGCCTGCATGCGGCGCGCCTGGAAGTCGCCGCAGTTGGAGCACGAGCTGATTTCGCGGTACTTGTCCTGGCTGGGTACCCACACTTCCAGGTCGTAGGTCTTCACCGCGCCAAAGCCCATGTCGCCGGTGCACAGGGCCAGCACGCGGTACGGCAGCTCCAGCAGCTGCAGCACACGCTCGGCGTTGGCGGTCAGGCCTTCCAGGGCTTCCATCGACTTGGACGGCTCGACGACCTGCACCATCTCGACCTTGTCGAACTGGTGCTGGCGGATCATGCCGCGGGTGTCACGGCCCGAAGCACCGGCTTCACTGCGGAAGCACGGGGTGTGGGCAACCAGCTTCAGCGGCAGCTGTTTGGCGTCGAGGATTTCACCGGCCACCAGGTTGGTCAGCGACACTTCGGCAGTCGGGATCAGGTAGAAGTCGGCCTCGCCTTCGCGGCTGATCTTGAACAGGTCTTCCTCGAACTTCGGCAACTGGCCGGTACCCTGCAGGGCCGGAGCCTGCACCAGGTACGGGGTGTAGTGTTCCTCGTAGCCGTGCTCACCGGTGTGCAGGTTGATCATGAACTGCGCCAGGGCGCGGTGCAGGCGGGCGATCGGGCCACGCAGCACGGCAAAGCGCGCACCAGACAGCTTGGCGGCGGCTTCGAAGTCCAGGCCACCGCTGACTTCGCCGAGGGCGACGTGGTCCTTGATTTCGAAGTCGAAGGCCTTCGGTGTGCCCCAACGGCGCACTTCGACGTTGTCGTCTTCACTGGCACCGACCGGTACGCTGGCGTCCGGCAGGTTGGGGATGGTCAGCAGGATGCCGTCCAGTTCGGCCTGGATGCCGTCCAGTTCGGTCTTGCCGGCAGCCAGTTCATTGGCCATGCGCTCGACGTCGGCCATCAGCGGCGCAATGTCTTCGCCCTTGGCCTTGGCCTGGCCGATCGACTTGGAACGGGCGTTACGCTCGGCCTGCAGCTGCTCGGTGCGGGTCTGCACCGCCTTGCGGCGCTCTTCCAGTGATTCGATGCGCGCGACATCCAGGCTGAAGCCACGGGAGGCCAGGCGATCCGCCACTTCCTGAAGTTGGCCGCGTAACAGTTTGGAATCGAGCATATCGTTCTCTCGTTATGTGTAGGTGTTGGTTCAGAATCGGGTCAGGGACAGGCCGGCCCAGGTCGCGAGCAGCCCGCCCACCACGCTGATACCGGTATAACCCAAAGCCAGGGGCACTTGCCCGCTTTCCAGCAGGCGTACGGTATCCAGCGAAAAGGAGGAAAAAGTCGTCAGGCCGCCGAGGAAGCCGACGATCAGCCCGGCGCGCAGCTCGACCGGCACGATCGGCTTGTGCAGGAACAGGCCATAGAGCAGGCCGATCAGCAGGCAGCCAATCAGGTTGACCGCCAGCGTACCGAGATAGAAGTGCCGTGGCCAGTGGGCAGCCACCCAGTTGGTGGTAGCAAAGCGCAACAAAGTGCCGGCAATACCGCCCGCGCTGACGGCGGCAATCAGTGCAATCACGGTTTTCTCCGCTGGCGGGGGCTGTTGCGGTCAAGGTCGGCCAGGTGGCGCAGCTTCTCGCCAATCTTCAGTTCCAGGCCACGGGGCACCGGCTGGTAGTACTGGCGCGGCTCGAGTTCCTCGGGGAAGTAATCTTCGCCGGCGGCATAGGCGTCGGGCTCGTCGTGGGCATAGCGGTACTCGTCGCCATAGCCCAGTTGCTTCATCAGCTTGGTCGGAGCGTTGCGCAGGTGCAGCGGCACTTCCAGCGAGCCATGCTCGGCGGCTTCGCGCAGGGCGGTCTTGAAGCCCATATACACTGCGTTGCTCTTCGGTGCACAGGCCAGGTAGGTGATGGCCTGGGCCACCGCCAGCTCACCCTCGGGGCTGCCCAGGCGCTCTTGCACATCCCAGGCCGCCAGGCACAGGCTGAGCGCACGCGGGTCGGCGTTGCCGATGTCTTCGCTGGCCATGCGCACCACGCGGCGGGCGATGTACAGCGGGTCGCAGCCGCCGTCGAGCATGCGCGCGAACCAGTACAGGGCACCATCGGGGTTGGAGCCGCGCACCGACTTGTGCAGCGCGGAAATCTGGTCGTAGAACGCCTCGCCGCCCTTGTCGAAGCGGCGGCGGCTGTCACCGAGCAGGCTCTGCAGCATCTCGACGTCGATCTCGCTGCCGTCCTCAGCCAGGTCCGAGGCGTTCTCGAGGAAGTTGAGCATGCGCCGGCCATCGCCATCGGCGGCAGCCATCAGCATCTTGAAAGCGTCATCGCCAACCCGCAGGTTGCGCTTGCCCAGGCCACGCTCTTCAGTCAGCGCGCGGTTGACCAGCTTGCGCAGCGCCGCCTCGTCCAGGCTCTTGAGCACATATACCCGCGCCCGCGACAGCAGTGCGTTGTTCAACTCGAACGACGGGT
This sequence comes from Pseudomonas sp. LS.1a, assembly GCF_022533585.1. NCBI lineage: Bacteria > Pseudomonadati > Pseudomonadota > Gammaproteobacteria > Pseudomonadales > Pseudomonadaceae > Pseudomonas > Pseudomonas sp. LS.1a. The sequence continues at coordinate 3,741,468 of NZ_CP092827.1, forward strand.
TTTCGGTGGTGGCGCCAATGAACAGCAGGGTGCCGTCTTCCACATAGGGCAGGAAGGCATCCTGCTGCGACTTGTTGAAGCGGTGCACTTCGTCGACGAACAGGATGGTACGGCGGCCGTACTGGCCAGCCTGCTGCTTGGCCACCTCGACCGCCTGGCGAATTTCCTTCACCCCGGCCAGCACCGCCGACACCGTTTCGAAGTGCGCATCGCAGAACTGCGCCAGCAACCGCGCAAGGGTGGTCTTGCCCACCCCCGGCGGCCCCCAGAAGATCATCGAGTGCAGCGCACCCTGCTCCAGCGCCTCGCGCAGCGGTTTGCCGCGCGCCAGCAGATGCTCCTGGCCAACGTACTCGTCCAGGTTGGACGGGCGCAGGCGAGCGGCCAGGGGCTGGGCGACGGGTTCGCTTCGAAACAGGTCCATGGCGAGTTCTGGTTACTCCTTGATGACGTCCGCGCCTTTGGGGATGTCGAACTTGAACTTGCTGTCCGGCACCGCCTGGTTGGCCTTCACGCCATTGAACAGGATGTTGGTGCGCTGGCCGACGCTGTCGATCAGTTGCATGTCATTGATCAGGCCTTTGCGGAACGACACGCGCAGCGAGTCGAACAGGGTGTCCTTGGTTTTCGGCTTGAGGGTGAAGTCCATCACTTCGCCCTGCTCCTTCGAGCTGATGTCGAAGCTCTGGCTGATCTTCGACACGTCACCGGACAGTAGCAGTGCCGGGGTCTGGTTCAGGCGCACATCAAGCTTCTTGATGGTGGCCTGCTCCAGGTCCGGGTCCCACAGGGTGACGTTCTTGCCATCGGAGACCACCACCTGCTCCTGCGGCGCATCGGTGTGCCAGTAGAACAGGCCCGGGCGCTTGACGGTCATCTTGCCGGAGGTTTCCTGCAGGCTGGTGCCGCCAGCGTCCAGGGTCAGCTGGGAGAAGTTCGCCTCGATGGTCTGCGACTTTTCCAACAATTGGGTCAGGCGTTGTACATCTTGCTCACCGGCATAAGCCGAAACGGTGGCCGACACAGAAGCCGCGGCCAGGGCAGAAACCAACAGCATGCGAATCGCGCGCATGGGAATCCTCATCGAGCATTGAAAAGGCCGGACGCCACCGTTGGCGCCCGGCAAGGTGTTCATCAGTCGCGCGGGCCACCCGGGGCAATCACTTCCCGCGAGCCGTTGCTGTTCATGGGGGTAACCACGCCGGCCATTTCCATGGCTTCGATCATGCGGGCGGCGCGGTTGTAGCCGATCTTCAGTTTGCGCTGCACGGCCGAAATGGATGCGCGGCGGCTTTCCAGCACGAACTGCACGGCCTCATCATACAGGGCGTCGCTTTCCGAATCTTCGCCATCGCCACCGCCGCCGCCGCCGCCTTCGAAGCCGCTGCCGGCCTCTTCGACACCATTGAGGATGTCGTCGTTGTAGTCCGGGGCGCCCCGCAGCTTCCACGCTTCCACCACGCGGTGCACCTCGTCGTCGGAGACGAACGCGCCGTGCACGCGAATCGGCAGGCTGGTGCCCGGCGGCATGTACAGCATGTCACCGTGGCCCAGCAGCTGTTCGGCACCACCCTGGTCGATGATGGTCCGCGAGTCGATCTTGCTCGACACCTGGAACGCCATGCGGGTCGGGATGTTGGCCTTGATCAGGCCGGTAATCACGTCCACCGAAGGGCGCTGGGTGGCGAGGATCAGGTGAATACCGGCCGCACGTGCCTTCTGGGCGATACGGGCGATCAGCTCTTCGACCTTCTTGCCGACGATCATCATCATGTCGGCGAATTCATCGACCACCACCACGATGGTCGGCAGGGTTTTCAGCGCAGGCGGCTCGTCGTCCATGCTCTCGCGGCGGTACAGCGGGTCATGGATGATTTCGCCGGCTTCCTGGGCGTCCTTGATCTTGCGGTTGAAGCCGGCCAGGTTACGCACGCCCATGGCCGCCATCAGCTTGTAGCGCCGCTCCATCTCGGCCACGCTCCAGCGCAGGGCGTTGGCGGCGTCCTTCATGTCGGTGACCACCGGGCACAGCAAGTGCGGGATGCCTTCGTAGATCGACAATTCGAGCATTTTCGGGTCGATCATGATCAAGCGCGCGTCTTCCGGGCTGGACTTGAACAGGATCGACAGGATCATCGCGTTCACACCCACCGACTTACCGGAACCGGTGGTACCGGCCACCAGCAGGTGCGGCATCTTGGCCAGGTCGGTGATTACCGGCTTGCCGCCGATGTCGTGGCCCAGGGCCAGGGTGACCGGCGATTTCTGCTCGTCGTACTGCGGCGTGGCCAGCACTTCCGAGAAGCGCACCATCTGCCGGTTTTCGTTGGGGATCTCGATACCCACGGTGGTCTTGCCGGGAATGACCTCGACCACACGCACACTGGTCACTGCCAGCGAACGCGCCAGGTCCTTGGCCAGGTTGGCGATGCGGCTGACCTTCACGCCGGCGGCCGGCTGGATTTCGTAACGGGTAATCACCGGGCCCGGGTGGATCGAGTCCACCGTCACTTCCACGCCGAATTCCTTGAGCTTGATTTCCAGCAGCTGGCCGACGCCGGCCAGGGATTCCGGCGAGTACTCGATCTTCTTCTGTTCGGCCGGGTCGAGGATGGAGATCGACGGCAAGGTGCCTTCCACCGCGCTGTCGACGAACAGCGGTGCCTGCTTCTCCTTCATCACCCGCTTGCTCGGCTCCGGCGCCCTGGCGGGTGTCGGCGGCACGATCATCGGGGCCGCGGCAGGTTGTTCGCGGGAGATTATCGGCTCACGTGGTGCCAGCGACTCGCGCGGTACCACAGGCTCGCGTGACAGGGTGGGCTCACGCGGCTCGACTGGCCGGGCAGGTGCCTCTTCACGTTTGAAAATGCGCTCGCGCAGCGCCGGTTTGGCCGGCTCACGCTTGTCGGCAGCCATTGGCGCGGCCTTGACCACCACCGGTTCATCCTCGCGCAGCTGCGCCTCCAGGCGCTTGCGCTCGTTGCGTGCTTCCCACCAACGGTTGGCGGCGCCCTGCACCAGCTCGAACAGGTCGAGGGTGATCTTGCCGGTCAGGTCCATCACCTTGAACCACGACAGGTCGGTGAACACGGTCAGGCCGAACAGGAACAGGGCAATGAACATCAGCGTGCTGCCCTGCACGTTCAGCAGGTTGCGCGCCAGGTCGCCCAGGCTCTCGCCGAGTGCGCCACCGGCCGAGAACGGCATGCTCGCTGGCGGGTGGAAATGGATATGCGCCAGCGCCGCACCAGACAGCACCAGGAACACCAGGCCGATCAACCGCCAGGAGAACAGCCAGCCGCTCCAGTCCCAGGGCTGGTGGCGTTCGCGGAAGATCTGCCAGGTCTTTATCGCCAGCAGCAGCGGGAAGATGTAGGCGAAGTAACCCAGCACCATGAACAGAATGTCGGCGAAGTAGGCACCGGCACGCCCGGCGGCGTTCTGCACCTGGTCGACGTTGCTGGTGTGGCTGAAGCCCGGGTCCGACGTGTCGTAGGTCAGCAGCGCCATCCACAGGTACAGGCACAGGGCGCCGACTGCGATCAACGCACCTTCCTTGAGGCGATAATGCAGCTGCTGCCGCCACAGGGGGACGGGCAAGGGAGCTGGAGTTGCGGTGGATTTCTTCAAAACGCGTCTATTCCTGCGCGTGCTGCGCGTCCAATAGTGATCGGCCGACGGTGCGGCCAATGAACCACTACTTTTAACATTACTGCCCGCCCACTGCCATGACGGCACGCCGTAAGGAGCTTGAGTGGGGGCGACTTTCGTATACCTGCAATTTGAGCACGCATTGTCTTCTGTGACAAAGGCTTATGCTGTGTTTTTGCACAGGTGTGACAGCAAATGTAGCGGATGGTGCCTGCGGTTTCATGAATGTGTAGGAAATTGCCTATTTTCATCGCCTGTGCCGGCCTCTTCGCGGGCTTGCCCGCTCCCACAGGTATTGCAACACCCCTGAAGGCAGCAGGGCCCCTGTGGGAGCGGGTTTACCCGCGAAGGGGCCACACCCATTGACCCTGCCATGCGCGCAAGCCATGCTGAGCCCTCCCCTCCCCCACCGCACGATAGACCATGCTCACCTGGCTGACCCGCGACTCGCTTGCCTTCCCTCCTCTGGAAAAGGCCCTGCACGACCCCAACGGCCTGCTCGCCGCCGGCGGCGACCTGAGCCCCGAGCGCCTGGTGCAGGCCTATCGCCATGGCTGTTTCCCGTGGTACCAGGACGGCCAGCCGATCCTCTGGTGGTCACCCGACCCGCGCACGGTGCTGTTCCCTGACCAGCTGCACGTGTCGCGCTCGCTGGCCAAGCTGATGCGCCAGGGCCGATACCAGGTCAGCTTCGACACTGACTTCGCCGCCGTCATCGCCGCCTGCGCCGCGCCGCGTGACTACGCCGACGGCACCTGGATCACCGACACCATGCGCGCCGCCTATTGCGAGCTGCACCGGCGCGGCACCGCCCATTCGGTAGAGGTGCGCCGGGATGGCGAGCTGGTCGGCGGCCTGTACGGCCTGGCCATGGGCCAGCTGTTCTTCGGCGAATCGATGTTCAGCCGCGCCGACAACGCTTCCAAGGTCGGCTTCGTGACCCTGGTCAACCACCTGCGCCAGGCCGGTTTCGTCCTCATCGACTGCCAGATGCCGACCCACCACCTGCACAGCCTGGGCGCCCGCGCCATCAGCCGCGCCGAGTTCGCCGGTTACCTGGCACGCCACCTCGACCAGCCCAACAGCGCCACATGGGTTCCCTAGGCGAGTTCCCATAGCTGGCTTACACTTAAAGCAAAGTCTCACCGAGGGGGTTGATCATGACAGAGTTGGCGCGGTTGAAGTTCTATGCCACTCAGCCCCACTCCTGCAGCTACCTGCCCGACGAACAGGCAACCACGCTGTTCCTCGACCCCAGCCAGCCAATGGACGTGCATGTGTACGCCGACTTGTCGGAAATGGGCTTTCGCCGCAGTGGCGACCACCTGTACCGCCCGCACTGCCAGAACTGCAATGCCTGCGTGCCGGCACGCATCCCGGCGGCACGCTTCATCCCCAACCGCCAGCAACGGCGCATCCTCAAGCGCAACGCCGACCTGACCGTGACTGCGGCACGCCCGGTGTTCAAGGAAGAATACTTCGATCTGTACCGGCGCTATATCGAAACGCGCCACGCCGACGGTGACATGTACCCGCCCAGCCGTGACCAGTTTTCCACCTTCCTGGTGCGCGACCTGCCGTTCTGCTGGTTTTACGAGTTCCGCCTGGAAGGCCGCTTGATGGCGGTAGCGGTGTGCGACCTGCTGCCCAACGGCCTGTCGGCGGTATACACCTTCTACGAGCCGGACGAAGAACGCCGCAGCCTGGGCCGCTTCGCCATCCTCTGGCAGATCACCGAAGCCCTGCGCCAGAACCTGGAGGCGGTTTACCTGGGTTACTGGATCAAGAACTGCAAGAAAATGAACTACAAGACGCAGTATCGGCCCATCGAACTGTTGATAAATCAGCGCTGGGTCACCCTCAACTGAAAGGCATTGGCTTGACACACAGTTTTCGGGCATAATCCACGCCACTTTTTTGCCCGGTGCGGTTATGCGTCGGGCCAACACTGGATCCGAGGGCTCTACTGCATGTCGAAAGAAGACAGCTTCGAAATGGAAGGTACTGTCGTCGACACCCTGCCCAACACCATGTTCCGCGTGGAGTTGGAAAACGGGCACGTCGTAACCGCGCACATCTCCGGAAAGATGCGCAAAAACTACATCCGTATTCTCACTGGCGACAAGGTCCGCGTCGAACTGACGCCCTACGACCTGAGCAAGGGCCGCATCACCTACCGTGCGCGCTAAGCTCAAGCCATGAAAAAGCCCGGCCATGTGCCGGGCTTTTTTGTGCCTGCCAGATGCAGGGGGCTGCATTGCAGCCCCCGCTGTCACGCAACCTCAGCCGTCGTCTCGAAGTCGAACACCAGTTCGCCATCGCGCAGGTCGACGTGCACCACGCCACCATGCTCGGCCAGTTCGCCAAACAGGATCTCCTCGGCCAACGGCCGCTTGATCTTGTCCTGGATCAGCCGCGCCATCGGCCGCGCACCCATCTGCACGTCGTAGCCCGAGGCCGCCAACCAGCCGCGTGCATCCTCACTGACCTCAAGCAGTACCCGCTTGTCTTCCAGCTGTGCCTGCAGTTCGATAAGGAACTTGTCGACGATGCTCTTGATCGTCTCGTGGCTCAGGCGGCCGAACTGGATGATGGTATCCAGGCGGTTGCGGAATTCCGGCGTGAAGCTCTTGCGGATGACTTCCATGGCATCGGACGCATGGTCCTGATGGGTGAAGCCGATCGAGGCCCGCGCAGCGGTTTCTGCGCCGGCGTTGGTGGTCATGATCAGGATCACGTTACGGAAGTCGGCCTTGCGCCCGTTGTTATCGGTCAGGGTGCCGTGGTCCATCACCTGCAGCAGCAGGTTGAAGACTTCCGGGTGGGCCTTCTCGATTTCATCGAGCAGCAACACGCAGTGCGGTTGCTTGGTAATCGCCTCGGTCAGCAAACCACCCTGGTCGAAGCCAACATAACCAGGAGGCGCGCCGATCAGGCGCGACACGGTGTGGCGCTCCATGTACTCGGACATGTCGAAGCGCACCAGCTCTACACCCAGCGCCTTGGCCAGCTGCCGCGCCGCTTCGGTCTTGCCGACGCCGGTCGGGCCGGCGAACAGGAACGAACCAACCGGCTTGTCTGGCGACTTGAGGCCGGCACGGGACAGCTTGATCGCGGTAGCCAGCGAATCGATCGCCTGGTCCTGACCAAATACGGTCAGCTTCAGGTCACGCTCGAGGTTACGCAGCAGTTCCTTGTCGGAGCTGGTGACGTGTTTCGGCGGAATCCGCGCGATCTTGGCGACGATGTCTTCGACCTGTGGCACGTCGATGCGCTTGACGCGGCTGGCCTCCGGCTGCAGGCGCTGGTAGGCACCGGCTTCGTCGATCACGTCAATGGCCTTGTCCGGCATGTGCCGGTCGTTGATGTAGCGCGAGGCCAGCTCGGCAGCGGCGCGCAAGGCTTCGTCGCTGTACTCGATGTTGTGGTGGCTTTCGAAGCGCCCTTTCAGGCCACGCAGGATGCCCACGGTGTCTTCGACCGAGGGCTCGCTGACATCGACCTTCTGGAAGCGCCGTGCCAGGGCACGGTCCTTCTCGAAGATGCCGCGGAACTCCTGGAACGTGGTCGAGCCGATGCAGCGGATTTCACCGGACGACAGCAGTGGCTTGAGCAGGTTGGACGCATCCATTACCCCGCCCGACGCTGCACCGGCACCGATGATGGTGTGGATTTCGTCGATGAACAGGATTGCCTGCGGGCGCTTGCGCAGCTCGCCCAGCAGCGCCTTGAAGCGCTTCTCGAAGTCGCCACGGTACTTGGTACCGGCCAGCAGTGCGCCAAGGTCGAGGGAATACACCACGCTCTGCGCCAGCAGGTCGGGCACCTGGCCATCGACGATGCGCTTGGCCAGGCCTTCGGCGATGGCGGTCTTGCCAACGCCAGCCTCACCCACCAGCAGCGGGTTGTTCTTGCGCCGACGGGCAAGAATCTGCGCCACGCGCTCCACTTCCTGCTCGCGGCCTACCAGCGGGTCGATACGGCCGGCACGGGCCAGCTCGTTCAGGTTGCTGGCATAGGCATCCAGCGGGTTGCTCGAAGAAGCGGTATCGCCGCCCTCTTCGTCCTGCATTTCCTGGTCGGTTTCGGAATGCGAACCATGGCCCGGCACCTTGGAGATGCCATGGGCGATGTAGTTGACCACGTCGATGCGGGCCACGCTCTGCTGCTTGAGCAGGAACACGGCCTGGCTTTCCTGTTCGCTGAAGATCGCCACCAGCACGTTGGCGCCGGTGACTTCACGCTTGCCGGAGCTTTGCACGTGGAACACGGCACGTTGCAGTACACGCTGGAAGCCCAGGGTCGGCTGGGTTTCGCGGTCTTCGTCGTTGACCGGAATCAGGGGCGTGGTGGAATCGATGAACTCTTGCAGGTCGTGCTTGAGTTTGTCGAGATTGGCGCCACAGGCGCGCAGAACGGTCGCGGCAGCCTCATTGTCAAGGAGTGCCAGCAGCAGATGTTCGACGGTCATGAACTCATGACGCTTCGAACGGGCCTCCTTGAAGGCAAGATTGAGGGTGACTTCGAGCTCGCGGTTTAACATAGCTTCACCTCATACCCAAGTGGTCGGCGATTAACCGTCCTTCTCGATTTCACAGAGTAGCGGATGCTGGCTTTCCCTGGCGTATTGGTTGACCTGCATAGCCTTTGTTTCGGCGATGTCACGGGTAAACAATCCGCACACTGCCCGCCCTTCGGTATGGACGGTCAGCATGATCTTGGTCGCCAGCTCGCGGTTCAGATTGAAGAACGTCTCGAGCACTTCGACGACGAAATCCATCGGCGTGTAGTCATCGTTGAACAAAACCACCTTGTACATCGGTGGTGCCTGCAGGATCGGCTTGGCTTCCTGTACTGCAAGACCTGAGCCGTCGTCCTCATTCGATTGCGGGCGATCCTGATTGAATGTTAGTCGAATCTCACTAGGTGCATGCATGGAAAGAATTTCATCATGAGCGACAGGTTAAGGTTATGGGTTGACTGCGAAAGGCACGGCCAGCGCAGGCGCCGGGCGACCTTGACTATCGGCAAAACGGTGTTACAAACAATAAGAACCCACCGTGGTCGATAAAGATCCGCGCAGTCAACCAGATTTTTCGCATGGTTCGTATGCGGATGAAGTGGATGATACTCCAGTGATGGAGTCCTTTGCAGAGGGACATAGGGATGGCAAGCGGTAAAGTCAAGTGGTTCAACAATGCCAAGGGCTATGGATTCATCAATGAAGAGGGCAAGGACGAAGACTTGTTCGCTCATTACTCAGCCATCCAGATGGACGGGTACAAGACGCTCAAGGCCGGCCAGGCCGTGAGCTTCGACATCGTCCAGGGCCCCAAAGGCCTGCACGCGGTGAATATCAGCAGCGCCACTGCCGCCACTGCCACCAGCGCACAGCAAACCGGCAGCACTGCCGACGCCTGACTTGCCGCGCGGCCTGCCGGCATACGAAAAACCGGCCGCCTCCTTACTGGAAGCGGCCGGTTTTGCATTGCTTTACATATGCTTGATCATTTCATCGCCAAAGCCTGAGCTGCTCACCAGCCTGGCGCCGTCCATCAGCCGTTCGAAGTCATAGGTCACGGTCTTGGCGGCAATCGCGCCGTTGGTGCCCTTGATGATCAGGTCGGCCGCCTCGGTCCAGCCCATGTGCCGCAGCATCATCTCCGCCGACAGGATCACCGAGCCTGGGTTGACCTTGTCCTGCCCCGCATATTTGGGTGCGGTGCCGTGGGTGGCCTCGAACATGGCCACGGTGTCGGACAGGTTGGCACCCGGCGCAATGCCGATACCGCCCACTTCCGCCGCCAGGGCATCGGACAGGTAGTCACCGTTCAGGTTAAGGGTGGCGATCACGTCGTACTCGGCCGGGCGCAGCAGGATCTGCTGCAGCATGGCGTCGGCAATGGCGTCCTTGACGATGACCTCGCGGCCGCTCTTGGGGTTCTTGAACTTCATCCACGGGCCACCATCGAGCAGCTCGGCGCCGAACTCGTCGCGCGCCACTTCATAGCCCCAGTCCTTGAAGGCACCCTCGGTGAATTTCATGATGTTGCCCTTGTGCACCAGGGTCAGCGACTCGCGGTCGTTGTCCACCACATACTGCAGGGCCTTGCGCACCAGGCGCTTGGTGCCCTCGCGGGACACCGGCTTGACGCCAATGCCACAGTCCTGGTCGAAGCGGATCTTGGTAACGCCCATTTCCTCCTTGAGGAACTTGATCACCTTGTTCGCCTCGGGCGAACCGGCCTTCCACTCGATACCGGCATAGATGTCCTCGGAGTTCTCGCGGAAGATCACCATGTCCACATCGCCAGGCTTTTTCACCGGGCTCGGCACGCCCTGGAACCACAGCACCGGGCGCAGGCACACGTAAAGGTCGAGCTGCTGGCGCAAGGCCACGTTGAGCGAACGGATGCCACCACCCACCGGGGTGGTCAGCGGCCCCTTGATCGACACCACGTAATCACGCACGGCATCGAGGGTTTCCTGGGGTAGCCAGGTGTCCTGGTCGTACACCTGGGTGGCTTTTTCGCCGGCGTACACCTCCATCCAGGCGATCTTGCGCTTGCCGCCGTAGGCCTTCTGCACGGCGGCGTCGACCACCTTGATCATGACCGGCGAGACATCGACGCCAATCCCGTCGCCCTCAATATAAGGAATGATCGGGTTGTCAGGCACGTTGAGCGAATGGTCGGCATTGACGGTGATCCTGGCGCCGTCGGTCGGAACCTTGATTTTCTGGTATCCCATGCTTGCACTACTCCGCTGTCGGGTGTGGTTTGGACATCAAGTGATGCAATGAGCCTAAACCACATCTGCGGACCTGCAAGGCATGCGACAACCCGCCACATTGCCGCTTAGTCTTTGGTCTTATAAATGGGCCGATATCACTTGGCCTTGCTGATTAGCCCGAATGGTTTGGTATACTGCGCCGCGACCGAAGGGTCATCGGGGCGATCCCCAGGAAAAATGCGGACCGCCCTCGGCCATGAATGGACACAAAGCCTGGCCACGAAGCCTGGGTTGTTACCGCAGCTCAGCACTTGACGCTCGACTGATGCATCCACCATCACCGCTCGCAGCCTCTCGACTTTCCGCTCATGGCGCTGCCAGGGCGATGCGCCTACCCTGCGCAGCACGAGACTCGAGCACGCTCAGCACACAGAGAGTTAACCCGCATGCCCACCCGTTCCAAGATCATCTATACCTTCACCGACGAAGCCCCCGCCCTCGCCACTTACTCGCTGCTGCCGATCATCGAAGCCTTCACCGCTTCGGCTGACATCGCCGTCGAAACCCGCGACATCTCCCTGGCTGGCCGCATCCTCGCCGCCTTCCCGGAGCAACTGGGCGCAGAGAAGCAAGTAGGCGATCACCTGGCGGAACTGGGCCAGCTGGCTACCACCCCTGAAGCCAACATCATCAAGCTGCCGAACATCAGCGCCTCGGTACCGCAGCTGAAAGCCGCGATCAAGGAACTGCAAGGCAAGGGCTTCAACATCCCTGACTACGCCGACGAGCCGGCCACCGCGCAAGAGAAAGAATCCCGCGCCCGCTACGACCGCATCAAGGGTTCCGCCGTGAACCCGGTACTGCGCGAAGGCAACTCCGACCGCCGCGCGCCGCTGTCGGTCAAGAACTACGCCCGCAAGCACCCGCACAAGATGGGCGCCTGGGCTGCCGACTCCAAGTCGCACGTTGCCCACATGACCCAGGGCGACTTCTACGGCAGCGAAAAAGCCGCACTGATCGAAGCTGACGACAGCCTGCGCATCGAGCTGGTCGGCAAAGACGGCAGCACCACCGTGCTGAAAGAAAAGACCGCGGTAAAAGCCGCCGAAGTCATCGACTGCGCCACCATGAGCCGCAAGGCCCTGAAAGCCTTCATCGCCGAGCAGATCGCCGATGCCAAGGCCTCCGGCGTGCTGCTGTCGGTGCACCTGAAAGCCACCATGATGAAGGTCTCCGACCCGATCATGTTCGGCGTCATCGTCGAAGAGTTCTACAACGACGTGCTGGCCAAGCACGCCGCCGCCCTGGCTGAAGTAGGCTTCAACGCCAACAACGGCATCGGCGACCTGTACGCCCGCATCAAGGACCTGCCAGCCGAGAAGCAGGCCGAAATCGAAGCCGACATCCAGGCCCTGTACGCCCAGCGCCCGGCCCTGGCCATGGTCAACTCCGACAAAGGCATCACCAACCTGCACGTGCCGAGCGACGTCATCGTCGACGCCTCGATGCCGGCCATGATCCGTGACTCGGGCAAGATGTGGAACGCCGCCGGCGAACTGCAGGATGCCAAGGCGATCATCCCGGACCGCTGCTACGCCGGCATCTACCAGGCCACCATCGAAGACTGCAAGGCCAACGGTGCCTTCGACCCGACCACCATGGGCAGCGTGCCGAACGTCGGCCTGATGGCACAGAAGGCCGAAGAATACGGTTCCCACGACAAGACCTTCCAGATCAAGGCCGACGGCGTGGTGCGCGTGGTCGACAGCAAAGGCAAGGTCGTTCTCGAGCAGAACGTCGAAGCCGGTGACATCTTCCGCATGTGCCAGGTCAAGGACGCGCCGATCCAGGACTGGGTCAAGCTGGCCGTCAACCGTGCCCGCCTGAGCAACACGCCGGCAGTGTTCTGGCTGGACCCGGCCCGCGCCCACGACGGCGTGATGATCGAGAAGGTGCAGAAGTACCTGAAGGATCACGACACCAGTGGCCTGGACATCCGCATCCTGGCACCGGTCGACGCCATCAAGTTCTCCCTGGCCCGCATCCGCGAAGGCAAGGACACCATCTCGGTGACCGGCAACGTGCTGCGTGACTACCTGACCGACCTGTTCCCGATCATGGAGCTGGGCACCAGCGCCAAGATGCTGTCGATCGTACCGCTGATGAACGGCGGCGGCCTGTTCGAAACCGGTGCCGGCGGTTCGGCACCGAAGCACGTGCAGCAGCTGGTGGAAGAGAACTTCCTGCGTTGGGACTCGCTGGGTGAATTCCTGGCCCTGGCCGCTTCCCTGGAGCACCTGGGCAACACCTACGACAACCCGCGCGCCAAAGTGCTGGCCAACACCCTGGACCAGGCCACTGGCAAGTTCCTCGACACCAACAAGTCGCCGTCGCGCAAAGTCGGTGGTATCGACAACCGCGGCAGCCACTTCTACCTGACCCTGTACTGGGCCCAGGCCCTGGCTGCGCAGAACGACGACGCTGCCCTGCAGGCACGCTTCGCGCCACTGGCCAAGACCCTGACCGAGAACGAGGAGACCATCGTCGCCGAGCTCAACGCCGTCCAGGGCAAGCCGGCCGACATCGGTGGCTACTACGCCCCGGATGCCGAGCTGACCGCCAAGGTGATGCGCCCAAGCCAGACCCTGAACAGCGCCATTGCCGCCCTGTAAGGCTCGCTTGAAGTAACAGCACAAACCCCGGCCACGCACCGGGGTTTGTGCTTTCTGGATAAACGATTTCTGGCCGCCAGCGCGGACCCTGTGGGAGCGGGTTTACCCGCGAATGCGATGGCGAATCCACCGACGCATTCGCGGGTAAACCCGCTCCCACAGGGGCTGTGCAGGCCTCTAAGGAGCTGTTCATGACCTGGCAACCCCACATCACCGTCGCCACCATCGTCGAACACGAAGGCAAGTTCCTCTTCGTCGAAGAATTCAAGGCAGGCCAACACGTCTTCAACCAACCCGCGGGCCACCTCGAACCCAACGAGACCCTGCCCCAGGCCGCCCTGCGCGAAACCCTCGAAGAAACCGCCTGGGAAGTCGAGCTCACCGGCGTGGTCGGCATCTACCTGTACACCGCACCAAGCAACGGCGTGACCTACCAGCGCATCTGCTTCGCCGCCCGCCCCGTGCGCCATCACGCCGACCTGGCACTGGACCGCGACATTGTCCGCGCCGTGTGGCTGACCCGCGACGAACTGCTGGCCGACCCCGCCCGCTGGCGCAGCGAACTGGTGCCACGCTGCCTCGACGACTACCTCAAAGGCCCCTTGCACAGCCTCGACCTGCTGCGCGACTGACGCGCCGCCGCAGGTTTGATAGAATCGACGTTTTTCCCCCCTTGATACACACCGGTAACCATGACCAGCCCAGCACTCAAAGACCCCGCCAAGACCCGCGTCATCGTCGGCATGTCCGGCGGCGTGGACTCTTCTGTCTCCGCCCTTCTGCTCATGGAGCAGGGCTACCAGGTGGAAGGGCTGTTCATGAAGAACTGGGAAGAAGACGACGGCACCGAATACTGCACCGCCCGTGAAGACCTGGCCGACGCCCAGGCCGTGTGCGACCGCATCGGCATCAAGCTGCACACCGCCAACTTCGCCGCCGAATACTGGGACAACGTGTTCGAGCACTTCCTCGAGGAGTACAAGGCCGGCCGCACGCCCAACCCGGACATCCTCTGCAACCGCGAAATCAAGTTCAAGGCGTTCCTCGACTACGCCCTGTCGCTGGGTGCCGACCTGATCGCCACCGGCCATTACGTGCGCCGCCGCGACACCGGTGAACTCACCGAACTGCTCAAGGGCCTGGACCCGAACAAGGATCAGAGCTACTTCCTGCACGCCGTCGGCGGCAAGGAAATTGCCCGCACCCTGTTCCCGGTCGGCGAGCTGGAAAAGCCCGAAGTCCGCGCCATTGCCGAAAAACACGGCCTGGCCACCGCCAAGAAGAAGGACTCCACCGGCATCTGCTTCATCGGCGAGCGCCGCTTCAGCGACTTCCTCAAGCAGTACCTGCCGGCACAGCCAGGCGACATCGAAACCACCGACGGTGAAGTGATCGGCCGCCACCACGGCCTGATGTACCACACCATCGGCCAGCGCCAGGGCCTGGGCATTGGCGGCCTGAAGGACGCCGGCGACGAGCCGTGGTACGTGCTGCACAAGGACCTGACCCGCAACGTGCTGGTAGTCGGCCAGGGTAACGAACACCCATGGTTGTTCTCCCGCGCCCTGCTGGCTTCGGAAATTTTCTGGGTCAACCCGGTCGACCTCAGCAGCCCGCGCCAGCTGACCGCCAAGGTACGCTACCGCCAGAGCGACCAACAGTGCACCCTGGCGCTGACCGAAAGCGGTTACCGCGCGGTGTTCGACGAGCCGCAGCGCGCCGTTACCCCGGGCCAGTCGGTGGTGTTCTACGACGGCGAAGTGTGCCTGGGTGGCGGCGTGATCGAAGCCGCCGAGCCCTGGAGCCCGCGCACATGAGCAACCTGCAGGAGCAGCTGATTGCATTGGGCGGTGTGTTCCAGGCCGCTGTATTGGTCGATCGCATCGCCCGCACCGGCCAGGCCAGCGAGGCCAACATCGGCTGCATGCTGGGCAGCCTGCTGGTGCGTGACCCCAAGGACACCCTGGAGGTGTTCGGCGGTGATGACCTGAACCTGCGCGACGGCTACCGCGCGCTGGTCGGCGCGCTGGAGCGCGACCCCAGCAGCCTGCAGCGCGAGCCGCTGCGCTACGCCCTGTCGATGCTGGGCCTGGAGCGCCAGCTGAACAAGCGCGGCGACCTGCTCGACACCATCGGCAACCGCCTGCCGCAAATCCAGTCCCAGGCCGAGCATTTCGGCCTGGTTCATGAAAACGTCATTGCATCCAGTGGAGCCTTGTACCAGGACACCCTGAGCACCTTGCGCCAGCGCATCCAGGTACATGGCGACATGCGCTTCCTGCAGCAGGCCAGCAACGCCTCGAAGATCCGCGCCCTGCTGCTGGCCGGCATCCGCGCCGCGCGCCTGTGGCGCCAGCTGGGCGGGCACCGCTGGCAGCTGGTGTTCAGCCGGCGCAAGTTGCTCAACGAACTGTACGACATGATGCGTTCGCCTTCCTGACAGGCGACCCCACCCCTGTGGGAGCGGGTTCACCCGCGAATGCGATGCTGGATCAGCCGACGTATTCGCGGGTAAACCCGCCCCACAAGGGCCGCGACATGCTTTTAATGGCCCGACCTTTGGTCAGCCACCCGACTCGGGCGCAAAATTCATGTATGATATGCGCCCTTCCAAAAGCCTGACTGTCCGAGAACACCCCATGCAGCTCTCTTCGCTCACTGCGGTTTCCCCTGTAGACGGCCGTTATGCCGGCAAAACCCAGGCCTTGCGCCCTATTTTCAGCGAATTCGGCCTGATCCGTTTCCGCGCCCTGGTCGAAGTGCGCTGGCTGCAGCGCCTGGCCGCCCACCCGCAGATCGGCGAAGTGCCGGCATTCTCCGCCGAAGCCAACGCCCTGCTGGACAGCCTGGCCACCGACTTCAAGCTCGAGCACGCCGAACGCGTCAAGGAAATCGAGCGCACCACCAACCACGACGTCAAGGCGATCGAATACCTCCTCAAGGAGCAGGCTGCCAAGCTGCCTGAGCTGGCCAAGGTCAGCGAGTTCATCCACTTCGCCTGCACCAGCGAGGACATCAACAACCTGTCCCACGCCCTGATGCTGCGCGCCGGCCGTGACGAAGTGCTGCTGCCGCTGATGCGCCAGATCGCCGATGCCATCCGCGCCCTGGCCCACGCCCATGCCGACGTGCCGATGCTGTCGCGCACCCACGGCCAGCCGGCTTCGCCGACCACCCTGGGTAAAGAGCTGGCCAACGTCGTGTACCGCCTGGAGCGCCAGATCGCCCAGGTTGCCGCCGTGCCGCTGCTGGGCAAGATCAACGGCGCCGTGGGCAACTACAACGCCCACCTGTCGGCCTACTCGCAGATCGACTGGGAGCAGAACGCCCGCGCCTTCATCGAAGACGAGCTGGGCCTGCAGTTCAACCCGTACACCACCCAGATCGAGCCGCACGACTACATCGCCGAGCTGTTCGACGCCATCGCCCGCTTCAACACCATCCTGATCGACTTCGACCGCGATGTGTGGGGCTACATCTCGCTGGGCTACTTCAAGCAGAAGACCGTTGCCGGCGAAATCGGCTCGTCGACCATGCCGCACAAGGTCAACCCGATCGACTTCGAAAACTCCGAAGGCAACCTGGGTATCGCCAACGCGCTGTTCCAGCACCTGGCCAGCAAGCTGCCGATCTCGCGCTGGCAACGTGACCTGACCGACTCCACCGTGCTGCGCAACCTGGGCGTAGGCTTTGCCCATAGCGTCATCGCCTACGAAGCCAGCCTGAAAGGCATCGGCAAGCTGGAAGTCAACGAAGCCCGCATCGCCGCCGACCTGGACGCCTGCTGGGAAGTACTGGCCGAGCCGATCCAGACCGTGATGCGCCGCTTCAACATCGAAAACCCCTACGAGAAGCTCAAAGAGCTGACCCGTGGCAAGGGCATCACCCCGGAAGCGCTGCTGACCTTCATCGACGGCCTGGACATGCCAGCCGACGCCAAGGCCGAGCTCAAGCAGCTGACCCCTGCTACCTACATCGGCAACGCGGCAGCACAGGCCAAACGCATCTAAGCTGACCGTCGCGTTCAACGCCCGGCCTGCCCGGGCGTTTTTATTCCCGGACGAAAATTACATTTTTTCAATAGGTTGAACATGAATCCTGATACTCCACTGCAGCTGCTCGGCGGCATCTCGGCCCGCGAATTCATGCGCGACTACTGGCAGAAGAAGCCGCTGCTGGTGCGCCAGGCCTTCCCGGACTTCATCAGCCCGATCGACCCCGACGAGCTGGCCGGCCTGGCTCTGGAAGAGGAAGTAGAGTCGCGTATCGTGCTCGAGCACGGCGCGCACCCGTGGGAGCTGCGTCGCGGCCCGTTCACCGAAGAGACCTTCGCCGAGTTGCCGGAAAAGGACTGGACCCTGCTGGTGCAGGCCGTCGACCAGTTCGTCCCGGAAGTGGCCGAACTGCTGGAAAACTTCCGTTTCCTGCCCAGCTGGCGCATCGATGACGTGATGATCAGCTTCGCCGCCCCCGGTGGCAGCGTCGGCCCGCACTTCGACAACTACGACGTGTTCCTGCTGCAGGGCCACGGCCAGCGCAACTGGAAAATCGGCCAGATGTGCAGCAGCGACAGCTCGCTGCTGGAGCACGCCGACCTGCGCATCCTCGCCGAATTCGAGCAGAGCGATGAGTGGACCCTGGAGCCGGGCGACATGCTCTACCTGCCACCGCGCCTGGCCCACTACGGCGTGGCCGTGGACGACTGCCTGACCTACTCGGTCGGCTTCCGCGCCCCAAGCGCCGCCGAAGTGCTGACCCACTTCACCGATTTCCTCGGCCAGTTCCTGCCCGACGAAGAACGCTACAGCGACGCCGACGCCCAGCCGGTCAGCGACCCGCACCAGATCCAGCACGACGCCCTCGACCGCCTGAAGGCGCTGCTCGACAAGCACATGGGCGACAAGGACCTGCTGCTGACCTGGTTCGGCCAGTTCATGACCGAGCCGCGCTACCCCGAGCAGATCGTCGGTGAAGAGCTGTCCGAGGAAGAGCTGATCGACGCCCTGGAACAGGGCGCCATCCTGATCCGCAACCCGAGCGCACGCCTGGCCTGGTCGGAATTCGAAGAAGACCTGCTGCTGTTCGCCAGCGGCCGCAGCTGCCCGCTGCCGGGCAAACTGCGCGAGCTGCTGAAGCTGGTTTGCGCGGCCGACGCCCTGCACATCGATAACCTGGGCGAATGGCTGCAGGATGAAGATGGCCTTATGCTGGTACAGCAGCTGGTCAAACAAGGAAGCCTGGGATTCGCCAATGAATAAGATTCGTGTGCGCCTTGCCGACTGGCACAAGGACAACGCCGACATCCGCCGCATCCGCGAAGCGGTGTTCATTGCCGAACAGCACGTGCCGCCGGAGCTGGAGTGGGACTCGGACGACCCGACCGCCGCGCACTTCCTGGCCCTGGAAGGCGACTACCCGATCGGCACCGCCCGCCTGCTGCCTGACGGCACCATCGGCCGGGTCTCGGTGCTGAAGGACTGGCGCGGGCTTAAGGTGGGTGACGCGCTGATGAACGCGGTGATTGTCGAAGCCCAGAACCGCGACCTGAAGCAGCAGATGCTCAGCGCCCAGGTGCACGCCACGCCGTTCTACGAGCGGCTGGGTTTTCGCGTGGTCAGCGAGGAGTTCCTCGAAGCCGGCATCCCGCACGTGGACATGGTGCGCGACTCGCGCGCCTGATCCACGACCTTCCCACAGGCCCCCACAAATTCTGAAAATTGTGGGGCCCCTGTGGGAGCGGGTTCACCCGCGAAGAGGCCGGTACAGCCAAGACATCCCCTCTGACAAAAAACCTGTACATCCATCCAGATAAAACTTGCCTCCGCGCCCTCGCTTGCGCATCCTATCGCCCATCACCCCCGATGAAGCGTCCCCGGCCATGCGCCTGTTCCTCTGCGAAAAACCCTCCCAGGCAAAAGACATCGCCAAAGTGCTCGGCGCCAACCGCAAGGGCGATGGCTGCTGGCAAGGCACCGACGTCTGCGTGACCTGGTGCATCGGCCACCTGCTGGAAACCGCCCCGCCCGACAGCTACGACGAACGCTACAAGCGCTGGAACCTGGCCGACCTGCCGATCATCCCGGACAAGTGGAAGATGCTGGTCAAGCCCAAGACCGCCAGCCAGTTCAAGGCGGTCAAGCGCCTGCTCGGCGAAGCGCGCGAACTGGTGATCGCCACCGATGCCGACCGCGAAGGCGAAATGATCGCCCGCGAACTGGTCGAGCATTGTCGCTACCGCGGCCCGGTGCAGCGCCTGTGGCTGTCGGCACTGGACGACGCCTCCATCCGCAAGGCACTGGCACGCCTGCTGCCGGGCCACGAAACCTTCAACCTGTACCACTCGGCGCTGGGCCGCTCCCGCGCCGACTGGCTGATCGGCATGAACATGAGCCGGCTGTTCACCCTGCTGGGCCGGCAGTCCGGCTACCAGGGCGTGCTGCCGGTGGGCCGGGTGCAAACGCCCACCTTGCGCCTGGTGGTCGACCGCGACCGCAGCATCGCCGACTTCGTGCCGGTGCCGTTCTGGGCCATCGACGTGCAACTCGAACACGCAGGCTTCGGCTTCAACGCCCAGTGGCGCGCCCCCGAGGACGCCTGCGACGACCAGGGCCGCTGCCTGAACCAGGCCCTGGCGCAGCAGGCTGCCGCCGACATCGGCAAGGCGGGTATTGCCCGGGCCATCAAGGTGACCACCGAGCGCGTGCGTGAGGCGGCTCCCCTGCCCTTCGACCTGGGCACGCTGCAGGAACTGTGCTCGAAAAAATTCGGCCTCGGCGCCCAGGAAACCCTCGACATCGCCCAGGCGCTGTACGAAACCCACAAGCTGATCACCTACCCGCGCAGCGACTGCGGCTACCTGCCACAAAGCCAGCACGCCGAAGCGCCCGCCATCCTCGCCGTCCTGCAACGGGCCGATGCCAGCCTGGCGCCGCTGCAGCCCTACCTGGAGCCGCAGCGCCGTTCACGGGCGTGGAACGACGCCAAGGTCAGTGCCCACCACGGCATCATCCCCACTGCCGCCGCCAGCGACCCGTCGCGCCTGCCGGCCAAGCACAAGGCGGTGTACACCCTGATCCGCGCCCGCTACCTGGCGCAGTTCCTGCCCAACCACGAGTACGACCGCACCCAGGCCGACTTCGATTGCGCCGGCCATGCCCTGCGTGCAGTAGGCAAGCAGATCGTCGAACCCGGCTGGCGCCGTGCACTGCCCGAAGCGCTGACCCCGGCCAAGGGCCGCGAGACACCACCGGCCCAGGTGTTACCAGCGCTGCGCGAAGGCCAGGACTGCAGCGTGCAGGGCCTGCAACTGAAAGACCTGTGGACCCAGCCACCCAAGCCGTTTACCGAAGGCGACCTGATCAAGGCGATGAAGAACGTCGCCAAGCTGGTGGATGACCCTCGACTGAAGCAGAAGCTCAAGGAAACCACCGGCATCGGCACCGAAGCCACCCGCGCCAGCATCATCCAGGGCCTGCTTGACCGTGGTTACCTGGTCAAGAACGGCAAGGCCCTGTCCGCCACGCCTGCGGCGTTCAGCCTGATCGACGCCGTACCGCGCGCCATTGCCGACCCGGGTACCACGGCTATCTGGGAGCAGGCGCTGGACATGGTGCAGAGTGGCGAGATGACGCTGGAAGAGTTCGTCGCCCGGCAGTCGGCATGGATGGGTAAACTGGTGGAGCGGTGCAGCGGTATGCGCATGACCATCAGCGGGCCGGCGGCCGGGGCGGCGCCGCCGTGGAAGAAGAAGCGCAGGGGCGGCGGGAAAGGAAAAGCGGCCGCAGGCAAACCAAGGCAGCCTCGAAAAAAGGCGACAACCTGAAGATTTTGCCCTCCCAGGTCAGGCCCCTTCGCGGGTAAACCCGCTCCCACAGGAACAGCGCCGGCCTCAAGTCCAGCGATGACCTGTGGGAGCGGGTTTACCCGCGAAAGGGCCAGGACAGGCAACACAACAACCCCAGGTAAACCACAAAGGCGGCCAATGCATTGGCGCCATGAAATTTACCTGCTAAATTTTCATGAGAATAATCAAAATAAATTTCATGAGACCCCTGCATGTTCAAACAATCCGCCCAGCACGTCGCCAGCTACTACGCCCAGACCTACCCCACCAGCATTCCCCTGCGCCCCACCCTGCAAGGCAACCACGACACCGATGTACTGATCATTGGCGCCGGCTTCAGCGGCCTGCACACCGCCCTGCGCCTGACCCAGGCCGGCAAACGCGTAACGCTGCTGGAAGCCAGCCGCGTGGCCTGGGCCGCGTCCGGCCGCAACGGTGGCCAGGCACTGCTCGGCTGGTCGTGCGACATGCCGCCGCTGGAAAAGGCCCTGGGTATCGAACGCACCCGACGCCTGTGGGCCAGCATGTGCTGGGCCGCCGACGAAATGCGCGAACTCCCCGTGCGACATGGCTTCGACATTGACTACCGGCTGGGCAGCTTGTGGACTGCCGTGCTGCCGCGCCGGGTGAAGCTGTTGGAAGAAGCCCTGCACGAGGCCGAACACAAATGGGGCTACGACGCCCTGCGCCTGATCGGCCGCGACGAGCTGCCCCAATGGATCGACAGCCCGCGCTACCAGGCTGCGCTCTATGACGCCAAAGGCGCCCACCTCAATCCGCTAAAGCTGGCCCAGGGCCTGGCCAGTACCATCGAAGCTAGCGGTGGGCGTATCTTCGAACAAAGCCAGGTGCTCGACTACCAACAGACCGGCAGCGGCTACATCGCCCGCACCGAGCGTGGCGAAGTGCGCAGCGACGTGCTGGTCCTGGCCTGCAACGCCTACATCGACCGCCTCGACCGCAGCCTGTCACGCCGCCTGCTGCCCGTCGGGTCCTATCAGGTAGCCACCGCGCCGTTGGACGCCGACTTCGCCCAGTCGCTACTGCCCCGCAACAGCTGCGTAATCGACAACCAGTTCGTGCCCGACTATTTCCGCCTTACCCCGGACCATCGTCTGCTATTTGGCGGCGGCTGCACCTACCTGGGCGGTATTCCCAGGGACGTCGCCAGCGCCACCCGCCCCTACCTGGAGCGGGTGTTTCCGCAGCTGGCCGGGGTAGCCATCGACTACGCCTGGGGCGGCCATATCGATTGCAGCATCCAGCGTACCCCGGACGTCGGCCGCGAGGGCCAGCGCTACTGGCTGCAGGGCTTCTCAGGCCATGGCGTGCTGCCGACCCTGGCCGCAGCCCGGGCCGTGAGCGATGCCATCCTCGGTGACGACGACCTGCTGGCGCTATATCAAGGCATCGACAACGGCCGCTTCCCCGGTGGCGACCTGCTGGCCGCACCGCTGGAAGCCGCCGCCAAGGCCTGGTACCGGATGCGCGACCGCGCCTGATCGCCTGGCACCGCTCCTACACGGCGCCGGGCAGGCCGGAAGCATGGTGCAAGCCCACTACAGTGCAGTCACCACAAATTCCGGCGCCAAGCAAAATTCCTCCTATTCTCAATAGCTCACTTCGCTTCCTGCACACAGGAGACCCGACCATGAGCTATGTAACCACGAAGGACGGCGTACAGATCTTCTACAAGGACTGGGGCCCGCGCGATGCGCCGGTCATCCACTTCCACCACGGCTGGCCGCTCAGTGCCGACGACTGGGACGCGCAGATGCTGTTCTTCCTCGCCCACGGTTACCGCGTGGTCGCCCACGACCGCCGCGGCCATGGCCGCTCCAGCCAGGTATGGGACGGCCACGACATGGACCACTACGCCGACGACGTAGCCGCAGTGGTGGCCCACCTGGGCATTCAGGGCGCCGTGCATGTCGGCCACTCGACCGGTGGCGGTGAGGTGGTGCGCTACATGGCCCGACACCCTGCAGACAAGGTGGCCAAGGCCGTGCTGATCGCCGCCGTACCGCCGTTGATGGTGCAGACTCCCGATAATCCCGGTGGCCTGCCCAAATCCGTTTTCGACGGCTTCCAGGCCCAGGTCGCCAGCAACCGCGCGCAGTTCTACCGGGATGTGCCGGCAGGGCCGTTCTACGGCTACAACCGCCCCGGTGTCGACGCCAGCGAAGGCATCATCGGCAACTGGTGGCGCCAGGGCATGATCGGCAGCGCCAAGGCCCATTACGATGGCATCGTGGCGTTTTCCCAGACCGACTTCACCGAAGACCTGAAGGGCATTACCCAGCCGGTGCTGGTGATGCATGGCGACGACGACCAGATCGTGCCGTATGAGAACTCCGGGCTGCTGTCGGCCAAGCTGCTGCCCAATGGCACACTGAAGACCTACCAGGGCTACCCGCATGGCATGCCGACCACCCATGCCGATGTGATCAATGCGGATTTGCTGGCGTTTATCCGTAGCTGATGTGATCGCCTGCACCGGCCTCTTCGCGGGTAAACCCGCTCCCACAGGTACTGCACAGGTCTTGAAATGTGTAGTACCTGTGGGAGCGGGTTTACCCGCGAAGAGGCCGGCACTGGCAACACACCTCCCCCAGGATTACCATGTCACGCTTCTAGTGCGGCCCTTTGCCGCCCCTTGCCTCCCTGCCTGCCAAAACCCCATGCCCTTCGAACTCACCGTAGAACCCCTCACCCTGCTGATCCTGGCCCTGGTCGCCTTCGTCGCCGGTTTCATCGATGCCATCGCCGGCGGTGGCGGCCTGCTCACCACCCCGGCGCTACTCACCGCCGGCATGCCACCGCACCTGGTACTGGGTACCAACAAGCTCAGCTCCACCTTCGGCTCGGCCACCGCCGGCTTCACCTACTACAGGCGCAAGCTGTTCCACCCGGCACAATGGCGCCCCGCCTTGTTCGCCACCTTGACCGGGGCCTTGCTCGGCGCGGTCATCGCCCACTACATGCCGGCCGAATGGCTGAACAAGATGCTACCGGTGATCGTCTTCGCCTGTGGTGTCTACCTGCTGTTCGGCGGCACGCCCAAGGCACCGCTGGATGCCGATGCACCGATCAGGAAAAAGTGGCAAGTACCGCAAGGCTTCACCCTGGGCTTCTATGACGGCGTGGCCGGCCCGGGTACCGGGGCGTTCTGGACGGTCAGCACCTTGCTGCTGTACCCCATCGACCTGGTCCGTGCCAGCGGCGTGGCGCGCAGCATGAACTTCGTCAGCAACATCGCGGCGCTGACGGTGTTCATCATTTCCGGGCAGGTGGACTACATCGTCGGCCTGTGCATGGGCCTGTCGGTGATGGTCGGCGCGTTCTTCGGCGCACGCACGGCGATCAGTGGCGGCAGCAAGTTCATCCGCCCGGTGTTCATCACCGTGGTGCTGGCATTGACCGTGCGCCTGGCGTGGCAGCACTGGTTCGGGCAAGCCTGATGGGCTGTGATACCCCTGCTTACCCGCCCTATCTGCGCGAGAAATGTCCTCCGCCGTCGTTGCAGGACTTGGCAATGGAATGACCATTGCCTGCGCCCTGCGCCTAGTCGGAGAACATTTCTCACTGCAGCTAGGACGGGAAAGCAGGGATATCACAGCCCAGCCGCCGTGCAACATAAAGGTCGATCAGGTACCGGGCAATCGAACGCCCGGCCGGCAGCGGCGGCAGGTCGTGGACGCTGAACCACCTGGCGTCCTCGATCTCGTCCGGCTGCATGACGATATCGCCGCCGGCATACTCGGCATGGAAGCCCAGCATCATCGAATGCGGGAACGGCCAGCACTGGCTGCCGACGTACTGGATGTTCTGCACCTCCACCGCCACTTCTTCACGCACTTCGCGCACCAGGCAGTCCTCGGCCGACTCGCCCGGTTCGGCGAAGCCTGCCAACGTGCTGTATACCCCGGTGACGAAACGCGGCGAGCGCGCCAGCAGGATTTCGTCGCCACGGGTCACCAGCACGATCATGCTCGGTGAAATGCGCGGGTAGCTGCGCAGGTCGCAGGGCTGGCAGTACATTGCCCGCTCCCAGCGAATCTGCGTCATCGCCTGGCCGCAGCTGCCGCAGAAGCGGTGCTCACGGGCCCAGGTGCCGATCTGTGCGGCATAGCCCAGCACTGTGTAGGTATCGAAGTCACCTTCGAGCATGAACGCGCGCAATCCTCGCCAGGCGCAACCGGGCACGTCGGTGGCGCTGCGCAGCTCCAGCAGGAACACCGGCTGGCCGTCGAAGTGGCCAATGCCGTGCTCGCACAACACATCGAGGTCCTGGCGCTTGAGCCAGTCGCGGGGGAACAGCGCGCCGTTGTCGTCCACCAGGAACCCTTCCGGGCTGCGGGCCACGGCCAGCCCCCCGGTGATCTGCGGGTCGAGTACTGCGGTAGTCCAGCGTGCTGACATGTCGGGGGGTTCCTTTACTGCGCGTCCCCCGGCCTGATCAGTCGGCGAACGTCGGTTTCTGTTTGCTCATGTGCGCCGCCACTGCCACGCGCAGGTCTTCGGACTGCAGCATCGCGGCGTTCCAGGTGGCGATGTACTCCAGGCCATCGTCGATGCGATGGTCACGCATGTAGCTGAGCATTTCCTTGGTGCCGGCCACGGCGATCGGCGATTTTGCGGCAATCTCGCGGGCGATGGCAAAGACCCCGTCCATCAGCGCGGCCTGATCATCATAGACCCGGTTGACCAGGCCAATGCGCAGCGCCTCTTCGGCCTCGACATTGCGCCCGGTGAAGGCCAGCTCACGCATCATGCCGTCACCGATGATACGAGGCAAACGTTGCAGTGTGCCGACATCGGCGGCCATGCCCATGTCGATTTCCTTGATCGAGAACTGCGCGTCGCTGCTGCAGTAGCGCATGTCGCAGGCCGAGATAAGGTCGATGGCACCGCCAATGCAGTAACCCTGCACCGCTGCCAGTACCGGCTTGCGGCATTTGTCCACGGCATTGAACGACGCCTGCAGGCGCAAGATGGTGCTGCGCAGGAAGCGCGCATTGCGGCCCACGTCCTTGCCCATCTGCCCGGCCAGCGAGGCCAGCATCATCAGGTCGATACCGGCGGAAAAATGCTTGCCGGCACCGCTGATCACCACCACCCGCACCGCGTCGGTGTCATCGACCCACTGGAAGATGTCGGTGATCTCCTCCCAGAAGGCCGCATTCATCGCATTGACCTTTTCCGGGCGGTTGATCTGAACATGGGCAATGCTGTCGGTCAGTTCGACCTTGAATGCGCTGTACTCGGTCACGGGCGGCACTCCTGCGGGTGAAGGGTTCATGGCACGGATGGTAACCCAGCCCGATGACCGCACTTGTGCCAAAAACGGGACTTTACGCCTTGCCTAAGACGCGCTGATCCGGCACCGTGCGCCATCGCCGAATCATAAGGATACAAATTCATGTCGCGCTCCCTGACCGGCGCCCTCGCCCACAGCTTTCTGGGCCAGTCGCCGCTTTGGTACAAGGCAGTCATCTGCCTGTTCCTGGTGCTCAACCCGCTGCTGCTGACCGTTGGCCCGGTCGCGGCCGGCTGGGCACTGGTGCTCGAATTCATCTTCACCCTGGGCATGGCCCTGAAGTGCTACCCGCTGATGCCCGGCGGCCTGCTGCTGGTCGAAGCCCTGTTGTTGCAGATGACCACCCCGCAAACCCTGTACGAAGAGTTGCAGCACAACTTCCCGGTGATCCTGCTGCTGATGTTCATGGTTGCGGGCATCCACTTCATGAAGGAACTGCTGCTGTTCCTGTTCTCGCGCATTTTGCTGGGGGTGCGTTCGAAGGCGACCCTGGCGTTGCTGTTCTGCGTGCTGTCGGCATTCCTCTCAGCGTTTCTCGATGCGCTGACCGTGACCGCCGTGATCATCAGCGCCGCGGTCGGCTTCTATGCGGTCTACCACCGCGTCACCTCCGGGGCCAACCCGCGCGAAGACGGTGCACTGGACAGCGACCAGCAGATCGCACAGTTGCACCGTGAAGACCTCGACCAGTTCCGCGCCTTCCTGCGCAGCCTGCTGATGCATGGCGCGGTGGGTACCGCCCTGGGCGGCGTGTGTACGCTGGTGGGCGAGCCGCAGAACCTGCTGATTGGCCACGAAATGGGCTGGCACTTTGCCGATTTCTTCCTGAAGGTGGCACCGGTGTCGCTGCCGGTGCTGGGCGCCGGCCTGCTGACCTGCGTGCTGCTGGAGAAGCTGCGCCTGTTCGGCTATGGCACGCTGATGCCCGAGCCAGTGCGCCAGGTGCTGGCCGCCTACGCCGCCGAGGACGATGCTGCGCGCACCACGGCCCAACGCATTGCGCTGTGGGTGCAAGGGTTCGCCGCACTGATCCTGATCGTCTGCCTGGGGCTGCACGTTGCCGAGGTCGGCCTGATCGGCCTGATGGTGATCGTGCTGATCACGGCCTTTACCGGCATCACTGACGAACACCGCCTGGGCCGTGCCTTCCAGGACGCCATGCCGTTCACCGCATTGCTGGTGGTGTTCTTTGCCGTGGTGGCGGTGATTCATCAACAGCAGCTGTTCAGCCCGTTGATTGCCTGGGTGCTGGCGCTGCCGGCCGAGCAGCAGCCGGGCATGCTGTACCTGGCCAACGGCCTGCTGTCGGCGATCAGCGACAACGTATTCGTCGCCACTATCTACATCACCGAGGTGAAGCAGGCGTTCCTCAATGGCGGCATGAGCCGTGAGCATTTCGAGACGCTGGCGGTGGCAATCAACACCGGTACCAACCTGCCCAGTGTGGCGACACCGAATGGGCAGGCGGCGTTCCTGTTCCTGCTGACGTCGGCGATTGCACCGCTGATCCGGCTGTCGTATGGGCGGATGGTGTGGATGGCCTTGCCCTATACCGTAGTGATGGGTGGCCTGGGGTGGTGGGCGGTGACCTACTGGCTGTGATGTAGCCTGTACCGGCCTCTTCGCGGGTGAACCCGCTCCCACAGGTACTGCACAGCCTGCGAAACTGTGGAGTTCCTGTGGGAGCGGGTTTACCCGCGAAAGGGCCAGTGCAGACCACTCAAACAGCCCTGTCGATTCTGCTGCCTGCCATTCGACTATCCCATGCCCACAGCCACCCCGGCTGCCAACAGGAGAGTCCCCATGCGCAAACTCATCGTAGCCGCCTTCATCAGCCTCGACGGTGTCATGCAGGCCCCCGGCGGCCCGCAGGAAGACACCAGCGGCGGCTTCACCTACGGCGGCTGGATCGTGCCGTATGCAGAGGAAGTCTTCGGCCAGGCCATGCAGGCCCTGTTCAGCGAGCCCTTCGAACTGCTACTGGGCCGGCGCACCTACGACATCTTCGCCGGCTACTGGCCTGACATCAAAGACAGCTCGGAAGACTTCTCCATCGCCAACCTGTTCAACAGCGTGCCCAAGCACGTGGCCACCCACAACCCCTCAACCCTCGACTGGCACAACAGCCATGCCCTGGGCGCGGACATCACCGCAGCGGTTCGCACGCTGAAACAGCAGGACGGCGCCAACCTGCTGACCCAGGGCAGCAGCGAACTGGTACAGCAACTGCTGGCGGCAGGCCTGGTCGATGAACTGCAACTGCTGATCCACCCGCTGCTGCTCGGCCACGGCAAACGCCTGTTCGGCGACGATGCGGCAGCGGCGGCCTTCACCCTGCAGCACTCGCAGGTTTCGCCCAAGGGCGTGGTCATCGCCCGCTACGTGCGCGCAGGCGAAGTGCAGACCGGTTCGTTCTGAAAGCTACAATCCCGTACAACTTTTGCCTCTCGCCCGCATCGAAACACAGGTAAGCCCCGTCCGTATCAAGGAGGTTCACCATGGCGCTACGCACCACGTTGCTGCTTTCCTGCATGACCCTGGCCCTGCTCGGCTGCGCCGGCAACGACCACCCGGCACCGCCGCGTACCCAGCAGGTCGACCTGCAACGTTACCAGGGCACCTGGTACGAACTCGCGCGGCTGCCGATGTTCTTCCAGCGCAACTGCGTGCAGTCCGAGGCGCACTACGGTCTGCGAGAGGACGGCCGCCTCGACGTGACCAACCGCTGCCAGGAAAAGGACGGCCAGTGGAACCAGGCCAAGGGCATCGCCGAAGCCCAGCAACCGGGTAGCACCGACAAGCTCTGGGTGCGCTTCGACAACTGGTTCAGCCGCCTTGCGCCCGGCCTGGCCAAGGGCGAGTACTGGGTGCTGTACCACGATCAGGACTACCGCGTGGCCTTGGTCGGCCACCCGAACCGCGAATACCTGTGGCTGCTTTCGCGCACGCCCGCGGTCACCGACCAACTGCGCGAGCAACTGCTGATGATCGCCCGTGAGCAAGGCTATGACACCAGCAAGCTCATCTGGCGACAGGCCGAGTAGGCAAACCTGGCGGGCCATCGACGACATGCGGCAATCCGGCTAAGGTGTGCGCCCCGTATCACCTCGAAGGAACGAGCCCGTTGAGTACCAAGCCGCCACAAGCACCTTGTATCCGCCTGATGCATATCGGCCCGCTGGTACAAGCGTCGCTGCCGGGCTGAAACAAGGAGCCAGACCATGGATTTGCTGTTCCTGGGCACCTCCGCCGGCGTGCCGACCAAGGCACGCAACGTCAGCGCCACCGCTGTGATCGAAGCCAGTGGCAGCCACTGGTACCTGGTCGACTGTGGCGAAGGCACCCAGCACCAACTGCTGCACACGCCGCTGTCGATCCGCGACCTGCGCGCCATCTTCATCACCCACGTGCACGGCGACCATTGCTTCGGCCTGCCGGGCCTGCTGGCTAGTGCCGGCATGAGCGGGCGCACCCAGCCGCTGGACCTTGTATTGCCCACCGCCCTGCACGACTGGGTGCGCCAGGGGCTGGTGGCCAGCGATACCTTCCTGCCGTTCGAACTGCGCCTGCTGGCCGTTGAAGACCTGGTGGAGTGGCGCAGTGAAGCCGTGCAGGTGACCAGCGTGCAGTTGTCGCACCGGGTGCCGAGCGTCGGCTTCGTGTTCACCGAACTCAACCCCGAACCGCGCCTGGACATCCCGCGTCTGGAAGCAAAAGGCATACCCCGTGGCCCGCTGTGGGGCGACCTGGCCAAGGGCCTGACGGTGCAGCATGGCGGGCAGCTGCTGCACGGCAGTGATTACTTGCGCCCTTCGCGCCCGCCACGGCGGGTGATCGTGTGCGGCGACAACGACACCCCCGCGCTATTGGCCGATGCCGCCAGGGGGGCGGACGTGCTGGTACACGAAGCCACGTTCACCCAGGCGGTGGTCGAGCGCACGGGGGTCACCTTCGGCCACAGCACCGCGGCTGCGGTGGCACGCTTTGCCGAAGCTGCGGGCGTGCGCAACCTGGTACTGACGCACTTCAGCGCCCGCTACCAGCACGACTCACGGCGCAGCCCGAGCATCGACGATGTGCGTGCCGAGGCGTTGGCCCACTATAGCGGGCGGCTGGTTCTGGCGCAGGACCTGCAGCGTTATCACATTGGGCGCGATGGCCGTCTTGAGCCCGCGGGATGAATTGTGGAGCTCGCAGGTGCTCGCCACAACCCGCCGCTCCACTATGCCGCCAACCGCCCGCTGGCAATCGCCTCCGACGCCGCCAGCATCGCGCGCAGCAACACCGCGCAGCCCGCCGCCAGGTCCTCGGGCGTGGCGTTCTCGATCTCGTTATGGCTGATACCGTTCTCGCACGGCACGAAAATCATACCCGCCGGCCCCAGCTCGGCCAGGAAGATCGCGTCGTGCCCCGCCCCGCTGACGATGTCCATGTGCGGCAGGCCCAGCGCCTGCGCCGACTCGCGCACGGCATCGACACACCCTTGGTCGAAGTACAGCGCCGGGAAATCGGCCGTGGGTACCAGTTCGTAGCTCAGGCCATGCCTGGCACAGGTCGCCTCGATCACCGCGCGCACATCGGCAATCATCGCATCCAGTTGCTCACCCTCCAGATGACGGAAGTCCAGGGTCATGCGCACTTCGCCCGGGATCACGTTGCGCGAGCCCGGGTAGGCCTGCAGGCAACCCACCGTGCCACAGGCATGGGGCTGGTGACCGAGGGCAGTGTGGTTGACTGCCTCCACCACCGCCGCCGCACCGACCAAGGCGTCCTTGCGCAGGTGCATCGGCGTCGGGCCGGCATGGGCCTCGACACCGCGCAGGGTCAGGTCGAACCACTTCTGGCCCAATGCGCCCAGCACCACGCCGATGGTCCTGGCCTGATCTTCGAGGATCGGACCCTGCTCGATGTGCGCTTCAAAATAGGCCCCCACCGGGTGGCCTGATACAGCGCGCGGGCCGTCGTAGCCGATGGCGTTCAACGCCTCGCCAACGCTGACACCCTGGGCGTCACGCTTGGCCAGGGTTTCCTCCAGGGTGAACTTGCCGGCGAACACCCCCGAACCCATCATGCACGGCGCAAAGCGCGAACCTTCCTCGTTGGTCCACACCACCACTTCCAGCGGCGCTTCGGTTTCCACGCCCAGGTCATTGAGGGTGCGGATCACCTCCAGCCCGGCCATCACCCCGAAGCAGCCGTCGAACTTGCCACCGGTGGGTTGGGTGTCGATATGGCTGCCGGTCATCACCGGGGGCAGCTTGGGGTTACGCCCCGGGCGACGGGCGAAGATGTTGCCGACGGCGTCGATGCTGACCGAGCAACCGGCGGCCTCGCACCATTGCACGAACAGGTCGCGGGCCTGGCGATCGAGGTCGGTCAGGGCCAGGCGGCACACGCCGCCCTTGGCGGTGGCACCGAGGCGGGCCAGGTCCATCAGGGATCGCCACAGGCGGGTGCTGTCGATGTGGTGCTGGCTGGATTGCAGTACTTGTTGAGCTGGGGTCATGGGGTTTTCCTCAGGCATTTTTGTTGTCTGTGCCGGCCTCTTCGCGGGTAAACCCGCTCCCACAGGTACAGCGCAGGTCCCGAGGTCAGCGCTTTACCTGTGGGAGCGGGTTTACCCGCGAAGGAGCCAGCGCGGTCTCACGGCAAAGGCTTGGCCACCCGCGCCGGGCTGCGCGCCAGCACGCCGGCAAAGAGGTAATACAGCGCCCCGCCCAGCAGCGAACCGGTGAACCAGCCGTAGTCGTAGAACCAGCTGAAACTGCTGTTGCCAATGGCCATCACGGTCAGCGCCACCGGCAGCGCAAAGGCGGCAAACCCGGCCCGGTTCCATGCCGGGTACACGTCGTCGCGGTACAACCCGGCCAGGTCCAGCTTCTGCTGGCGGATCAGGAAGTAGTCCACCACCATGATCCCGGCGATCGGCCCCAGCAGGCTGGAATAGCCCAACAGCCAGTTGGAGTACACGCTCTCCAGGCTCAGGTCGGAGACGATCCAGCCCAGCTTCTTCAGCAACTCATGGCCCATCAGCGCCAGGCCGATGAAGCCGGTAAGCCACACCGCGCGGCTGCGCCCGATCAGGCGTGGGGCGATGTTCTGGAAGTCGTTGGTCGGCGACACGATGTTCGCCGCAGTGTTGGTCGACAGCGTGGCGATCACGATCAGCGCCATGGCCAGGGCCACCCAGAACGGGCTGTGGATCTTGCCGATCAGGCTGACCGGGTCGGACACGGTCTCGCCAACCAGCGACGCCGAGGCAGCGGTCAGCACCACGCCCAGCGCGGCGAACAGGAACATGGTCAGCGGCAAGCCGAAGATCTGCCCGAGAATCTGGTCCTTCTGGCTGCGGGCGTAGCGGCTGAAGTCGGGAATGTTCAGCGATAGCGTGGCCCAGAAACCGACCATGGCGGTAAGCCCGGCGCAGAAGTAGCCGAGCATGCTCGCCCCTTCCGGGCGCTTGGGCGGCTGGGCCAGCAGTTCGGTCATCGACATGTGCGGCAAGGCCCAGAACAGCAGGCCGACGCCCACTGCCACCAGCAGCGGCGCCGACAGCGTTTCGAGCCACTTGATCGACTCGGCGCCACGCAGCACCACCCACAGGTTCAGGCACCAGAAGATCATGAAGCCGATCACCTCGCCGGTGCCGCCCAGGGCCTTCCAGCCGTCGAACACCGAGCCGAGGAACAGGTGGATGGCCAGGCCGCCGAACATGGTCTGGATGCCGAACCAGCCACAGGCGACCACCGCGCGGATCAGGCATGGCACGTTGGAGCCGATAATGCCGAACGACGATCGCAGCAGCACCGGGAACGGGATGCCGTACTTGGTACCGGGGAAGGCGTTGAGGGTGAGCGGGATCAGCACGATCAGGTTGGCCAGCAGAATCGCCAGCAAGGCCTCGCCCACGCTGAGGCCGAAGTAGGCGGTGAGCACGCCGCCGAGGGTGTAGGTGGGCACGCAGATGGACATGCCCACCCACAGGGCGGTGATGTGCCATTTGTTCCAGGTGCGCTGGTGCACCTTGGTCGGGGCGATGTCGTGGTTGTAGCGCGGGCTGTCGAGGACATCGCTGCCCTCGGACAGCTCGAACAGGCCATCCTGCTCGACCACTTCCGATCTGCTCTGCTGCATGGGGCTTTCTCCAGATTTTCTTGTAGTTGTTTGCCCACCGGGCTATTGCGATGGCCGGAGTACACACGCTTTATGTGCTTGAAAATCTTGACCAGATTTTCATCTTGTCAAGTCAGTCAAAGTTTTCAAAAGCCCCATAGTCAGCGCCATAAAACAATTTAATCCTCTAATTTCAATCACTTAAAAACCACAAAATTAATGGGAAAATTTTCTTGATGAATCGAGGATCAGCATCTAGCCTCCAATCTTGTCAGGCCTGACAGGATTAACCACCCTGCCCGCCCTGTACCAAGAAAATTCCAAGAACCGGCCCAGACCGGTCAGCCTGCGAGGAAAACGGCATGTCCCTGTTGATCCGTGGCGCCACCGTGGTCACCCACGAAGAGAGTTACCCCGCCGATGTCCTGTGTGCCGATGGCCTGATCCGCGCCATCGGGCAAAACCTTGAACCACCCACCGACTGCGAGATCCTCGACGGCAGCGGCCAGTACCTGATGCCCGGCGGCATCGACCCGCACACCCATATGCAACTGCCGTTCATGGGCACGGTGGCCAGCGAGGACTTCTTCAGCGGCACCGCTGCGGGCCTGGCCGGTGGCACCACCTCGATCATCGACTTCGTCATCCCCAACCCGCAGCAGTCGTTGCTGGAGGCGTTCCACACCTGGCGCGGCTGGGCGCAGAAAAGCGCCAGCGACTATGGCTTCCATGTCGCCATTACCTGGTGGAGCGAGCAGGTGGCCGAAGAGATGGGCGAACTGGTGGCCAAACACGGGGTGAACAGCTTCAAGCACTTCATGGCCTACAAGAATGCGATCATGGCCGCCGACGACACCCTGGTGGCCAGTTTCGAGCGCTGCCTGCAACTGGGTGCGGTGCCCACCGTGCATGCCGAGAACGGCGAACTGGTGTACCACCTGCAGAAAAAACTGCTGGCCCAGGGCCTGACCGGGCCGGAAGCCCACCCGCTGTCACGCCCCTCCCAGGTCGAGGGCGAGGCGGCCAGCCGCGCCATCCGCATTGCCGAAACGCTGGGTACGCCGCTGTACCTGGTGCATGTTTCCAGCCGCGAAGCGCTGGATGAAATCGCCTATGCCAGGGGCAAGGGTCAACCGGTGTACGGCGAGGTCCTGCCCGGCCATCTGCTGCTGGATGACAGCGTCTACCGTGACCCGGACTGGGCCACCGCCGCAGGCTACGTGATGAGCCCACCGTTCCGCCCGCGCGAACACCAGGAGGCGCTGTGGCGCGGGCTGCAGTCGGGCAACCTGCACACCACCGCCACCGACCATTGCTGCTTCTGCGCCGAACAGAAAGCCATGGGCCGTGACGACTTCAGCCGTATCCCCAACGGCACTGCCGGCATCGAGGACCGCATGGCGGTGCTGTGGGATGCCGGGGTGAACAGCGGGCGCCTGTCGGTGCATGAGTTCGTCGCGCTGACCTCCACCAACACCGCGAAAATCTTCAACCTGTTCCCGCGCAAGGGCGCCATTCGTGTTGGCGCCGACGCCGACCTGGTGCTGTGGGACCCGCAAGGCACCCGTACCATCTCGGCCAAGACCCACCATCAGCAGGTGGACTTCAACATCTTCGAAGGCCGTACCGTGCGCGGCATCCCCAGCCACACCATCAGCCAGGGCAAGGTGCTCTGGGCCGATGGCGACCTGCGCGCGGAAAAGGGCGCGGGGCGGTATGTGGAGCGGCCGGCGTACCCGTCGGTGTATGAGGTGCTGGGGCGCAGGGCCGAAATGCAGCGGCCGACGCCCGTGCAGCGCTGAAGCCATTGGGGCTGCTGCGCAGCCCATCGCGCAGCGGCCCCGGAAACCACCGCAATGCTTGTCGCCTGCATCCATAAAAAATAGAGAGGCTACAACCGTGATCGACGCCCTGAACCACTTGCCGCGCCCCCGGGCCGGCGCCGACCAGCTGGCCGAGCGCTTCAGCGACCTGGCCCCACCCCTCACCGCCCGCCAGGCCGCCGTCGAAAGCGCACGCTGCCTGTATTGCTACGACGCCCCCTGCGTCAACGCCTGCCCCAGCGACATCGACATCCCGTCGTTCATCCACCGCATCAGCGACGAAAACCTGCAAGGCGCCGCCGAACGCATCCTCTCGGCCAACATCCTCGGCGGCAGTTGCGCCCGCGTCTGCCCCACCGAAATCCTTTGCCAGCAAGCCTGCGTGCGCAACAACGCGCAGGAATGCGCACCGGTGCTGATCGGCCAGCTGCAGCGCTATGCCCTGGACAACGCCCATTTCACCGAGCACCCGTTCCAGCGCTCGCCGGCCACCGGCAAGCGCGTCGCCGTGGTCGGCGCCGGCCCTGCCGGGCTGTCCTGCGCCCATCGCCTGGCCATGCACGGGCATGATGTGGTGGTGTTCGAGGCCTGCGACAAGGCCGGTGGCCTCAACGAGTATGGTATCGCCCGCTACAAGCTGGTGGACGACTACGCCCAGCGTGAAGTGGAGTTCCTGCTCGGCATCGGTGGCATCGAGATCCGCCATGGCCAGCGCCTGGGCAGCAACCTCGGCCTGGGTGAGCTGCGCGACCAGTACGACGCAGTGTTCCTCGGCCTCGGCCTGAATGCCGTGCGCCAGCTGGGCCTGCCGGATGAAGAAGCCCCCGGCCTGCTCGCCGCCACCAAATACATTCGCGAGCTGCGTCAGGCCGATGACCTGACGCAGCTGCCCCTGGCCGACCGCTGCCTGGTAATCGGCGCCGGCAACACCGCCATCGACATGGCCGTGCAGATGAGCCGCCTGGGTGCCCGCGACGTCAACCTGGTGTACCGCCGTGGCCATGCCGACATGGGTGCCACCGGCCACGAGCAGGACATCGCCAAGGCCAACCAGGTGCGCCTGCACACCTGGGCCCGCCCCGATGCCGTGCTGCTGGACGACACCGGCAAGGTGCGCGGCATGCGCTTTGCCCGCACCGAGCTGGCAGGCGGCCACCTGCGCGACACCGGCGAAACCTTCGAGCTGGCCGCCGATGCCATCTTCAAGGCCATCGGCCAACGCTTCGACGACGCCAGCCTCGGCGACCCGGTGGCCGCACAACTGGCACGCGACGGCGAGCGCATCCGCGTCGACGAAACGATGCAGACCAGCCTGCCAGGCGTATATGCCGGCGGCGACTGCACCGCCCTGGGCCAGGACCTGACCGTCCAGGCCGTGCAACACGGCAAGCTGGCCGCCGAAGCCATCCATGCCCAACTCATGCTCAACGTGGAGGCTGCGTAAATGGCCGACCTGTCCATCGAATTTGCCGGCATCAAGGCACCCAACCCCTTCTGGCTGGCCTCCGCACCGCCAACCGACAAGGCCTATAACGTGGTCCGCGCCTTCGAGGCCGGCTGGGGCGGCGTGGTGTGGAAGACCCTGGGCGAAGACCCGGCGGCGGTCAACGTGTCGTCACGCTATTCGGCGCACTATGGCCCCAACCGCCAGGTGCAGGGCATCAACAACATCGAGCTCATCACCGACCGCTCCCTGGACATCAACCTGCGCGAAATCACCCAGGTGAAGAAGGACTGGCCCGACCGCGCGCTGATCGTGTCGCTGATGGTGCCGTGCGAGGAGCAGTCCTGGAAGTTCATCCTGCCGCTGGTGGAAGCCACCGGGGCCGATGGCATCGAACTGAACTTCGGCTGCCCGCACGGCATGCCGGAGCGCGGCATGGGCGCGGCAGTCGGCCAGGTGCCGGAGTACGTGGAAATGGTTACCCGCTGGTGCAAGACGTACTGCTCGCTGCCGGTGATCGTCAAGCTCACGCCGAACATCACCGACATCCGCCAGTCGGCCCGCGCCGCGCATCGTGGCGGGGCCGATGCGGTGTCGTTGATCAATACCATCAACTCGATCACCAGCGTCGACCTCGACCGCATGGTCGCCCACCCCATCGTCGGTGACCAGAGCACCCATGGCGGTTACTGCGGTTCGGCAGTAAAGCCGATTGCCCTGAACATGGTGGCGGAAATCGCCCGCGACCCACAAACGCACGGCTTGCCGATCTGCGGCATTGGCGGCATCGGCAGCTGGCGTGATGCCGCCGAGTTCATGGCCCTGGGCAGTGGTGCCGTGCAGGTGTGCACGGCGGCCATGCTGCATGGCTTCCGCATTGTCGAGGACATGAAGGACGGCCTGGCGCGCTGGATGGACCAGCACGGGCACCGCAATATCGAGGCGTTCCGCGGCCAGGCGGTGGGGCATACCACCGACTGGAAGTACCTGGACATGAACTACAAGTCGGTGGCGCACATCGACCAGCAGGCATGCATTGGCTGCGGGCGCTGCCACATTGCCTGTGAGGATACCTCGCACCAGGCGATTGCCAGCACGCTGAAGGCGGATGGCACGCATGCCTACAACGTGATCGAGGAGGAATGCGTAGGCTGCAACCTGTGCCAGATCACCTGCCCGGTGGAGAGTTGCATCGAGATGGTGGCACAGGACACCGGCAAGCCGTACCTGAACTGGACGCAGGACCCGCGTAACCCCTACCGCGAGGCCAGCTGAAACCCATTGGGGCTGCTGCGCAGCCCTTCGCGGGTAAACCCGCTCCCACAGGGACCGCGCCGCTTGTGAGGGCAGCAAGACACCTGTGGGAGCGGGTTTACCCGCGAAGGGCCGCGCGGCGGCCCCGACCTCAAGGCTCCAGCCCGATCCCCCGCAAGATCACACTGGTCACCGTCTGCACGGCATTTTCAAAGGCCATGTCCGACAACGCCTCCCCGCCATTGAGCAATGCCACCTGGTAACCAAAGTCGGCATAGTGCTGGGTCGAAGCCCAGATCATGTACAACAGCGCCGACGGCTCCACCGGCAGGATGCGCCCCTCCTCCACCCAGCGGCGGATCTTGGCTTCCTTCAGCTTGGCCCAGGGCACCAGGCTTTCATCCAGGCTCACCCCCAGTACCGGCGCCCCGTGCAGCATCTCTTCGGCCCAAATCTTCGAACCCAGCGGCCGCGAGCGCGAATGGCCCATCTTCGCCCGGATGTAACTGGTCAGCACCACGCGCGGGTCGTCGAAGTTCTCGAAGCACAGCGCGTCCTGCTTCCACACATCCAGCAGATCCTGCAGCACCGCGCGGAACAGGTCGTCCTTGGTGCTGAAGTAGTAATGCAGGTTGGAACGCGGCAACTCGGCCTGCTCGGCGATATCCCCCATCGAGGTGGCGCCGTAGCCTTTCTCGGCAAACACCTTTTCCGCCGCCTGCAGGATCTTCTCGATATTGCGCCGGCGGATTTCGATCTTGTGATTGGCCATCAGGCTTGGGCCGTCCACACCGCCAGCTCATAACCATCCGGGTCGATGAAGTGGAAGCGCCGCCCGCCAGGGAAAGCAAAGGTGGCCCGGCTGATTTTCGCCCCGGCTGCTTCGATCCGCTGCTGCGTAGCCTCCAGATCGTCGGCGTACAAGATGACCAGCGGCCCGCCCGGGCGCACCGGCTCCCCCGTGGTGAAGCCACCGGTCAGCCGGCCATCACTGAACTCGGTGTAGGACGGCCCGTAGTCGGTGAACGCCCAGCCGAACACACTGCCGTAGAAGGCCTTGCTCCGTGCGATGTCGCTGACATTGAACTCGATGTTGTCGATCTGCCGGTCAGTACCGCGAATGCCCATGTGTGCTCCGTGCCGAAAGGGTTTGCCCTAGTCTACTCCGGTCGTTTCACACTTTTATATCAGGCAGCCTGAAACAACCGGGTAATCAGGGCATAGTCTTCGATGTGGGCGGACATTGAGACGTCTTTGTGTGGTTGCCTGTGCTGGCCTCTTCGCGGGTAAACCCGCTCCCACAGGGATATCGATGGTTTCAAGGCCTGTGATGTACCTGTGGGAGCGGGTTTACCCGCGAAGAGGCCCGCACAGGCTTCACAAAAACTCAGCCCAAGCTGTGCCACTCCCGCTTGTCCCGCGCCAGCAATTCATTGCCGGCCTCGGGCCCGTCTTCACCGGCCGGGTACTCATGCACCTCGCCGCCCTGGGCCCAGGCATCGAGGAACGGCTGCACCGCGCGCCAGCCGTTCTCGATGTTGTCAGCCCGCTGGAACAAGGTCTGGTCACCGGTCAGGCAGTCGTAGATCAGCGTCTCGTAGCCGGTCGCCGGGGTCATCTTGAAGAAGTCCTTGTAGGCAAAGCCCAGCTCGACATTCTCCATCACCAGCTCCGGCCCGGGGCGCTTGGCCTGCAGGTCGAACCACATGCCTTCGTTGGGCTGAATCTGGATTTTCAGGTAGTTGGGCTTGGGCCGTTCCAGCTCCGATTCACGGAACTGCGCATAAGGCGCAGGCTTGAAGCAAATGGCGATTTCGGTGTCACGCACGCTCATGCGCTTGCCGGTACGCAGGTAGAACGGCACCCCGGCCCAGCGCCAGTTGTCGATCATCACCTTCAGCGCCACATAGGTCTCGGTCTGGCTATCGGCCGCAACGTTGGCCTCCTGACGGTAGCCGGGCAACTGCTTGCGCCCCTGCTTGCCGGCGCTGTACTGGCCACGCACGGAGTTTTTCAGGGCCATCTTCGCCGACCATGGGCGGATGGCACCGATCACCTTGGCCTTTTCGCTGCGCACGGCATCAGCGGCGAACGCGGCCGGGGGCTCCATGGCCACCATCGCCAACAACTGGAACAAGTGGTTGGGCACCATGTCGCGCAGCGCCCCGGTGCTGTCATAGAACGCGCCTCGGGTCTCGACACCGACGGTTTCCGCAGCGGTGATCTGCACATGGTCGATGTAGTGGTTGTTCCAGAACGATTCGAACAAACCGTTGGAGAAGCGGCTGACCAGGATGTTCTGCACCGTCTCCTTGCCCAGGTAATGGTCGATGCGGTAGATCTGCCGCTCGCCCATCACCTTCAGCAGGCAGGCGTTGAGCGCTTCGGCGCTGGCCAGGTCGGTGCCGAAGGGCTTTTCGACCACGACGCGACGAAAGCCGCCGGCCGATTCGTCGAGCAGCCCGGCCTGCCCCAGGCGCTGCGCCACCTCGGGGAAGAAGCGCGGCGAGGTCGCCAGGTAGAAGATGGCGTTGCCATGGCGGGTTGTGTCGATGCGCCTGGCAAGGGCCTGGTAGGTGGCCGGGTCGAGGAAATCGCCGGTCTGGTAATCCAGGCGCTTGGCCAGGCGTGCCCAGCGCTTCTCGTCCAGGCACTTGGTCGTGTCCTCGCCACCTTTGTCACGCTCGACCATGAAGGCATGCAGGCGCCCGGCGAACTCCTCGGCAGTGGCCGGGTTGTGGTCGACCCCGACGATGCGCAGGTTGCGGTCCAGCAAGCCGTCACGGCTGAGGTTGTACAGCGCCGGCATCAGCAGGCGCTTGACCAGGTCGCCATTGGCGCCGAACAGGAACAGGGTGCAGGGTGGTGCGGCCGGAATACTCTGTTTGGTCATTCGCCTTTCTTCTCGACATGGCCACCAAAGCCCAGGCGCATGGCCGAGAGAATCTTGTCGCCATAGGTGCCCTGCTGCTGACGCGAACGGAAGCGGGCGAACAGTGCGCTGGACAGTACCGGCACCGGCACCGCCTGCTCGACGGCGGCGTCGATGGTCCAGCGGCCTTCGCCACTGTCAGACACCGAGCCACTGAACTGCGACAGCTGCGGGTCGGCCACCAGCGCATCGGCAGTGAGGTCGAGCAGCCACGAGGTGACCACGCTGCCACGCCGCCACACTTCGGCGATTTCGGCCACGTTCAGGTCGAAACGCTGGTCTTCCGGCAGTTCGTTGCCGCCCTTGCTGCGCAGCAGGTCGAAACCTTCGGCATAGGCCTGCATCAGGCCGTATTCGATGCCGTTGTGCACCATTTTCACGTAGTGCCCGGCACCGGGTGGGCCGGCGTGGATGTAGCCGTGTTCGGCACGCTGATGCTCGCCGCTGCGGCCATGGGTACGCGGGATGTCACCCACCCCCGGCGCGAGCGCCTTGAACAGCGGCTCCAGGCGCTCGAACACATCCTTTTCGCCACCGATCATCATGCAGTAGCCACGGTCCAGGCCCCACACGCCACCGGAGGTGCCGACGTCCAGGTAATGCAGCCCGCGCTTGGCCAGCTCGGCGGCGCGGCGCACGTCGTCCTTGTAGAAGGTGTTACCGCCGTCGATGATCGCATCGCCCGGTTCCAGCAGTTCGGCCAGTTGGGCGATGGTCTGCTCGGTGGGCTCGCCGGCCGGCAGCATTACCCACACCGCACGCGGTGCTTTCAGCTTCTGTACCAGCGCACCGAGGTCGTGCGCGCCCTGGGCGCCTTCGCTCTCCAGGCCGTCGATGGCCTCACGGTTGCGGTCATGCACCACAGTACGGTGGCCGGCGCGCATCAGGCGCCTTGCGATATTGCCGCCCATGCGGCCCAGCCCGATGATTCCCAGTTGCATGAGCCGATGCTCCCCTTTCGAAATAAATGACAACACAATCCAGCTTTTCAGATTAGTCCAGCGAACCGATCGAGGGTTCAGCGACGAACGGCGAGACCACGATAAACAAAAAAGTTCCCAAGGCCTGCGAAAGAATTCAGAATGCGCCCGCGTGAAGCGTCTACGCTTTGACTTGTCACTAGCCAAAACCGCGAGGTGTGCTCATGGGTACCTTGATGCCTGCAACCCCAACCCAGACCCTCTATGTCTCCGTGCGCCGTGATGAGCTGCGTAAACTGAAGGACGAACGTGACCAACTGCGCCAACAGGTCGCCCAACTGAACCTGCTGCTGGCGCAAGCGCGCACAGACGGCAAGGCCGTCAGCCTCTGAACCTGCCCCGTCCCTGTGGGAGCTGAACTGCTCCCGCATCGCTCAATCGAGCAGCCAGCTATTATCGCCATTTTCCAGGGTACCGCCATGACTGGTGGCATCGCCGATCCTGGCAAGCGGCTGCCCATCATCCATCATCAGTGCCGAGCCGCTGGTAATCACCGCCCCACACCCGAGCCTGTCGCCAACCCTGGCGGCTGCCCTGCCGTTGACGAAGAACAGGCTGGAGCCGCTGCTGATGCTGGTCGGTCCGCACGACGGGCAGTGATGAGGGTGACCCAGCAGAACGATGGCAGGCATTGTTGCCACTCCCGAATCATGTGAGGCGCCAGGCACGCATGCCGGCAGCGCCATCAGAACGTTTTCGACAGCCGCCAGTGCACGACCTGGCCATCGATCTCAGGGAAAGGTACCTGGTGCATGAACACTTGCTCACCTACCATGCGCTCGACGCAGACGTAGTAACCGGGCCATGGGCAAGGTGTGCCGGAAGGCCAGCCTGGGGCATCCTCGCGCCTGGCGGTTTCCGGATCGCGGAACTGCTTGCCCAGGCGTCGGTAATGCGCCCTTTCGACGAGCGCCTGCGGGTAAAAGTGGGGAGCGCTTTCCAGGCCATCACCCTGCACTGACCATAAAAACGCCACCAGTGCCGCCTCGAAGGCCCAATAACCCAAGTGGTCGCTCCGTGCCCAGGTGTGGCGCTCATACCAGTAGCAATCGTGCGCATTGGCGTACCACTGCCCGAGATAGTGCATGAGCGCGTCATGCTGCGCGGGCCCTTTCAGGTCGAGGCTCTCCAGCAAGGCGCCATAAGGTTCGGGGTGAAGCAATAAGGTGCCAGGGTAGGCCTTGCCCAGCCGCTGGAACAGGCGATGCAGCAGCAGGTCGGGGCTGCGCTCGTCGTTCTGGTTCAGCCAGCCCAGTATCTGGCCGACACGCTCGGGGTAACCGCACAGCACCGCCAGCGACAGCAGCCACAAGGCAAGCCGGTATTCATCCGACACCCAAGGGCGCAACTGCTCGCTGGATGCCGGGTACGCCGAAAAATGCCGGGCGAACTGGGCGAACGCATAGTCTGCATAGGCCTCCACCAGTTCCATTGGCTCGCCACCGGAATACCGCTGTACTGCCAGCTCCAGTGCCATGTGTGCCCAGTCGCGGCTAAGGCCACGGTAGTGATGCCTGTGCTCGGCTGGCCCGATCAGCAATGCCTGGGCGTCAGGGTCGGCGAATTCCTGCTCTTTTTCACGCGTCGAAGCCAGGTAATGCTGCTCGACCATCCACGGGTCGCGCTTGATGCTGTCGAACTGGCCCATTGGCCCTCCCGCACGCTATAAGCCTTTCACCAAGCGCCAAACCAGAGAGCGCCCATTTTCGCTCGGCATCTCTACGCCTTGCATGAATGTCTGGGGCCCCACCGCCCATTCATCACATACCCACACGCCCGTGCGCGGGCAAATTTCGCCCGACCTGGCAAGCGCATCCGAATACGGCGCGCTTTGCAGTTGTTCAGGGAAGCTTTTGATAACTTGACGCTTGCGAGCATCGTCTACCAAATCCTTCGGGTAGAAAGGAAGATCTCTATAGGGCGTATCGTCGACGCCCC
Organism: Pseudomonas sp. LS.1a; assembly: GCF_022533585.1. Taxonomy (NCBI): domain Bacteria; kingdom Pseudomonadati; phylum Pseudomonadota; class Gammaproteobacteria; order Pseudomonadales; family Pseudomonadaceae; genus Pseudomonas; species Pseudomonas sp. LS.1a. The sequence goes on from NZ_CP092827.1 coordinate 3,785,170, forward strand.
ACAACACAGTGACCAATCCTGCCTCAAAGGCCCAATAGCCAAAGAAACCCGCATCGCTTCGTGCCTTGTGCCGGTCATGCCAATAACAGTCGCGCATGCCGCGATACCACTGCTTCAGGTAACTACGCACTGCCTGTTGCTGCTCATCCTTCTCAGTAGTTACGGCATTGAGCAATTCATGGTAGGGGCGCTCATGAATCAACGTACTCCCGGGGATCGTCACCCCCACACGGGAAAACAGTTGCCGCAACAGGATGTCCTCACCGTCATCTGGGGCTTCACTCAAAAAACCTGCGATTTGTCTGATGCGCCCGGGCTTGTTGAACAGCACTGCAAACGATAGAAGCCAGAGTGTGTACTGATAGGCATCCGGCTCCCACAGTTTCAAGCTGAAACTCGGATAAGCTTGCTTGTGACGTTGAAACTGGGAAAACATGTGATCCGCGTAAAATTCAAGCGCTTCAATGGGTTCCCCTCCCGAATATAGAGCAATGAGCAACTCCATAGACTGAAAGCACCACCTCCAGCTCAACATCTTGACATTTACATACTCGGGACGCTCAATTTCGAGAAAAGACTCAGCCTGGCGCTCTACATAATTCTCCTTCCAAAAAGAAACACTATCGAGATAGGCTGCCTCTTGCAAAAAAGGCTCACGCTTGACCCGATCAAATCCAGTCATTACACACCCCTATTGGATCACATCACCGATAAATTTAGCATTTTCGTCGAGCTTGACTATTTTCGTTACCACACCACCTTCATCTACGATCATTAACCAACGTTCATATCCGGCGAATGCAACTTCTTCCGCCTGTTTTTTCCCAAGCTCCAAGTCAAGTCTCGGCTCAATCCACGCATCACTCATCTGCCTGGCGCTCGGAAACCCCTTACTCCCCTTTGTAACCGGCAAACTACCCGGCGAAAACGCGCCCCCCGTTCGATACTTGGTCTCGGTAATGATGAACGGCGGCGGTGGATGGGCATTACGATAGACGCCATCCAGCCCGCGCCCGGTGGGTTTCATTTCCAGGCTGCGAGGCCCACGAGCGACCGACAGCAGGTTCTCATGGCCTTTGCCGAGCATGTACTGATCACTGACCACCTCCCCATAAATGCCCTTCTGCGCCCGGGTCGCCGTCGAATGATCGAACACGTGCACATTGGCGCCATGCGTGGCGGCAGCCGCAGAGGTGGGCACTGGCGGGCCGAGCGCACCCTCGGGGCGCTCGAGGTAACGCGGACGCATGCCAATGCCAGAAGTCACCCGCCCACCACTCATCGCCATGGGCACCGGCTTAGGCGCATGCACCCCGGCCTGCGCAACCTGCGCGGGCAGATCGCTGGCCTGTTCCAGCACCTTGGCCAACCTGGCGTCGAGTTGCATCAGCGCCTGTGGGATTTCCCGCACTGCATGCACCTGCACCGCGTAGAACTGCGCTTCCATGGCCTGCAGCCGCACCAACAGGTGCGAGGCCGCCTGGTTGAAGGGCCAGTTGCCCAGGTAGCTGCGAAGCTTTGCCGTTGCAGCGATGACCTTGGTCAAGAACTGGTTCAGATAGGCCAGCAAATCCTTTTCATAGCTCGTGAACCTGACCTGGCGCAGCCAGAACTCCACGCTGCCGCGGGTGAACTTGCCAAGAAACGCAACCACGGTCCGCAAGATGATCTGGCTTTCACGGATAAGTAGCAGGCACAAACCTCGCAGAAACGCTGCCGCTTCCTGGCCGACCAATGCACCTGCCACCGAGCCCACGGGCGTACCCACCGCCCCCACCACGGCACCGATGATCGGCGCGATCAAGGTAATCAGGCAGGCGACCAGCAGCACCCACTCCTGCCACTGTGGCGGCTGCGCCGTTGCCTGGCTGCCATCCGCCGTGTAGCGCTTGCCCAGGCGCAGGCACACTGCGGCCAGGTCACGGGCACTGAGCACGATCACCACCCCAGGCACCAACGACAGCAGCATGTCGGCAATGACCACGCTCAGTGGCCGTTCCTCGGCAAACTCGCCCAGCACCAGGTCACGCAGCCAGCCAAAGCCGCCTGCCACCTTTTCCACCGCTTCATCCAGCCAGTCAGCAGCGGAGTTCATGGCTGGCCACCTGCCGAGGTGCAGCCGGCAAGCAATGCCTGCAAGGCAGCATCCGGCTCGGTTGCGGTCGTCAGTTGCAGCGAGCCTTGGCCAACCTCGTAGCGCACCTGGGCGCTGCAACCGGGGGTAACGCCAGCCAGGCGGGCATAGCCGTTCTGATCGACCATACCCTGGCGCTGGGTGCCATCGGACAACGTCGCCACGTAGGCCGTGCCCGCAATCGGCGTACCGTCGGCATGCACCAGGCGAAACTCGATTTCATCCTGCAACGGTGCAGGCGGCTCACCGTAACGTGCAGGCGCCTTTACCTGGGCGATGGCATGCAACAGCAGTGGCTCGGGGCAACCGATTTCGATGCGGCCACCACCCAGCTTGATGAACGCCCCGCCGCAACTCAGGGTCAGCGACGTTCGGCTGTCGATGTGCACATGGCCGTGATGGCTGGTGATCGACACATCGTCATTGGCATCGACCCGCAGTTGCCCGCCGACCTGCACACGCTTGTCCTGCGCGACCTGCTCGCTGGCCTCGAGGCCAACCATCACGCTCAACGCCCCGCCAACGGCCAACGACTTGCCCAGGCCAATGCTTTCGACTTTGCCAAGGGCGACCGTTTCGCTCTTGCTGGCGCCGACCTTGACACTGCGGTTGCCACCTATGTGCACCACTTCGTCATGCTCGACGCGCTCGCTACGATCATTGCCGATGAACGTGGTTTCGTTGTGCTTCACGACGTTGTTCTGGTCGCGCTCGGCATGAATGAATACTTCCTGCCGCCCCAGTTCGTCCTCGAAGCGCAACTCGTTGAAGCCATCGCCTTTGTGGGTCTGGCTCTTGATGGTCATGCAGGTCTTGTGTTCGGGCAGGTCGTAAGGCGGCAGCTGGTCACCGCAGTAGGTGCGCCCGGTGATCATCGGCTGGTCAGGGTCGCCATTGACGTACTGGACAATCACATCCTGGCCAACACGCGGAATTGCCATCGAACCCCAACTGCCACCGGCCCAGCCTTGCGACACCCGTACCCAGCAGGAACTGAATTCGTTGTTGCTGCTTTCACGGTCCCAGGGGAAGCTGACCTTGACCCGCCCCCACTGGTCGCAAAAAATCTCTTCGCCCGGAGGGCCGACCACGGTGGCCATGTGCGGGCCATCGATGCGCGGCTTGGCCAAGGGTGCCGGGCGCCATTCGGCCATGCCTTGCACCAGCAGCGCATCGTTCACATAGCGGGTACCTTGTTCGGCACCGGCGGCTTCTTCCTGCAGGCTGGTGAACTGCGTACCTTCGTGGCACAGGCTGATCACGCGCCAGTGCACATTGAGGTCTTCGCGCGGGTGGCCGACGAGGGTGAAGCTCAGGCCTGGCTGCAGGCGCACGTCATCGCCCTGCACTTCGGCCAGGCGGGCGTCATGGCGCAGGGCCGTCAGCCGCGTTTCAGTGAAGCGCTTGCCGACCGCATCGCGCTTGTAGCGGCCCGGGTAATCAAAAAACTCGTAGTCCAGCGACTGGTGCGTGATTCCGCTGGCCTGAGCCTTGTGCTCCTGGCGATAGGCCGGGTTGGTGAAGGTGTAGTCGCGCTGCACCTGCTGCGCGGTACGCACCTGCTCGCAGTAGCGCAAACGCCGCAGGCAGGCACGGGCTTGGTCGCCACCGCTACTGGCGTGGTACAGCACCTTGTCGGGGCCGAGATCATCTTCATCCAGCCAAAGCGCCTCATCATCTACGGGCTTTAGCGTGCCCCGGCTGAGCAACCCAAGCGATAGCAGGCGATCGGTAACGATCAGCGTGTGGTGCCTGGCGCAGTGCGCAAAGCGGTAGACGAAGCCCTCTTCAGCGGCAAGGCGATGGATGAAGTCGAGGTCGGTTTCCCCCGCCTGGACACAAAACTCACGCACCTGGTGCTCGGCGCTGCTATTGAACTCAAACCGGGCAATGCCCTGACGCTTGAACATCAGTTCAAGAATCTGCGGCACGGTTTTCTGCTGGAAGATGCGCCAGTTCGAACGCAAGCGGGCGCGGGCCAGTTGCGGCTCGACCAGGGCGTGGTAGCGCGTGCGACAGAAGCCGGTTTCACCCTGGCTGAAGGCACTGACCAAGCCATGCACATGACGCAGTGGCCGGTCTGCGCAATAAAGGGTGAATAGCGCAGGCTTGTCGAGCACCTGGCCGAAGTCGACATCACTGTCGTAACTGACAAGTTCAAGGTTCAGTAAAAATGGCTGGCTGATGGTTTCTTCCAGCTTGAATGAAACCACTTCGAACTCCGTGCGCCCGGCGAGCGCCTGAAATCCGAAGCGAAAGTCCGACTGTTTCATGAGTTGCTCTACCCGCCATCATGTTTACCGGCGAAAAACAACCACATCCTGGCTTTCTTCAAGATGAGTACGTCGAATGAAAATTGCCCGTCGTCAACGCTCAAGCCGGCTAGATCCGTGGCATTGGCGGACTTGATCGATGACGACAGTGAGGATGAGGCAGTGACTGAAGAGCAACTTAAACCGTACCGCCCCGCCATGACAGGAACGATGGGTTTCATGCATTGACGATTTCGTAGGAAATTTCTTAACGCATCAACTTACAAAATTTTGCGCGCGCGAGTCCGATCGCTGAATCACCAAAAATTCAAGCCAGGAAAATAATAAAAACAGTTACTGAAAAGTTCGCGAAACAGCCCCTTTCATTCTTCCTGAAATCACTCGGATTCCGAAATGCACATTCTCTTGGAAGGCGATGACTCTGACACTCCTCCAGCGCACCAAAAAGGTGCGCAGCTATCCGTAATGGGGCAGCCCGTCTGCCCCTTCATCAACCGCTCCATCCCCTGCATTCACATCCAGTCACAACCGCCAACGTTTGCGTCTACTCCGCGGCACGACAATGGTGACCAGCGGGTCACATTTTTATCTCTTTCTCTCCTACACTCGGGTTTCGGCCCGCCATTTGCTCAACGGAAGAGTGACGAAAAAAAGTCGAACTTTACGGAACGCGGGCAGGTCAGGAACTAAGTAGGCCAAACGCAAAGGGACTTCCCAGCCTCGGCCCACACACCCCACCAGCCCAATCGCCTTCGGCGGGAATGCCGATCGCGCTGTGCCTGCGCGCACGAACCTGGGGCATGGAACGCACTACGCAGAATCCAGAAACAGAGAGAACCAACACGAAACATCGCCACGGGTGCCAGCACCCGGCCAAGCATAGGGACGGAGAGAAGTATGATCAGTGCCGCTGTCGAGCCTCACGTAGATTCATTCAACCCGGACAACCGCGAACCGCTCACCCCGGACTTCGCCGCGACAGGCAAGGCACCCGGCGCCCAGCGCCAGCACAACCGCAACAAGCGCAAGATATTGTTCGTGACCTCGGAAATCGCCGACCTGGTGAAGACCGGCGGCCTGGGCGACGTGTCCGCCGCCCTGCCCCGCGCCCTGGCGCACCTGCACGATGTGCGGGTGCTGATCCCCGGCTACCGCCAGGTGATGGAAAGCGACAACCCCATCCATATCGTCGGTGAACTGGGCGGCCACGCCGCCCTGCCGCCGTGCAAGATCGGGCGCATGGACATGGCCGACGGCCTGGTCATCTATGTGCTGATCTGCCCCGAACTGTATCAGCGCGACGGCACCCCCTATGGCGCCAACAACGGCCGCGACTGGCCCGACAACCACATCCGCTTCGCCCGCCTGGGCCTGGCCGCCGCCGAAATCGCCGCCGGCGAAGGCAGGATCCACTGGAAGCCCGAAGTGGTGCACGCCCACGACTGGCCCGCCGGCCTGGCGCCGGCCTACATGCACTGGCGCGGGCTGAGCACGCCCACCCTGTTCACCATCCACAACCTGGCCTACCAGGGCGTGTACAGCCGCGGCTGCAGCCCGGAGCTGGCAATCCCCGAACATGCCATGCAGCAGGAAGGCATGGAGTTCTACGGCAAGCTGTCGTTCCTCAAGGCCGGCCTGGCCTATTCCAGCCACATCACCACGGTCAGCGCCACCTATGCCCGGGAAATCACCACCCCGGAATTCGGCTGCGGCCTGGACGGCTTCCTCGCCAGCAAGGCGCAGCAAGGCCTGCTCGGCGGCATTCCCAACGGCATCGACGAAAGCTGGGACTCGGCTACCGACAAGCACCTGCAGCACAACTTCAGCATCAATGACTGGGAAGGCAAGGCGCGCAATGCCCAGGCAGTGCGCGAGCTTTTCAAACTGCAGCCCTCCGAAGGCCCACTGTTCGCCGTGGTTTCGCGCCTGGTCTACCAGAAAGGCCTGGACCTTACCCTCGGTGTCGCCGACTACATCGTCGAGCAAGGTGGGCAGATCGCGATCATCGGCCGTGGCGAGCCCGAAGAAGAACAGGCCATGCGCGAGCTGGCGCTACGCCACCCGGGCCGCATCGGCGTGCGCATCGGCTTCAACGAAACCGACGCCCGGCGCATGTTCGCCGGCAGCGACTTCCTGCTGATGCCGTCACGCTACGAGCCGTGTGGCCTCAGCCAGATGTACGCGCAGCGCTTCGGTTCGTTGCCGGTGGCGCGCAACACCGGCGGCCTGGCCGACACCATCGAGTCCGGTGTCACCGGTTTCCTGTTCAATGAGTCCACTGTCGAGAGCTATCGCCAGGCCCTCAGCCGCGCCTTCTATGTCTATGGCAAGAAGGACCTGCTGAATGCCATGCGCTGCCTGTCGATGACCCAACCGTTCAACTGGTGCCAGGCCGTGGAACCCTACGCACGCCTGTACGAAGACCTGGTCAAGCAGGCGCAGCACAGCCACTACTGAGCGGGGAGCAGAAGATGCACAGGCATGGCGCACACCTGCTGGACGCCACGTCGGCGCGCTTCGCCCTCTGGGCCCCGGATGCGCGCAGCGTGAGCGTGGAACTGGAGCAACAGCCGGCCATCGAGCTGTTGCCCGATGATGATGGCTGGTACACCGGCGTGGCCCCGTGCCAGGCCGGTGACCGTTACCACTACCGTATCGACGGCGCACTGCAGGTGGCCGACCCGGCCTCGCGCTACCAGCCTGAGGGCGTACAGGGCCCAAGCCAGGTGGTGGATGTGGCCGGCTATGCCTGGCAATACCCCTGGCAAGGCCGGCCCTGGCACGAGGCGGTCATCCAGGAGCTGCATGTCGGCTTGCTCGACGGCTACGCCGGGGTCGCCCGGCAACTGCCTCGCCTGGCCGAGCTGGGCATCAGCGCCATCGAACTGATGCCGCTGGGGCAGTTCCCCGGCGAGCGCAACTGGGGCTACGACGGCGTGCTGCCCTATGCGCCGCAAAACACCTATGGCAGCCCAGAGCAATTGTGTGAGCTGGTCGACCAGGCCCATGGCCTGGGGCTGATGGTGCTGGTCGATGTGGTGTACAACCACTTCGGCCCCGACGGCAATTACCTGCACCGGTACGCCAGCCCGTTCTTCCGCGACGACCGGCAGACGCCTTGGGGCGCAGCCATCGACTTCCGTCGCCCGCAGGTGCGCGAGTACTTCATCCAGAATGCCCTGATGTGGCTGTGCGACTACCGCTTCGATGGCCTGCGCCTGGACGCCGTGCACGCCATCGACCAGCCCGACTTCCTGATCGAGCTGGCACAAAGGGTACGCGCGGCAGTGGAACCGGGCCGCCAGGTGTGGCTGGTACTGGAGAACGAGCACAACCAGGCCTTCCTGCTGGAACAAGGCTTCGACGCCCAGTGGAACGACGACGGCCACAATGCCCTGCACGTGCTGCTGACCGGCGAAACCGAAGGCTACTACGCCGACTACCAGCAGCGCCCCATCGACCAGTTGGCCCGCTGCCTTGGCGAAGGCTTCGTGTTCCAGGGCCAGGCCAACCGCCATGGCACGCCCCGCGGCGAGCCCAGCGGGCACCTGCCGCCCAGCGCCTTCGTGCTGTTCCTGCAGAACCACGACCAGGTCGGCAACCGCGCCCTCGGCGAGCGCCTGACCCGCCTGTGCCCGCCGCCGGCGCTGCGGGCGGCCACCGGCCTGTTGCTGCTGGCGCCGATGATCCCGCTGCTGTTCATGGGCGACGAAGACGGCAGCTGCCGGCCGTTCCTGTTCTTCACTGACTTCCATGACCAGCTGGCTGATGCCGTGCGTGAAGGCCGGCGCGGCGAGTTCGCCCATTTCGCCGCTTTCGCCGACCCCGAGCAGCGCCAACGCATCCCCGACCCCAACGCCGAACAGACCTTCGAGGCATCCCGCCCGCAGGCCTGGGAAGTGATCGCCGGCTGGCACGGCCTGTACCAGCAGTTGCTCGACTTGCGCCGCCGCCATGTGATCCCCCACCTGCCAGGCAGCCGCGCGCTAGGTGCCGAGGTGCTCGGCGACAAGGCACTGACCGCACGCTGGCGCCTGGGCGATGGCAACACCCTGCGCATTGACCTGAACCTGGACGCCAGCCCACAGGCGGTCGAGCTGCCCGCACCAGCCACCCGGCTGTTCGACAGCAGCGACGCCCGGCACCCCGATACTCATCTGGCCGCGTACAGCTGCGTGGTCAGCCTGCTTCCACCTGCCCAGGAGCGCCCATGAGCGAAACCGCCCTGCACCGTCTGGCGACCCGCGTCGGACTGAGCCGCGACTGGATCGACGCCAACGCCCGGCCCCAGCGTGTCAGCGACGAGGTGCTGCGCAACATCCTTGCAGGCCTTGGCCACCCGGCCGCCGATGACGCCGCCATTGCCGCCAGCCTGCGCGCCGTCGACGCTGCCGAAGACAGTGAGCACCTGCCGCCGCTGCTGACCGCCGACCTCGGCCAGCCACTGCCACTGGCGCGCTACTTCAGCGCCGCCAGCGTCGCGCACTGCACCCTCGAAGACCACGCCTCACTCACCCTATGCCTCGACGACCAGGCTCGCCTGCCTGGTGAACTGCCCATCGGCTACCACCAGGTGGAAATCGACAGCCGCCGCTTCACCGTGGCCGTGGCCCCGCCACGCTGCCACAGCCTTGAGGACCGTGTGCCGCAGCCGCCACCGCGCTGCTGGGGCCTGGCGGTGCAGCTGTACAGCTTGCGCCGCCCCGGCGATGGCGGCTACGGCGACTGCCTGGCCCTGGAACAACTGGCCCGAGCGGCCGCCGAGCGCGGTGCCGATGCCCTGGCGATCAGCCCGATCCACGCCCTGTCGGCCATCGACCAGACGCACTACAGCCCCTACTCGCCCTCCAGCCGCCTGCTGCTCAATACCCTGTACGCCAGCCCGGCCGCGCTGCTGGGCGAGCGGGCTGTGCGCGTGGCCATCGAAGCTTGCGGCCTGGAGCAACAGCTGGAGGACCTGGAACAAGCCCCGCTGGTCGACTGGCCGCGTGCCGCCAGTGCCCGCCTGCGCCTGCTCGAAGCCCTGTACCTGGGCTTCAGCCAGGGCGAGCACCCGCTGCGCACGGACTTCGACAGCTTCCGCGAAGCTGGTGGCCAGGCCCTGGAGCACCACTGCCGCTTCGAGGTGCTGCAGGCGCAGGCCGTAGAGCATGGCCTGGGCGCCGACTGGCGCAACTGGCCCAAGGCCTGGCACGACCCTTACCACCCGGAAGTGGAGGCCTTCGCCAAAGCCTACCCGGCCAAGGTCGAGTTCCATGCCTTCTGCCAATGGCTGACCGAACGAGGCCTGCAACGCGCCCAGGAAGCGGCACGCGGCAACGGCATGGCGGTCGGCCTGATCGCTGACCTGGCGGTGGGCGCCGACGGTGCCGGCAGCCAGGCCTGGAGCCGCCAGGACGAGCTGCTGGCAGGCCTGAAAGTGGGCGCACCGCCTGACATCCTCAACCGTGCCGGCCAGGACTGGGGCATCTGCGCCTTCTCGCCCGAAGGCCTCAAACGTAACGGTTACCGCGCCTTCATCGAAATGCTGCGAGCCAATCTCGCCCACGCCGGCGGCCTGCGCATCGACCATGTCATGGGCCTGCGCCGGTTGTGGCTGATACCGCAGGGGAGCAAGCCCAGCGAAGGTGCCTACCTCAACTATCCGCTGGACGACCTGCTGCGCCTGCTGGCGCTGGAGTCGGTGCGCCACCAGGCGATCATCCTCGGCGAAGACCTGGGCACCGTGCCTGACGGCCTGCGCGAGCAACTGGCGGCCAAGGCCGTACTGGGCATGCGCGTGCTGCCCTTCGAGCAGACCCAGCCCGGCCATTTCAAGCCGATTCTCGACTGGCCGGACAACGCCCTGGCCACCACCGGCACCCACGATCTTGCGCCGCTGGCCGGCTGGCTGGAAAACCGCGACATCGACTGGAACCACCGCCTGCAACTGATCGACGCCGCGACCGAACTGCACTGGCGCCACGAACGGCAGAAGGAGCACGACGGCCTGCGCCGTACCCTGGAGGCCAACTACGGCTCGCTGCCGGACAACGACGCGCTGATCGATGCGGCCATCCGCTACGTCGGCCACACCCGCGCACCGTTGGTACTGGTGCCGCTGGAAGACCTGCTAGGCTGCGACGAGCAACCCAATCTGCCGGGCACCACCGCCGGCCACCCCAACTGGCGCCGACGCTTTGCCCGGCCGGTACGTGAGCTGCTCGACGACGAAGACGCAGCAAGGCGCCTGGAACTGCTGGCCCAGGCCCGCGAACAGGCCTGGGAGCGTGACCGATGAAAGCGCTGACCGCGACCCTGCGCCTGCAATTTCACAGTGACTTCACCCTCGATCACGCGGTGCCGCTGGTGCCGTACTTCGCCCAGTTGGGCATCAGCCACCTGTATGCGTCGCCTATCCTCAAGGCCCGCGCCGGCTCACGCCACGGCTACGATGTGGTCGACCCGACCTGCGTCAACCCCGAACTGGGCGGCGAGGCGGCGCTGCAACGGCTGGTCGCGGCCCTGCGCCAGCACGGCATGGGGCTGATCCTCGATACGGTGTCCAACCACATGGCCGTGGGCGGTGCCGACAACCCCTGGTGGCAGAGCCTGCTGGCCTGGGGCCGACGCAGCCCGTATGCGGAATTCTTCGACATCCAGTGGCACTCCAGCGACCCGCTGCTGGCCGGCCAGCTGCTGTTGCCGTTCCTCGCCAGCGACTATGGCGTGGCGCTGAAAAATGGCGAGATACCGCTTGAGTTCGACAAGCACCATGGGCAGCTGCAAATCGCCCATTACCAACACCGCTTCCCGATCTGCCCGGTCGACTATGGCTGGATTCTCGCCCTCAGCCCGGAACCGGCGCTCAAGGCCCTGGCCGAACGCTTCACTGCGTTGAACGCATCGGCCACGCCGCTGGCCGACGCCCTGCCGCTGCAAGCCGAACTGGCGCGCCTGGCAGGCGCAGGCGTCGACCTTGCGTCGGCCCTGGTGGCGTTCGACAGCCGTAGCGAGAATGGCTTCAAGCGCCTGCACCTGCTGCTGGAACGCCAGACCTACCGTCTGGCCAGCTGGCGCACCGCCGCCGACGACATCAATTGGCGGCGCTTCTTCGACATCAACGAACTGGGCGGTCTGCGGGTTGAACGCGCGGTGGTGTTCGAAGCCACCCACGCCAAGCTGTTCGAGCTGATCGAACGTGGCCTTGTGGACGGCCTGCGCATCGACCATATCGACGGCCTGGCCGACCCGCGCGGTTACTGCCGCAAGCTGCGCCGGCGGGTCGATGGCCTGCTGGCGCGGCGGCCGTTGCATGCAGCCCTGGAGCATTTCCCCATTTACGTGGAGAAGATCCTCGGCGCCAACGAGCACCTGCACCGCGACTGGCTTACCGATGGCACTACCGGCTATGAGTTCATGAACCAGGTCTCGCTGTTGCAGCACGACCCGGCGGGTGAAGCAGCGCTGACCGAGCTGTGGGCCAATGCAAGCGAACGCCCGGACTTCCCCGAGGAGGTGCGCCAGGCTCGCCACCTGGTGCTCAATGCCAGCCTGGCCGGCGACTGCGAGTCGGTGGCCCAGGCGCTGTTGCAGGTAGCGCGCAACGACCTGATGACTCGCGACCTGACCCTGGGCGCTATCCGTCGCGCCTTGCAGGCGCTGGTGGCGCATTACCCGGTGTACCGCACCTACTTCAATGCCTGCGGGCGCCCGGCAGAAGACGAAGGGTTTTTCCAGCAGGCCCTGGCCAATGCCCGCCAGGACCTCGGCGAAGCCGACTGGCCGCTGCTTGAGCACCTTGAACAGTGGCTGGGCGGGCAAACCTGGCGCAACCTGCCAGCGGGCCGGGCACGCAAGCAACTGCGCCACGCCTGCGTGCGCTTCCAGCAACTGACCGCGCCCAGCGCCGCCAAGGCCGTGGAAGACACCGCCTTCTACCGCAGCGCACGGCTGCTGTCGCGCAACGACGTGGGCTTCGACGCCGAGCGCTTCAGCGCCCCGCTCGAACACTTCCACAACGAGGCCCAGCGACGCCTGCGCGACTTCCCCGACAACCTGTTGGCCAGCGCCACCCATGACCACAAGCGCGGCGAAGACACCCGCGCGCGCCTGGCCGTGCTCAGTGAGCGCGGCCCGTGGCTGGCCAGCCGAATGGAACACTGGCGCGAACTGGCGACACCGTTGCGCATGCAACTGGACGACGGCCTGGCGCCCAGCCCCGGCGATGAGCTGATGCTGCTGCAGACCTTGCTGGGCAGCTGGCCACTGGACCTCGACCTGCACGAGGACAACGCCCTGCGCCAGTACGCCGAACGCATTCGCCAGTGGCAGCAGAAGGCCCTGCGCGAGGCCAAGCTGCGCAGCAGCTGGAGCGCGCCGAACGAGGCCTACGAAGGCGCCTGCGCCCGCTACATCGACGGCCTGCTGCTGGACAGCGAGAACCAGCAGCTGCGCAAATCCCTGGCCGATGCCGCATACCTGCTGGCCTGCCCCGGTGCCCTCAACGGCCTGGTCCAGGCCCTGCTGCGCATGACCACGCCGGGCGTACCTGACCTGTACCAGGGCACCGAATACTGGGACTTCAGCCTGGTCGACCCGGACAACCGCCGCGCCGTGGACTACGCTTGCAGGCGTCGCACCCTGGACGATGCAACACCTGTGGCCGAACTGCTGGCGCACTGGCGCGACGGCCGCCTCAAACAGGCGCTGATCGCCCGGGTGCTGGACTGCCGCCAGGCCCACGCCGAGTTGTTCCGCCGGGGTGCCTACCTGCCGCTGAGCGTGCACGGCCGGCATGCCGACAAGGTGGTGGCCTTTGCCCGCCTGGGCGAAGGCGAGCGAGCCGTCATCATCGCGCCACGCCTGGCCAGTACCCTGCTGGCGGGTGCACCGATACCCCTGATCCCGGCACAGAACTGGGACGATACCCGAGTAAGCCTGCCGTTTGCCTTGTCGCCTGCCAACTCGACGGGACTTTTCCCCAGTGCTGCGGTCAGCTCTTCCAGGGAGCTGCTGTTGAGCGCCGTGCTGGCGGAGTTTCCGGTCAACCTGCTGATACAACAATCTTGAGCATCAGGAGCGTCATGATGAGTGTTGATGAAAAACGTATCCGCGAATTTGCCTACCAGATCTGGGAATCCGAGGGTAAGCCTGCCGGCCAGGAAGACCGCCATTGGGACATGGCCCGCAAGCTGGCCGAAGCCGAGGCACTGGCCCCCAAGGCGGCGCCGCGCAAGCGGGCGCCGGCCAAGCCCAAGGTAGCGGCTGAGCCGGTTGAGAAAGCCGTAGCGGTGAAGAAGCCCCGGGCGGTGAAAAAGCCGGCTGCCGGTTAAGCCTGTACCGGCCTCTTCGCGGGCTTGCCCACTCCCACAGGTAGGCGCCAGGCCTGAGTGTGGCGCCGTACCTGTGGGAGCGGGCAAGCCCGCGAAGAGGCCGGTGCAGGACTGCACAGCTCCCCCTCCACCACGGCCATAGAGGACCGCCATGAGCCCCCGCACCCCGAAGAAAACCCGCTCGGTCGCCCCATCGCGCATCCGTGAAGGCCTGCCCTTCCCCCTCGGTGCCACCTGGGATGGCCTGGGGGTCAACTTTGCCCTGTTCTCGGCCAACGCCACCAAGGTCGAGCTGTGCCTGTTCGACTCCACTGGCGAACACGAAATCGAGCGCATCGAGCTGCCCGAATACACCGACGAGATCTACCACGGCTACCTGCCCGACGCGCACCCCGGGCTGATCTATGGCTACCGCGTGCACGGCCCCTACGAGCCAGAGAACGGCCACCGCTTCAACCCCAACAAACTGCTGATCGACCCGTATGCCAAGCAACTGGTCGGCAGCCTGCAATGGTCCGAAGCACTGTTCGGCTACACCATCGGCCACCCCGACGGCGACCTGTCGTTCGACGAACGCGACAGCGCGCCCTTCGTGCCTAAGTGCAAGGTGATCGACCCTGCCTTCACCTGGGGCCGCGACCAGCGCGTGCTGATCCCCTGGGAACGCACGATCATCTACGAGGCGCACACCCGTGGCATCAGCATGTGCCACCCGGCAGTACCGGAAAACCTGCGCGGCACCTTCGCCGGCCTGGCCAATGACGAGCTGCTCAGGCACATCAAGGAGCTGGGCGTTTCCAGCATCGAGCTGCTGCCGGTTCACGCCTTCGTCAACGACCAGCACCTGCTGGACAAGGGCCTGAACAACTACTGGGGCTACAACAGCATCGCCTTCTTCGCCCCACACCCGCGCTACCTGGCCAGCGGCAAGATCGCCGAGTTCAAGGAAATGGTCGCGCACCTGCACGACGCCGGGCTGGAGGTAATCCTCGACGTGGTCTACAACCACACCGCCGAAGGCAACGAGCGCGGGCCAACGCTGTCGATGCGCGGCATCGACAACGCCTCGTACTACCGCCTGATGCCGGACGACAAGCGCTATTACATCAACGATTCCGGCACCGGCAACACCCTGGACCTTAGCCACCCCTGCGTGCTGCAGCTGGTCACCGACTCGCTGCGCTATTGGGCCGGCGAAATGCACGTGGACGGCTTCCGCTTCGACCTGGCGACCATTCTTGGCCGCTACCACGACGGCTACAGCGAACGCCACGGTTTCCTCGTCGCCTGCCGCCAGGACCCTATGCTGAGCCAGGTAAAACTGATCGCCGAGCCCTGGGACTGCGGCCCGGGCGGCTACCAGGTGGGCAACTTCGCCCCGGGCTGGGCAGAGTGGAACGACCGCTTCCGCGACACCGTGCGCGCCTTCTGGAAAGGTGACGAAGGCCAACTGGCCGACTTTGCCTCGCGCATGACCGCCTCGGGGGACATGTTCAACAACCGTGGCCGGCGCCCCTATGCCTCGGTCAATTTCGTCACCGCCCACGACGGTTTCACCTTGCGCGACCTGGTGTCCTACAACCACAAGCACAACGAAGACAACGACGAGAACAACCAGGACGGCACCGACAACAACCTGTCGTGGAACTGCGGTGTCGAGGGGCCAACCGACGACCCGGGCGTGAATGCCCTGCGCATGCGCCAGATGCGCAACTTCTTCGCTACCCTGCTGCTGGCCCAGGGCACGCCGATGATCGTCGCCGGTGACGAGTTCAGCCGCACCCAGCACGGCAACAACAATGCCTATTGCCAGGACAGCGAGATCGGCTGGGTGAACTGGGACCTGGACCAGGAGGGTGAAGAGCTGCTGGCCTTCGTCAAACGCCTGACCCGCCTGCGCCTGGCCTACCCGATACTGCGCCGCTCGCGCTTTCTGGTGGGCGACTACAATGAGGCAATCGGGGTCAAGGACGTGACCTGGCTGGCACCGGATGGCAACGAGATGAGCGTGGAGCAATGGGAAGACCCGCACGGGCGATGCCTGGGCATGTTGATCGATGGCCGCGCGCAGGTCAGTGGCATTGCCCGGCCAGGCGCCGAGGCCACCGTGCTGCTGATCGTCAATGCCCACCATGACATCGTACCGTTCGAGTTGCCGACGGTACCCGATGGGGATTACTGGAGTTGCCTGGTCGACACCGACCGGCCGGAGCTGCGCAAGGGGCAGCATCTGCAGTTCGACAGCACCTTCGAGGTCAAGGGGCGGTCGTTGCTGCTGATGGTGTTGCAGCGTGATGAGGAGTGAACCTGAACCGCGGGTATGTGTCCCTTTTGCAGGAGCGGCGCAAACCCGTTGACCGAGGAGTAACCGTGAACCCCGAAGCCGGCAGTAAAGGTTTCGCCAGCGACAACCAGGCCCCGGCCGTGAAGCGGCTGCGGGTGCTGACGGTGAATACCCACAAGGGCTTCACCGCCTTCAACCGGCGCTTCATCCTGCCGGAACTGCGCGAGGCGGTGCGCAGCACCCAGGCCGACATCGTCTTCCTCCAGGAGGTGCTCGGCAGCCACGACCGCCACGCCGCGCGCTACCCCGGCTGGCCGCAGACCTCGCAGTACGAGTTCCTCGCCGACAGCATGTGGAGCGACTTCGCCTACGGCCGCAACGCGGTCTACCCCGACGGCCACCACGGCAACGCGCTGCTGTCCAGATACCCGATCATCGAACACCGCAACCTCGACGTGTCGATCACCGGCCCCGAACGTCGTGGCCTGCTGCACTGCATCCTCGACGTCCCCGGCCAGCGCCAGGTACATGCCATCTGCGTGCACCTGTCGTTACTGGAAAGCCACCGCCAGAAGCAGCTGCAACTGCTGCGCAAGCTGCTCGAGTCCTTGCCCGCCGATGCCCCGGTGATCATCGCCGGCGATTTCAACGACTGGAAATCCCACGGCAACCGCACCCTGGGCCTGCAGCATGACCTGCACGAGGCCTTCGAGCGCCACCATGGCCACCTGGCCCGCACCTACCCTGCGCGCCTGCCGCTGCTGCGCCTGGACCGCGTCTACCTGCGCAACGCCGAAAGCCATGGGCCGCGGATTCTGGGGCACAAACCTTGGTCGCACCTGTCGGACCACCTTCCGTTGGCGGTCGAGGTCAGGCTCTAGCAATTATTTTTCATAGTCACCACACGGCAAATAGCGAACCCCGCTATAGCCCTCTGTTTTACCCGGAAAATCAATTGGTTGAGCCACGCTACGGAACATGAACACTTCCTTCACGCTTTCTTGACGCAAGCGGCGCCCTCTCCTTAGCTGAACATATCAAGCAGTAATGATCTCGCGCCGGGCCTCTAGCTCGCGCCTTCGTGCGCGCTGGCGAAAGCCGGGCGTGCTGGTTTGGGTCGCCCACTGTTTTTGCCGTACAGCTCGTGACAACAGGCCAGGTCCTAGGGCTGTAACACAAAAACAAAGGAGATCCGCCATGAAAAGCACCTCGAATCCCTTGCGCTTCGACAGCATTTTCTACGCGGTTTCCACGTCGCTGCTTCTGGCAACCCCGGTGGAAACTATCGCGTATGAATTGCAGGACGACCCGGCCTCGCCCGGCTTCCTGCAACAACCGGCAGTACCACAGTTGTCGCTCGACCCGATCAGCGCCAGTGGCTTGAGTATCGGTACCTTGACTGCGTTTTCGCAGAAGATGAGCGAGCGCCATGGGCAGGCTGCACCGGACCTTGTCGCCAGCCAGTGGGCGCAGTTCTTCCCGATCGCGCCAGGCAAGGGTGCGCAACCACCAGACCAGCTGGAGGCACCCAGCCAGCAACTGATGATCGGCCCGGACCTGTTTGTGCGTGAAACTGCAGCGGGCAATGTGCACCGCGCGGGGATTTTCGTCGGGCACAACAACCTGCAGACCAACTTCAACGGCACGCGCCGGCTGCTGGGCGACAAGCAGCGCAACGCGGTGAACCTGAGCGGGGAAAGCCTGGGGGTGTACTGGAGCATGACCCATGAGCAGGGCTGGCACCTGGATGCCGTGGCCATGGGCTCGCGCATCGACGTCAATGGCCGTGGCGAGAACGGCCAGCGGCTGGACGACAGCGGCCACGCGGTGTCCTTCTCGCTGGAGGGGGGCATCCCCATCGGCCTGGGGGGCGGCTGGGTGATCGAGCCGCAGGCGCAGTTGATCAACCAGCAGTTCTTCCCCGGCAGCCGGGCGCAGGAAGAGACCTTGCAGGCCTTCGACAGCCAGCCGAGCTGGAGCGGCCGGGTGGGTGCCAGGCTGTCCGGACGCTATGAGGTACGCGGCATGCCGATCGAGCCCTATGTACGGACCAACGTGTGGTATGACTTCAGCAATGCCGAGGAGGTGAAGCTGGACCAGGTCGACAAGATCTCCAGCTCGCGCTACTCGACCACGGTGGAACTGGGGTTGGGGCTGGTGGCGCGGGTGACGCCCACGGTGGCGCTGTTTGTCAGTGCCGATTACAGCAGTGACGTGGACGACAATGACCTGAACGGGTTGATTGGCAGCCTTGGGGTGCGGATGCGGTGGTAGGCAGGTTCGGCCCTTTCGCGGGTGAACCCGCTCCCACAAGGACCGCACAGGGTCTGAAGCTTGTGCAATTCCTGTGGGAGCGGGTTTACCCGCGAAGAGGCCAGTACTGGCAACACATCAGGCTGGTTTCATTATCAGAACCCCAAGTGGCGGCAGGTTCAGGGCCAGCGACTGCGGCTGCCCATGGCTGGCTATCTCGTCACTCTCCACCACCCCCAGGTTGCCGACATTGGACCCGGCATATAGCTCTGCATCGCTGTTCAACAGCTCCTGCCAGCGCTCGCCGAACGGCACGCCAATGCGATAGCCCTCGCGCGGCACCGGCGTAAAGTTGGCCACCACCAGCACCGGCTCGCCATTGCTGCTCCAGCGCAGCCAGGCATACACGCTGTTCTGCGCATCGTCACCAATCAACCACTGGAAACCCTGCGGCTGGCAATCCTGCTCGTGCAGCGCCGGCACTTCGCGATACAGGCGGTTGAGGTCGCCCACCAGGCGCTGTACCCCCTGGTGCTCAGGGTACTGCAGCAGGTACCAGTCCAGCTCGCCATCGTGGTCCCACTCACGCCACTGGCCGAACTCGCAGCCCATGAACAGCAGCTTCTTGCCCGGATGCGCCCACATGAAGGTGAGGTAGGCACGCAGGTTGGCGAATTTCTGCCAGCGGTCGCCGGGCATCTTGTCGATCAGCGAGTGCTTGCCGTGCACCACTTCGTCGTGGGAGATGGGCAGGATGAAGTGCTCGGAATAGGCATAGATCAGCCCGAAGCTCATCTCGTTGTGGTGGTAGGTACGGTGCACCGGGTCGTTCTGGATGTAATGCAAGGTGTCATGCATCCAGCCCATGTTCCACTTGTAGGCAAAGCCCAGGCCGCCCTGCTGGGTCGGCTGGCTGACGCCGGGCCAGGCGGTGGACTCCTCGGCGATGATCAGCGCGCCCGGGGCCTCGTGGGCCGCCACGCCGTTGAGGTGGCGGATGAAGTCGATGGCCTCCAGGTTCTCGCGCCCGCCGTGGCGGTTGGGCACCCATTCGCCGGCTTTGCGTGAATAGTCGCGGTACAGCATCGAGGCCACCGCATCGACGCGCAGGCCATCGATGTGGAAGTGCTTCAGCCAGTGCAGTGCCGAGGCCATCATGAAGCCGCGCACTTCGTTGCGGCCAAGGTTGTAGATCAGCGTGTTCCAGTCCTGGTGGTAGCCCTCCAGGGGGTTGTCGTATTCGTACAGGGCGGTGCCGTCGAAACGCGCCAGGCCGTGTTCGTCAGTGGGGAAATGCGCCGGCACCCAGTCGAGCAGCACGCCAATGCCGCCCTGGTGGCAGGCGTCGACGAAGGCGGCGAAGTCCTCGGCGCTGCCGTAGCGCGAGGTGGGCGCGAACAGCGACAGCGGCTGGTAACCCCAGGAGCCGCCGAACGGGTGCTCCATGATCGGCAGCAGTTCGATGTGGGTGAAGCCCAGCTCCTGAACGTACGGCACCAGGCGCTCGGCCAGCTCGCGCCAGTTGTAATAGCGCCCGACTTCGCCCGCCTCATCCAGCTCGCAGCGCCAGGAACCGGGGTGCAGCTCGTAGATCGACAGCGGCGCGTTGTAGGCATGGCGCTGCGCGCGTTGCGCCATCCAGTCGTGGTCTTGCCAACCGTGGCTGAGCGCCCCGGCAACCTTGGAGGCGGTGCTCGGCGGCAGTTCGGTGGCGCGCGCCAGCGGGTCGGCTTTCAGGGGCAGTATGCCGTCCTTGCCCAGCACTTCGAACTTGTAGGTTTCGCCCACGCCCAGGCGCGGCACGAACAACTCCCACACCCCGGCGCTATGGCGCAGGCGCATGGGGTGGCGGCGGCCGTCCCAGTTGTTGAAATCGCCCACCACCGACACCCGACGCGCGTTCGGCGCCCACACCGAAAAGCACACGCCGTCGATACCATCGACCTGGATCGGCTGGGCACCAAAGCGCCCCGACAGGTCGCGGTGGTTGCCTTCGGCGAACAGGTACAGGTCCATGTCGCCCAGTTGCGGGCCGAAGCTGTAGGGGTCTTCGGTGACCTGCTCGCCGCCGGCCCAGCCGATCTGCAGCAGGTACGGGTGTGCTTCATCGAGGTGCGCGGTGAACAAACCGGGCAGGCTGCCCTGCTCCATTTCGGTGAGGATGCGCCCGTCATGCCGGGCCAGCATGCGCACATTCAGGGCATTGGGCAGGAAGACGCGGACCACCTGCCCGCCCGTACCGTCGCCGTGGGGGCCTAGTACCGCAAATGGATCGGCGTGCTCGGCGCGGGCCAGGGCGTCCAGGTCCCGTTGCCGAAGGCCGCCGTTTTCACGCGTGGTTGCATTCATCTATGACTCTCCCCAGGTACTGATCAGTCCATGCAGGCCATGCAAGGGCACGGCCAACCAACTCGGACGGTTCTCGGCTTCGTATGTGATTTCGTAGGCGGCTTTCTCCACGCAGAACAGCTCCAGTGCGGCACGCTCGCCCTCGGCCTGCTGCCAGGCGTGGGGCATGGCTGCAGTGGCCAGGCCATAGGCTTCGACAAAGGCATGCCGCGACTGGTGCAGGTACTGCCGGGCAACACGTTGCCGGGCCTGGCGGGCCGGACCGGAAAGGTCGACCGCAGACGCATTGCGCAAGATCATGGCAGCAGCATAGTCGAAGGATCGCAGCACGCCGCTGACATCCTTGTACGGGCTGTGTTTTGCCCGGCGCTCTTGCAGCGGCCGGGCCGGCTCACCTTCGAAATCGATGAGGTAGGCATCGCCCTGCACCACCAGCACCTGGCCCAGGTGCAGGTCGCCGTGCACGCGCATCAGCAGGCCGCCCTGGGCCTGGTGGGTCAGGTTGGCAATGTGCTGGGCCAGGCCGTCGCGCTGTTGCTGCAAATCGTCGACCAGCGCCTGGCTGTCGCTGTCGAGGCTGTCGCGGTGCTGCGCCAGCAGGTCGAGGGCATGGGCAAGTTCGGCACTGATCTGCGCACTCCAGCGTTCGCTGTCGTCGGCATCGCTTGGGCGCGGCTGGAAAGCCTCGTCATTGGTCGGTGCGGCCAGCAGCAGGTGCATCTCGCCCAGGCGCTGGCCGAGCAAGGCGGCAAAGCCGGTGAGTTCGGCCAGTGCGTCAGTGTGCGCCTCGGCGTCCAGGCTGGAAGGCTCCATCTGGTCGCGGATGGCCCGCTCCAGGGTGTTCTGGGTCCAGGCCCAGGCATCACCCTGGTTGCTCAGGTAGCCCTGGGCGATCATCAGCAAGTGTGGCACCCCCTGCTCGTCCAGCCGGCTGACCCAGCCCAGCAATGGCGAAATATTGGCAAAGCCTGCGGCGGTCAGATAGGCACTCATTTCCAGCTCCGGGTGCACACCCGGGTTGACCCGGCGGATCAGCTTGAGCACCACATGGTCGCCGATCACCACCGAGCTGTTGGACTGCTCGGCGCTGAGGTAGCGCACTGTACTTTCGTCGTTCAACGCCAGGCTCGCCAACTGCTGCGTGCTTTCGAAGCGCAGCTCGCCCTCGCCGTTGCCACAAGGCAGTTGCATGCCCTCCTCACAGGCACGCAGCACTGCGCGGATGAACGGTTCGAGCACAAAGGCGTCTGTGATCAGGCCAACCTGATGGGCACGGCGCACCCGCGACAGGGCGAGCTGCTGCGGCAGCGCGGTGTTGATCTGTTCTTCGGGCAGCAGGCCGAACGGCAGTTGGTAGCGGTTGGCCACGCCGTCGCTGAGCACTTCGATTTCACCGAGCAGCACTGGCGTGGTGGCCGTGCCGAAGCGCACGCCGTAGCACAGACGCACCGCGTCGATCGGCCCTTCCTTGCCGGCGAACCAGCGCCGCTTGGGCAGGTACTGCGGCAGGATGGCGTTTTGCAGGGTATCGCTGGCTGGGGCTTCCAGCAGTTCTTCCATGCGTTTGCGCAGCACCAGCGTGGTCAATTCGGGTAACCCCTCGGTGGCCTGGATGTGCCAGCTGGGCATGCGGTCGTGGGAGGCCAGCAGGAACCAGTAGAAGGCATAGGGTGGCAAGGTCAGCAGGAACGGCAGTTGGCCGATCGGCGGGAAGGCGCTGCCGCCGAGCATCTCCACCGGTACTTTGTCGGCGTATTGTGACAATTCCAGTTCAGCCGCCTGGGCGGCGCGGGAGACGTTGGCCACGCACAGGATGACCTCGGTGTTGCCCTCGGCGTCGGTGTACTCGCGCAGGTAGGCGAGGATGCGCCGGTTGTTCGGCGTGAGGGTGCGCAGGCTGCCGCGGCCGAAGGCCTTCTGCTGCTTGCGCACCGCCAGCATGCGCCGGGTCCAGTTGAGCAGCGAGTGCGGGTCGTTGGCCTGGGCCTCGACGTTGACGGTCTGGTAACCGTACAGCGGGTCCATGATCGGCGGCAGCACCAGCCGCTGCGGGTCGGCGCGGGAGAAACCGCCGTTGCGGTCCGGTGACCACTGCATGGGCGTGCGCACGCCGTCGCGGTCGCCCAGGTAGATGTTGTCGCCCATGCCCAGTTCGTCGCCGTAGTACAGCGTGGGGGTGCCGGGCATCGACAGCAGCAGGCTGGTGAGCAGTTCGATGCGCCGACGGTCACGCTGCAGCAACGGCGCCAGGCGCCGACGGATGCCCAGGTTGATGCGCGCGCGGCGGTCTTCGGCGTAGTAGTTCCACAGGTAGTCGCGCTCGCGGTCGGTGACCATTTCCAGGGTCAGCTCATCGTGGTTGCGCAGGAAGATCGCCCATTGGCAGTTGGCGGGGATTTCCGGGGTCTGGCGCAGGATATCGGTGATCGGGAAGCGGTCCTCCATGGCCAGGGCCATGTACATGCGCGGCATCAACGGGAAGTGGAAAGCCATGTGGCATTCGTCACCCTCGCCTTCGCCGAAGTACGGGCGGGTGTCCTCGGGCCATTGGTTGGCCTCGGCCAGCAGCATGCGGTCGGGGTAATTGGCGTCGATTTCGGCGCGGATCGCCTTGAGCACGTCGTGGGTTTCGGCGAGGTTCTCGTTGTTGGTGCCATCGCGCTCGATCAGGTAGGGGATGGCGTCCAGGCGCAGGCCATCGACCCCCAGGTCGAGCCAGAAGCGCATCACCCCGATCACGGCCTTGAGCACTTGCGGGTTGTCGAAGTTGAGGTCGGGCTGGTGCGAGTAGAAGCGGTGCCAGAAGTACTGGCCGGCGACCGGGTCCCAGGTCCAGTTGGACTTCTCGGTGTCGAGGAAGATGATACGCGTGCCGTCGTACTTCTGGTCGTCATCCGACCACACGTAGAAGTCCCGCGCCTTGCTGCCGCGCTTGGCATGGCGGGCGCGCTGGAACCAGGGGTGCTGGTCGCTGGTGTGGTTGATGACCAGCTCGGTGATGACCCGCAGGCCGCGTTTGTGCGCCTCGGCGATGAAGCGGCGGGCATCGGCGAGGTTGCCGTAGTCGGGGTGCACGGCCTTGTATTCGGCGATGTCGTAGCCGTCGTCGCGACGTGGCGAGGGATAGAACGGCAGCAGCCACAGGGTGTTGACGCCCAGCTCGGCGATGTAGTCAAGCTTGCTGATCAGGCCAGCGAAATCGCCGATGCCATCGTTGTTCGAATCGAAGAACGACTTGATGTGCAGCTGGTAGATGACGGCGTCCTTGTACCACAGCGGGTCGTCGATGAAGGCTGCCGGGCGGGAACGCTTGGCCATATGCGACTCCTTTCAATTCCAGGTTGCTCTGGCCCCAATGCACAAGCAACTGACTTGACACGAACCCTGTGGGAGCGGGTTTACCCGCGAACACGGGCGAAGCCCGTGCCATGCTCCGCGGCGCCTGCTTCGCGGGTAAACCCGCTCCCACAGCGGATGGCGTGCACTTTGTTAACGGGCCTTTTCGATGCGCCAGATGCCGAACGGCAAATGCCAAGGCTCGATGCGCATCCATTGGGTCTTGCCGTACCACGACCAACGGTGGCCGTTCATCAGGTCCTCGCCATGGGTTTCGGCGTTGTCGTCCAGCCCCAGCTCCCAAAGCGGCAATTCGAAATGCGCCTCCTGGGCGTTGTGCGGATCGAGGCTCACCGCGATCAGGATGTAGTTGTCGCGCGCCGGCGTGCGCTTGGCGAAGTACAGGATGTTGTCGTTCCAGCAGTTGAAGAACGCCACGCCCAGGTGAGTCTGCAAGGCGCGGTTCTGTCGGCGGATGCGGTTGAGCTGGGCGATTTCGGCAATGATGTTGCCGGGCTGACTGAAATCGCGCGGGCGAATTTCATACTTCTCCGAATCCAGGTACTCCTCCTTGCCCGGCAGTGGCGTGCCTTCGCACAGCTCGAAGCCCGAGTACATGCCCCACAGCCCCGACCCCATGGTGGCCAGCGCCGCGCGGATGAGGAAGCCGGCACGGCCGGAGGTGTGCAGAAAGTACGGGTTTATATCCGGCGTATTGACGAAGAAGTTGGGCCGGTAGCACTGGCTCCACGGCGGCTGGTTAAGCTGCTCGAAGTACTCGCGCAGCTCCTGTTTGTGATTGCGCCAGGTGAAGTAGGTGTAGCTTTGCGCATAACCAACCTTGCCCAGGCGCGCCATCATCGCCGGCCGGGTAAACGCCTCGGCAAGGAAAATCACCTCGGGGTGCTGGCTGCGCACATTGGCGATCAGCCACTGCCAGAACGGCAGTGGCTTGGTGTGCGGGTTGTCGACGCGGAAGGTTTTCACCCCTTCCTCGACCCAGCCGACCACCACGTCACGCAGGGCCAGCCACAGCGAGGGCACGGCGTCGGGTGCGTAGAAATCGACGTTGACGATGTCCTGGTACTTCTTCGGCGGGTTCTCGGCATAGCGGATGGTGCCGTCCGGGCGCCAGCTGAACCAGCCAGGGTGCTCCTTCAGCCAGGGGTGATCCTGGGAGCACTGGATGGCGAAGTCGAGGGCGATTTCCAGGCCATGTTCGGCCGCCGCGGCCACCAGGCGACGGAAGTCGTCGCGGCTGCCCAGTTGCGGGTGGATTGCCTCGTGGCCGCCTTCCGGGCTGCCGATGGCATACGGGCTGCCCGGATCGCCGGGCTCGGCTTTCAGGGCATTGTTACGGCCCTTGCGGTGCTGCATGCCGATGGGATGAATGGGCGGGAAGTACAGCACGTCGAAGCCCATGTCGCGGATCATCGGCAGGCGCTCGTGCACATCATTGAAGGTGCCGTGGCGCTCGGGGCTGTCGGTGATCGAGCGCGGGAACAGCTCGTACCAGCTGGCGAACTGCGCTGCCGGGCGGTCGACATCGACGGGGAATTCACGGCTGCGGGCCAGGTAGCTGCGGTGCTCGGCATCGCTCATCAGGCGCGCGGTGGCCGGGTCGAGAAACAGCGCCACCTGGTCGTCGGCATCCAGGGTGGAAAGGCGCTGCTGGATGGCCTGAAGTTCCTCGCGCAGGGCACCGTCGCACAACTCGATGCCCTTGCCCAGCATCAACCGGCCTTCCTCCAGCTCCAGCCTGACCTCGACACCGGCGTGGTACTTCTTCTCCAGGTCGTGACAATAGGTGGCGAACGGGTCGATCCAGGCCTCGATGCTGAACAGGTGCGGGCCCAGTTCGGTGGGGGTGAACTCGGCCTGCCACAGGTCGTTGCCCGGCGAATGCATGGGCACGCAATGCCAGCGCCGGCTGTGGGCCTGGCGCCAGTTAAGCATCACCGCCAGGCGGTCGTGGCCGTCGCTGTAGACCTTGCTGCTGACCGCCACTGGTTGGCCACTGATGGCCTTGGTGGCGAAGGTACCGGCTTCGAGCACGGGTTGGGTGTCTTCGATCACGATGCGTGGCGCCAGCAGCGCCTGGGACAGGCTGATGGCCTGGTCCGGGTGATCGTTGGCCATGGGCACGCTTTCGAAGGGCTCGTTTCGTGACATCGGACCTTGCTCCCTCAGGCTGGTAGCGGTAAGGGTTCAGAGCCGGGCACAGGCGTGGGGTTCAATAAAATTGAGCGAACGGCAGCTGCCAGGAGTCGAAGCCTGCAGCACCTCTTCAATTACCCATGCGAGGTCAGGCCATGAACATTCCCATTCCACCGGAGACACCCGACCCCAACATCGACGACCCCAGCCTGCCGCCGCCCGTGCCGGAAGAAGCCCCGGACGAGCTGCCGATCAAGCCGACCGTGCCGCCGACGGTGGGCGACCCGCCCAACCAGGAGCCACCGGTAGAGGCTTAAGGGTAGACCAGGATTCTGTGCTGGCAGGGCCGGCCTCTTCGCGGGTAAACCCGCTCCCACAGGTACAGCACCGACCTCGAAGGCTGTGCAATACCTGTGGGAGCGGGTTTACCCGCGAAGAGGCCGGCACAGGCAACACATCACCCGGCAGACAGCTCCTCGACACTGATCTCGCGCATGCGGAACTTCTGCACCTTGCCGGTCACCGTCATCGGGTACTCGTCGACGAAGCGGATGTGCCGCGGCACCTTGAAATGCGCAATGCGCGCCTTGCACCAGCCCTGCAGTTCCTCGACCGTGGCACTGTGCCCCGGGTGCAGCTTGATCCAGGCGACGATCTCCTCGCCATAACGGCTGCACGGAATGCCGATCACCTGCGCATCGGCCACCGCCGGGTGGGTGTAGAAGAACTCTTCCAGCTCACGCGGGTAGATGTTCTCGCCGCCGCGAATGATCATGTCCTTGTTGCGCCCGACAATACGTACGTAGCCGTGCTCGTCCATCACCGCCAGGTCGCCCGAGTGCATCCAGCCGGCCGGGTCGATGGCATCCGCCGTGGCCTGGGGGTTGTCCCAGTAGCCGAGCATCACGCTGTAGCCGCGGGTGCACAGCTCGCCGATCTCGCCGCGCGGGACGATGCAGCCGTCGGCGTCCACCAGCTTGTTCTCCAGCTGCGGCTGGGTGCGACCCACGGTGGTCACGCGCAGTTCCAGGCCGTCGTCCGGGCCGGTCTGCAGCGACACCGGGCTGGTTTCGGTCATGCCGTAGGCGATCTGCACTTCGGCCATGTGCATCTGGTCGATGACCCGGCGCATCACCTCGATCGGGCAGGTGGCGCCGGCCATGATGCCGCTGCGCAGGGTCGACAGGTCCATTTGCGCACGCGCGGGGTGGTCGAGCATGGCGATGAACATGGTCGGCACACCATAAAGGATGCTGGCGCGCTCTTCGGCCACGGCGCGCAGGGTGAGCTCGGCGTCGAAGGCGTCGTTGGGGTAGATCATGGTGCTGCCATGGGTGATGCAGCCGAGGTTGGCCATGACCATGCCGAAGCAGTGGTACAGCGGCACCGGGATCACCATGCGGTCACGTGCGGTCAGGCCCAGGCTTTCGCCGACCATGAAGCCGTTGTTGAGGATGTTGTAGTGGCTGAGCGTGGCGCCCTTCGGCGCGCCAGTGGTGCCGGAGGTGTACTGGATGTTCACCGGCTGGTCGAACTGCAGGCTTTGCTGGCGCGCCGCGCAGGCCTCGACGGAGGTCTGCCCTGCCCGCTCGGCCAGCGCTTGCCAAGGCAGGAAGCCTGCCGGCGGGTTGGCGGCCAGGCTGACCACACCGCGCAGGTCGGGCAGGCGTTCACTGACCATTTCACCCGGGATGGCGCTGGCCAGTTCGGGTGCCAGTTCCTGGACCATGGCGTGGTAGTCGGACGTCTTGAAGGCATCGGCACACACCAGCCAGCGGCAGCCGGACTGGCGCAGCACGTATTCCAGCTCGCCCACGCGGTAGGCCGGGTTGATGTTGACCAGGATGGCACCGACCTTGGCGCTGGCCAGCTGCAGGATGCACCACTGGGCGCAGTTGGGCGACCAGATGCCGACCCGATCGCCGGTGTTCACGCCCAAGGCCATCAAGGCACGGGCATGTACCTCGACCTGCTCGGCCAGCTGCCGCCAGCTGTAGCGCAGGCCCTGGTGACGCGACACCAGTGCCTCGCCATCGGCAAAACGGGCCACGGTGGCATCGAAGGCCTGGCCGATGGTCTGGGTCAGCAAGGCTTGGTCCTGGCGACCGCGGGTATAGCTTGGTTGACTCATGGGTGTCCCTTCTTGTGGTTGTTCTGGGCACGACTGAAGCAAGCGGGAATACTCTGGCGCAGATTTACGTTTACGTAAAGGTGATGAGTCGATTGACAGTGACCGTCCACAGGTTTACGTTAACGTAAAGGTGAAAACGACATCGGGTTTGTCGGCGTATCACCGACCCTGTGGGAGCGGGTTTACCCGCGAATGCGATCATCCAGGCAATGACGGTGGCCCTGCTGACGCATTCGCGGGTAAACCCGCTCCCACAGGGCCGGTGGATAGCCCTTGAGCTACGGTGTTACCCAATTTCAAGAACAAGAAGGTGCCCCAGCATGCATTACCCCACCCTGAACTTCGCCCTGGGCGAAACCATCGACATGCTCCGCGACCAGGTGCGCACCTTCGTCGCCGCCGAACTGGCCCCGCGCGCCGCGCAAATCGACCACGACAACCTGTTCCCGGCCGACATGTGGCGCAAGTTCGGCGACATGGGCCTGCTGGGCATCACCGTGCCGGAAGAATATGGCGGTGCCGGCCTGGGCTACCTGGCCCACGTGGTGTCGATGGAAGAAATCAGCCGTGGCTCGGCCTCGGTGGCCCTGTCCTACGGCGCCCACTCCAACCTCTGCGTCAACCAGATCAACCGCAACGGCAGCCACGAGCAGAAGCTCAAGTACCTGCCCAAGCTGATCAGCGGCGAGCACATCGGCGCCCTGGCCATGAGCGAGCCCAACGCCGGCTCCGACGTGGTGTCGATGAAGCTGCGCGCGGAAAAGCGCGGCGACCACTACGTGCTCAACGGTAGCAAGACCTGGATCACCAACGGCCCCGACGCCAACACCTACGTGATCTACGCCAAGACCGACCTGGACAAGGGCGCGCATGGCATCACCGCGTTCATCGTCGAGCGTGACTGGAAAGGCTTCAGCCGCAGCAACAAGTTCGACAAGCTGGGCATGCGCGGCTCCAACACCTGCGAGCTGTTCTTCGACGGCGTCGAAGTGCCGGAAGAAAACATCCTCGGCCAGCTCAACGGCGGCGTGCGCGTGCTGATGAGCGGCCTGGACTACGAGCGCGTGGTGCTGTCCGGCGGCCCGACCGGCATCATGCAAAGCTGCATGGACCTGGTGGTGCCCTACATCCACGACCGCAAGCAGTTCGGCCAGAGCATCGGCGAGTTCCAGCTGATCCAGGGCAAGATCGCCGACATGTACACCCAGCTCAACGCCAGCCGCGCCTACCTGTATGCCGTGGCCCAGGCCTGCGACCGTGGCGAGACCACCCGCAAGGATGCCGCCGGGGTGATCCTCTACACCGCCGAACGCGCCACGCAAATGGCCCTGGAGGCGATCCAGATTCTGGGTGGCAACGGCTATATCAACGAATTCCCGGCAGGCCGCCTGCTGCGCGACGCCAAGCTGTACGAGATCGGTGCCGGCACCAGCGAAATCCGCCGGATGCTGATCGGCCGCGAACTGTTCAACGAAACCCGCTGAGCACAGGGGACGCGCGCACATGGCTACCTTGCACACCCAGATCAACCCGCGTTCGGCGGAGTTCGCCGGCAACAGCGCGGCCATGCTCGAACAGGTCCAGGCCCTGCGCGGCCTGCTCGCCCAGGTGGCCCAGGGCGGCGGGCCCAAGGCCCAGGAGCGGCACACCTCACGTGGCAAGCTGCTGCCACGCGAGCGCATCGACCGCCTGCTGGACCCGGGCTCGCCGTTCCTCGAAATCGGCCAACTGGCCGCCCATGAGGTATATGGCGAAGACGTGCCTGCTGCGGGCGTAATCGCCGGCATCGGCCGCGTCGAAGGCGTGGAATGCATGATCGTGGCCAACGACGCCACGGTCAAAGGCGGTTCCTACTACCCGCTGACGGTGAAGAAGCACCTGCGTGCGCAGACCATCGCCCTGCAGAACCGCCTGCCGTGCATCTACCTGGTGGACTCCGGCGGCGCCAACCTGCCACGCCAGGATGAAGTGTTCCCCGACCGCGAGCACTTCGGGCGGATCTTCTTCAACCAGGCCAACATGAGCGCATTGGGCATTCCGCAGATTGCCGTGGTGATGGGCTCGTGCACCGCCGGCGGTGCCTACGTGCCAGCGATGGCCGACGAAGCGATCATGGTGCGCCAGCAAGCGACCATCTTCCTCGCCGGCCCACCCTTGGTAAAGGCCGCCACCGGTGAAGTGGTGAGTGCCGAAGACCTTGGCGGCGCCGATGTGCACTGCCGCACCAGCGGCGTGGCCGACCACTACGCCGACAACGACGAACACGCCCTGGCACTGGCCCGACGCAGCGTGGCCAACCTCAACTGGCACAAGCTGGGCAAGCTGCAGCGCCAGGCCCCGGTGGCCCCCCTGTACGCCGCCGACGAGCTGTACGGCGTGGTGCCGGCCGATGCCAAGCAACCGTTCGACGTGCGCGAGGTGATCGCGCGCCTGGTCGACGGCTCGGTGTTCGATGAATTCAAGGCGCTGTTCGGTACCACCCTGGTGTGCGGCTTCGCCCACCTGCACGGCTACCCGGTGGCGATCCTGGCCAACAACGGCATCCTGTTCGCCGAGGCCGCGCAAAAAGGCGCGCACTTCATCGAGCTGGCCTGCCAACGCGGCATCCCGCTGCTGTTCCTGCAGAACATCACCGGTTTCATGGTCGGTAAAAAGTACGAGGAAGGTGGCATCGCCAAGCACGGCGCCAAGCTGGTCACCGCCGTGGCCTGCGCCCAGGTGCCGAAGTTCACGGTGATCATCGGTGGCAGCTTCGGTGCCGGCAACTACGGCATGTGCGGCCGGGCGTACGACCCGCGCTTCCTGTGGATGTGGCCCAACGCGCGGATTGGCGTGATGGGGGCCGAACAGGCCGCCGGCGTGCTGGCCCAGGTCAAACGCGAACAGAGCGAGCGCAGTGGCCACCCGTTCAGCGCCGAGGACGAAGCCCGGCTCAAGCAGCCGATCCTTGACCAGTACGAGCATCAGGGCCACCCCTACTATTCCAGCGCCCGCCTGTGGGACGACGGTGTCATCGACCCGGCACAGACCCGCGACGTGCTCGGCCTGGCGTTGTCCGCCGCGCTGAACGCACCGATCGAACAGAGCCGCTTCGGCATTTTCCGGATGTGACCATGAGCGATTTCAGCACCCTCGAAGTGATCCGCGACCCGCGCGGCTTCGCCACCCTGTGGCTGAGCCGCGAGGACAAGAACAACGCCTTCAACGCGCAGATGATCCGCGAACTGATCGTCGCCCTCGACCAGCTGGCCGAGGACGCCAGCCTGCGCTTCGTGCTGTTGCGCGGCCGTGGCCGACACTTCAGCGCCGGCGCCGACCTGGCCTGGATGCAGCAGTCGGCGCAGCTGGACTTCAACACCAACCTGGATGATGCCCGCGAGCTGGGCGAACTGATGTATGCCCTGCACCGCCTCAAGGTGCCGACCCTGGCCGTGGTCCAAGGTGCCGCCTTTGGTGGCGCGCTGGGCCTGATCAGCTGCTGCGACATGGCCATCGGCGCCGAAGACGCCCAGCTGTGCCTGTCGGAAGTGCGCATC
Source organism: Pseudomonas sp. LS.1a (assembly GCF_022533585.1). Classification (NCBI taxonomy): domain Bacteria; kingdom Pseudomonadati; phylum Pseudomonadota; class Gammaproteobacteria; order Pseudomonadales; family Pseudomonadaceae; genus Pseudomonas; species Pseudomonas sp. LS.1a. The sequence continues at coordinate 3,816,937 of NZ_CP092827.1, forward strand.
GGCCTGGCCCCGGCAGTGATCAGCCCGTTCGTGGTCAAGGCCATCGGCGAGCGCGCCGCACGCCGCTACGCCCTCACCGCCGAACGTTTCAGTGGCGTGCGGGCCCGCGAGCTGGGCCTGCTGGCCGAGGTGTACCCGGCCAGCGAACTGGACGCCCAGGTCGAAGCCTGGGTCGCCAACCTGCTGCAGAACAGCCCGCAAGCGCTGCGCGCCACCAAGGACCTGCTGCGCGAAGTGGACGCCGGCGAACTCAGCCCGGCGCTGCGCCGCTATTGCGAAAACACCATCGCCCGCATCCGCGTCAGCGCCGAAGGCCAGGAGGGCCTGCGCGCCTTCCTGGAAAAACGCCGCCCCGCCTGGCAAACCGATGACAAGAAGGAGCCGCGCCCATGAGCCGCCCCGCTTTGACCACCCTGCTGGTCGCCAACCGCGGCGAAATCGCCTGCCGGGTGATGCGCACCGCCAAGGCCATGGGCCTGACCACTGTCGCCGTGCACAGCGCCACCGACCGTGATGCCCGGCACAGCCGCGAAGCCGATATCCGCGTCGACCTCGGCGGCACCAAGGCTGCCGAAAGCTACCTGCTGGTCGACAAGCTGCTGGCCGCCGCCAAGGCCAGCGGCGCCCAGGCCATCCACCCGGGCTATGGCTTCCTGTCCGAGAACGCGGGCTTTGCCCGCGCCATCGAAGAGGCCGGGCTGATCTTCCTCGGCCCACCGGCCAGCGCCATCGACGCCATGGGCAGCAAGTCGGCGGCCAAGGCGCTGATGGAAGCCGCTGGCGTGCCGCTGGTGCCGGGCTACCACGGCGAAGCCCAGGACCTGGACACCTTCCGCGCCGCCGCCGAACGCATCGGCTACCCGGTGCTGCTCAAGGCCAGCGCCGGCGGCGGTGGCAAGGGCATGAAAGTGGTCGAGGAGGAAAGCCAGCTGGCCGACGCCCTGGCCTCGGCACAGCGTGAGGCGCAGTCATCGTTCGGCGATGCGCGCATGCTGGTGGAAAAATACGTGCTCAAGCCTCGTCACGTGGAAATCCAGGTATTCGCCGACCAGCACGGCAACTGCCTGTACCTCAACGAGCGTGATTGTTCGATCCAGCGTCGTCACCAGAAAGTGGTGGAAGAAGCCCCAGCACCAGGCCTGTCACCCGAATTGCGCCGGGCCATGGGTGAGGCGGCGGTACGCGCAGCCCAGGCCATCGGCTACGTGGGCGCCGGTACCGTGGAGTTTCTGCTCGATGCCCGCGGCGAGTTCTTCTTCATGGAGATGAACACCCGCCTGCAGGTGGAGCACCCGGTCACCGAAGCCATTACCGGCTTGGACCTGGTGGCCTGGCAGATTCGCGTGGCCTGCGGCGAGGCCCTGCCGATTACCCAGGACCAGGTGCCGCTGATCGGCCATGCCATCGAAGTGCGCCTGTACGCCGAAGACCCGGCCAACGAATTCCTGCCCGCCACCGGCAAGCTGGCGCTGTACCGCGAGTCGGCAGCCGGCGAAGGGCGACGGGTGGACAGCGGGGTCAGCGAAGGCGATGTGGTGTCGCCGTTCTACGACCCGATGCTGGGCAAGCTGATCGCCTGGGGCGAAGACCGCGAACAGGCACGCCTGCGCTTGCTGGCCATGCTCGACGAGTTTGCCATTGGCGGGTTGAAGACCAACATCGCCTTCCTGCGGCGCATTCTCGCCCACCCGGCGTTTGCGGCAGCGGAGCTGGATACCGGCTTCATTCCGCGTCATCAGGCGGTTTTGCTGCCCGCACCGCAAGCGCTGCCGGCAGGCTTCTGGGAAGCGGCGGCCGAGGCCTGGCTGCAGGGTCAGGCCGCACATCAGCGGGAGGACGACCGCAGTTCGCCATGGGCCGAGCGCAATGGCCTGCGCCTTGGCTTGCCGGCGCGCAGCAGCCTGCATCTGGTGAGTGGCGGGCAGGACCAGGCAGTAGCCCTGGAGCGCAGCGCTGCGTCTACCTGGCAGCTGGTGGGCGAGCAGTTGGTACATGACCAGGCGGGCGTGCGTCGCCAGCATCTGGCGATCCGCCGCGGTGGCACGCTGTACCTTCACTGGGAGGGTGAGATGCATGCCATCGAATCCTTCGACCCGATTGCCGAGGCCGAGGCCAGCCATAGCCACCAGGGTGGCCTGGGTGCGCCCATGAACGGCAGCATCGTGCGGGTGCTGGTGGAGCCGGGGCAGGTGGTGGAAGCGGGTACGGCGCTGGTGGTGCTGGAAGCCATGAAGATGGAGCACAGCATTCGCGCGCCGCATGGCGGCACGGTGAAGGCGTTGTTCTGCCAGGAAGGGGATATGGTCAGCGAAGGGACGGTGCTGGTCGATTTGGCAGAGTAAGCGTCCTGGGGGCCGCTTTGCGGCCCTTTCGCGACACAAGGCCGCTCCCACAAGTACCGCGCCAACCTCAAGGCATGCACCGTACCTGTGGGAGCGGCCTTGTGTCGCGAAAGGGCTGCGCAGCAGCCCCGGCAATCTAGAAGGAGCCATGCACCCGCACGACCACCCCCAGAAACTCGCAGCCATCCTCACACAGCAGCGCCGGGTAGTTGCTGTTAAGTGCCTTCAGGTACCGTTGCCCACCTTCCTCCGCCAACTCACGGAAGATCGCCGGTTTGCCCGGCTGACGAGCGATAACCAAACGCCCTGGCTCGGCATCTACCCCAGGGTCCACCAACATCCGCATACCCTGCGGCACACTGCGGCCACTGGCGGCACTCATCGCATCATTCTCGACGGTCAGCCAGAACGCCTTGCCTTGGGCCAGGTAGTCAGTCTGCTCGAACACACCTGGCTCCACCCCCTCTGCGATACCTAGCTCATCCCAGCCCAGCACCGGGTAGCGGAAGCACACGATGTATTGCATGAGGTCCACGTCGTCATCGGCCCCATCCATCTCGTAAACGCTCCGCTCCCCGTCCTGCCCCTGAATGCGCAGCTGCAAGCTGACGCTGTAATGGGGCATGCCAATCTCGACGAGCGTGCGATTCATCGACTCGATCTTCGGCTGACGCCGCTTGTTCACCCAATGCCCCACGCTGCCTTGAGACACGCCAACGCGCTCGGCCAGCTGTTCCTGAGTGAGCCCTAGCTCTTCCATCCGGGTACGGACCAGGGCGATCCATTTATCCATATTCATCGCTGCCATGAGCCTCCTGCAAAGGCGTGCGTCACGATCAAACCCGACGCGACCGCTGTGGGAGCGGCCTTGTGTCGCGAAAGGGCCGCAAAGCGGCCCCGGCAAGCTAGAAAACCTCGTGCCCCCGCACGACCACGCCCAGAAACTCGCAGCCTTCTTCACACAGGACTGTCGGATAGCGCGTATTCAGCGGCTTGAGCATCTTGTCTCCGCCCTCCTCGACCAACTGCCGCAATACTGCCGGCCGCCCGGGCTGCCGCGCGATTACCAACCTCCCTGGTTCTGCCGGCAGGCCGGTATCCACCAGCACACGCATGCCCTCAGGCACGCTCTTGCCGCTGGCGGCATTCATCGAGTCGTTTTCCACCACCAACCAGAATGCATTGCCTGCGGGCATATAGTCCGTCTGTTCGTGGGCCTTGCTTGTCTCTGGCAAAGGCCCCTGCAAGTCAGCCCAACTCAGCACCGGGAAGCGAAAGCTCGCATACAGCAGCGCTTCGGCCGAAACCGGCTGTTCAGCCGCATAGTGACCAGGCGATTCGCGCACGATATCGCGCTCCACCACCATGACTTGGGCTTCCAGAAACACCAGCCCAAGTTTTTCGAGCTTTTCGTTGATGGTTTCCAGCGTCGGCCGCCGCGTGCCACGCAGCCAATGCCCCACGCCCCCCTGAGTCATGCCCAGGCGTTCGGCCAGCTTCAGTTGGCTGAGATTGTGTTCGCGCTTGTAGCGCTTGAGAAATGCGTTCCAGTTTTCCATGAGCGGCAACAATACGGACTGTATTACTCGCAGCAATACACAATCTGAATTATTTATTTTTCGATAGATAGTACAGACTGACCTATCCTGTGATTCCCGCGTGTTTGAAGGGAAATCAGAAGGTATCGCGATGAAACATCCGAAAAACGACGAAACAGATCTCGACAGCGAAGCCGCCCGCCGCGCTCTCGACTACTACCTCAACCCCAACCCACCGCGTCCCACTCTGGACAACAAGATCTGGACCCTGCACCAGGGCGTAACCACCGACCAGGCGCAGGAGCACGCCATCGCCCTGCTGCGCTGCGCCGCCGCCACCGCACAGGAGACCGCAACCCACCAGCAGGGCAGCCAGCGCGAGCTGACCTTCGCCCTGATGCACATGATGGACATGGCCCGCGCACTGCTGGAGCACAAACGCACCGGGGAACCGGGTTTGTAGAGACGAAAAGAAGGGAGAGAACGTGATGGCCGGGTAACGGCAAAGCCCCGATTGCCGGGACAAGGAAGCGCACCGGTAAAACTTTTTTACCGGATTAGCGAAAATTCATTTGACTGGCAAATGATAACGATTATTATTGCACTCAGCTGATCGCAAGATCTGCTGGATAACCTGGAGCTTAGGTCGCTCTCAGATTATCTCCTCATCAGGCTAATCACGGTTTTTGACCCGGCTTTTTGCTGGGTCTTTTTTTTGGCTCTTCAGGCTAATGAAGATCGTGATGGCGCGCATGATAGCAAAGGTGTTTCAGGGCGTGAACGCTCATTACAAAACTTTGCGGAATCAGCACTTGAGAATCAATCTCGTTTCACCTACGCTGATCATGCATCACGGAAGATGCCCCCACCCCTCTCCCCCTTACCAGAGCAAGGAGCTGTCCATGACCCGTCTGCTGCTGCCCCTTGAGCACCCAGGCCCTGCTGCCGAACATCATGTCGACGACGCCCTGCTGTACGCCCTGAAGCGCCTGCCACGGCGTGTGCAACAGGTGTTCCTGCTCAACCGCCTCGACCAACTGGATTTCGCCAGCATCGCCGCCCGCCTCGACCTGCCATTGGCGAGCATCGAGCGGCACATGGACCAGGCACTGCAGGCCGGCCGCTCGCGCCGGGATGTGCTGGCGAGTGTTGCCGGGCAATGGTACGTGCGCTTGCAGAGCCCACAGGTAACGGCCTGCGAGCGGATTGATTTTCGCCGTTGGCTGGATGCGGACATGGCGAATCTGCAGGCGTTCCATGACACGGAACTGCACTGGCGCAGCCTGTTGGCACCGGCACGGCAACTGGGCCAGGACGGCTGGTACCGGCAAGGTCGGGCGGCACTGTCGTTGGGCGGCTGTTCGGTTGCGGTCGGACTTGGCGTGGCGGCGTTGGTGCTGTTTGGTATCTGGGCCTGATCAACACCTCAGCTACGCCGTAATCGCTTTCACCGAGGATGGCTCGCTTGCTATCAAGTTCGAGTGCTCGATAGCGTTTCCGTCAGGCATGCAAGCAGTAGCCATCCGCACAAACTGACACCCAGGAACAAAAGCCCCAGGCTCATCGGCAGTTCGCTTTCGACGCCAGCAACAAGACTGCCAGCCAAACCACCACCTACGAACAACAACGTCGTATTGAGCGACGCTGCCGCACCGGCCTGATGCGGGTAGCGCGCCAAGGCTTGGGTCGTTGCAGCAGGACGCACCAGCGTTGTCCCGGTCGTGCAGATGATCATCGACAGCAGCAGCCCCGCCACCGTCAATCCCGCTAGCTGCTCCCAGATCAACAGTGTGATGCCCCCGGCAGCTATAAGCAGGAATCCTGTCTTGATCTGAACCTGCGGGCTTACACGATTGTTCAAGTAGGTCGCAGCTGCTCCGCCAGCGATATACGCAAGCCCATAGGCGATAAATACCACCGAGAATTGATATGGCGTCAGCCCCAGGCGGTCCATCAACGCCAATGGCGCGACCACGATGAAGGAAAAATGGCAGGCAAACGCGAGGCTGGACAGCAGGGAGTGCGCAAGATAGGTCGTATCACGCAGCATGACCCAATAGCTGCGCATGCCCGAACTACGGCCTCGCGATGCAGGCGTGTCCTGCAGCAATGCATATGACAGGCATGAAACGATCACGGCTATGAAAGCGAATACCGTAAAGCTGCCTTTCCAGCCAAAGGATTGTTGGAGAAAAGCGCCTGCGACCGGTGACAACGAAATGAACAGCCCACTTGCGCTGATCAGCAGGATCCGCATGGCATTGCGCTGTCTACCACTGTACAGATCCTGCACGAGCGCCTGGCCCAGCACGAAACTCCCGCAACCCAGGGCCTGCAGCAAACGGAACGCCATGAACGTCTCATAGCGGGTTGAAAGTACACAACCCACTGCCCCTGCAATGGACACTCCCAACCCAGCGAGCAACAACCGCTTGCGCCCCATGCCATCCGACAATGGCCCGATCACGATTTGCGCCAAGGCGACACCAAACGCAAAGAAGCTCACCGAGTAGGCTATCTGCTGTGACTCGACGTGAAACTCGTCTGCGAGCGCAGGGAATGATGGCAGGATTACATCCAGCGGGAATACACCCAATAGACACAACAGAATCAACAAGGCCGAGCACAGAAAGCTCCTGGGTGAACACAAGGGCCGGTTCACGCTACTAACCCCGGTTTTCTTGTATGGCCGGAAAAGGTCACTGAAATCTCCCTGGAAGCGCCGAACCCTGATGGTAGCGACACCCTTAAGGTGTACAAACCGGACTGGGCAGTGAAACTTCCGATAGAGCCGTAGGACCTCTCCCTTGTCACTGATTGCCGATGAGTTCTGGTGCTACCTGGAAACTCTGCCGACGTGTTAGCCGGCCCCCAAGCGACGTTCCAGGGTTCGAATCCTGACACTGTCGCCGGGCAAGCCCTTCCAGAAAACCGCCTAGCCTTCCAGCCCTTTCTTCAGCGCCGCCAGGCCATCTTCGTAGATGCCGGCAAACAGCGCGGTTGCTTCAGCATCGCTGATACCCACCGGCACGAACGAGCCGGACCATTCCACGCGAGAGCCGCTACCTTCAGCCACCACACGCAGGGTCGACTGGTAGTCACGCACCGGAGCCGGGCCTGTGAGGATGGTGTAGCTGTAGCTGCGGCCGGCTTCGTTGAAGTCCAGCAGGCGCTCGACGATGGTGTCGCCAGCCACGCTTTTCAGGGTACGAACGCGGCCGCCTTCGCTCAGGGTGCTTTCGGGAATGAACGGCAGCCAGTCGGGCAGCGCGTCGAAACCGCCAATCAGTTGCCAGACGCGATTGGCATCGGTTGCCAGGGTGATGGAAGCTTGTGCAGTTGCCATGGTGATTCTCCTCGGGGCGTGGCCCCATTGATTCGGGGTAGACAGGGCCGCCAAGCGGCCCTGCAAGATCGGTTTAAACAGCAGGTACCGGAGCCTTGGCGTTGATCAGCCCTTGCTGGCGCAGGTCGTTCCAGAAGGCCATCGGAATCACCTTGCTCAGGGCGGCGAGGTCTTCGTTGGCGTGTGCAGGGCGGGTGGAGCCCGGGATCACCGAGACCACGGCCGGGTGGGCCAGGGCGAACTGCAGGGCCGCCGCCTTCACATCCACGCCATGGGCACGGGCCACGGCACGGATGCGCTCGAGCTTGGCCAGCACCGGCTGGGTGGCTTTCTGGTACTCGAAGTGCTCGCCGCCAGCGGTAACACCCGAGCTGTACGGGCCACCCACGACAATGCCGACACCCTGCTCCACCGCTTGCGGCATGACGCGTTGCAGTGCGCGGTCGTGGTCCAGCAGCGAGTAGCGGCCGGCCAGCAGGAAGCCGTCCGGACGGGCTTCTTCCAGGTCGAGGGTCAGCTCGATCGGCTCGACGCGGTTCACACCCAGGCCCCAGGCCTTGATCACACCTTCTTCACGCAGACGGGTCAGTACGCGGAAGGCACCGGTACGGGCGACTTCGAACTGGCTCAGCCATTCGTCACCGTAGAAGTCCTGGGCGATGTCGTGGATCCAGACGATGTCCAGGCGGTCGGTCTTCAGGCGGCGCAGGCTGTCTTCGATCGAGCGCAGGGTGGCGTCGGCGCTGTAGTCGTTGACGATGCGGTTGCGGTTGCCGTGCTCGAACAGGCCGCTTTTTTCGCCCAGTTCACGGGCAGCCGGGTCTTCCAGTTCGTCGAGGATGATGCGGCCGACCTTGGTGCTGAGCACGTACTCGTCACGTGGGCGAGCGGCCAGGGCATTGCCCAGACGGCTTTCGGAGAGGCCGGCACCGTAGAACGGCGCGCTGTCGAAGTAGCGCACGCCGTTGTTCCAGGCGGCATCGACGGTAGCCTGTACTTCGTCTTCAGGCACGTTGCGGAACATGTTGCCCAGTGGGGCGGTACCGAAGCCCAGCGGGTTGGCGATAAGTGATTTGAGGTTCATGTGCATTTTCCTGATGAGGGAGTCGGTTGTGAACTCCAGTGGCTGCAATCCTATGCGCCACCCACCAAGACCGTCCAAGTCATATTTCGAACGACTTGAGACCTTTCATGCAACACCGTGAAATCTTCATTCGAACTGCTGCTGGGCATGCCGGTACTTGGCGGGGCCATGGCCGTGGCGTTACGCCGGATGGCGTAGGCCAGGCCAAGGCTGCCGAGGCTCAGCGGTTCCAGGGTGCCTCGGCACGTGCGTCGATGCCATAACGCTGCAGCGCTGCGGCGTGCTTGCCAGGATCGATGCCTGCCAATGCCGCCAGGGCAATGTGCTGACGATCAACCTCGAAGAAGCGACGCAGTGCCGAGCGCGTGTCACTCCGGCCAAAGCCATCGGTACCCAGGGCGGTGAACGGCGCGCTGACATGGGCAGCGATCAACTGGGCATAAGCACGCACGTAGTCGCTGGCCGCCACCACCGGCACAGGCCCGGGCAGGCAGCGCTGCAAGTGGCTCTGCCCTTCGGACTGGCTGCCGAAAAGGCGCTGGCGCTCTACCTCGCGAGCATCGCGTGCCAGCTCCGAGAAACTGGTGACACTCCAGATCTGGCTGCTGATACCCCAGTCCTGCAGCAGCAGCTCGGCGGCGGCGATCACCTCCCGCATGATGGCGCCGGAACCCAGCAGGCGTACCGCAGGCTCCTCCGTTCCGCGCGTGCCGTACAGGCGCATGCCACGGATCACATCGTCGTGTTCGCTGTCCTGCAGCGGGGCCTGGGTGTAGTTCTCGTTGGTCACCGTCAGGTAGTAGAACTCATCGCACTGCTGCTCGAGCATGCGTCGGCTGCCATGGTCGATGATCACGGCCGCCTCACTGGCGAACGCCGGGTCGTAGGCGCGGCAGTTAGGCACCGTCGAGGCGATGAGCTGGCTGGTACCGTCCTGGTGTTGCAGGCCCTCGCCCGCCAAGGTAGTGCGGCCAGCGGTGGCACCGATCAGGAAACCACGGGCGCGCTGGTCGGCAGCCGCCCAGATCAGGTCGCCGATGCGCTGGAAACCGAACATCGAATAGTAGATATAGAACGGCAGCATCGGCTCGCCGTTGACGCTGTAGGAGGTCGCTGCGGCGACCCACGAAGAGACAGCACCGGCTTCGGTAATGCCCTCCTCCAGCAACTGGCCGTCGGTGGATTCCTTGTAGTACAGCAATGCACCGGCGTCTTCCGGTTCGTAGAGCTGGCCAACCGGTGAATAGATGCCAACCTGGCGGAACAGATTGGCCATGCCAAAGGTACGCGCCTCGTCGGCCACGATGGGCACGATGCGTGGGCCGAGCTGCTTGTCCTTGAGCAGGTTGGTGAAGAGCCGGACCACAGCCATCGTGGTGGAGATTTCCCGATCGTCAGGGGCCAGGGCGAACCGCGCATAGTCGGCAAGCGGCGGTACCGCGATGCTGGGGGCCAGGCTGGTGCGTCGAGGCAGGTAACCACCCAGCGACTGCCGACGGGCATGCAAGTAGCGCAGTTCTGGGCTGTCATCGTGCGGTCGATAAAAGCGCATCTCCTCCACTGCCTGGTCATCCAGCGGCAGCGCAAAACGGTCCCGAAACGCCTTGAGCGCCTCGACGTCCAGTTTCTTCTGTTGGTGCGCGGTGTTGCGCGATTCGCCGGCCTGGCCCATGCCAAAGCCTTTCTTGGTCTTCGCCAGGATGACCGTCGGGTGCCCCTTGTGGCGCTTCGCTGCGTCGAATGCAGCGTGCAACTTGCGAAAATCGTGGCCGCCGCGACGCAGGCCATCGATTTCGGCCGGGCTCATGTGAGCGACCAGCGCGTGCAGCTCCGGGTCGAGGTCGAAGAAATGCGCAAGGTTGTAGGCTGCATCGTTGGCACCCAGGGCCTGGTACTGGCCATCGACGGTGCTGGCCAGGCGGCGCAGCAGAACGTGGTGGTGATCCCGGGCGAACAGGGCATCCCAGCCCGAGCCCCAGACCACTTTGATAACGTTCCAGCCAGCACCCTTGAACAGCGATTCCAGCTCCTGGATGATTTGCCCGTTACCGCGCACAGGCCCGTCAAGCCGCTGCAGGTTGCAGTTGATCACGAAGGTGACATTGTCCAGCTTCTCCCGTGCGGCAAGCGACAGTGCTGCGACCGATTCCGGCTCGTCCATCTCGCCATCGCCGAATACCCCCCAGACATGACGCCCTTCGGTCGAGGCAATGCCACGGTGTTGCAGGTAGCGCAGGAAGCGGGCCTGATAGATCGCGCTGATCGGGCCGATGCCCATGGAGCCGGTCGGAAACTGCCAGAAGTCCGGCATGAGCCAAGGGTGGGGATAGGAGCACAGCCCGCCGCCATCCACCTCCTGCCGATAACGCTCGAGTTGCTGTTGCTCAAGCCGGCCCTCCAGGAAAGCGCGGGCATAGACACCTGGCGCGGAATGCGGCTGGAAATACACCAGGTCGCCTTTGCCTTGTGCAGTATCGGCACGGAAGAAATGGTTGAAGCCCACTTCGAAGATTTCCGCGGCAGAGGCGTAACTGGCGATATGGCCGCCCAGCTCGCCATAGGCCTTGTTCGCCTTGGCCACCATGGCCAGCGCGTTCCAGCGAATGATCGAGGTAATGCGCTCTTCCATCGCCAGATCACCGGGGTACTCCGGTTGCTGTTCCACGGCGATGGTGTTCTGGTAAAGCGAGTATGGGTTGGCAGCGATTCGAGCCCCCAGGTGGCCGGCATGCTCGGCCAGGCGCTGCAGCAGGAATTCCACCCTCCCACTGCCCTCGGTGCGTGCTACGCCCTCCAGGGCATCCAGCCACTCGTTTGTCTCGACGGTATCAACATCTTCAGTACCTTGATCGGCGATCCTTGGCACTTGAATGGGGTTACTCATTTCACACGACCTCAGGTAATTGAAACGACAGCCGCGGGTGCGCCTACTCAAGGTAGACCCCACATTCATCATGCGCAGGCATAAGCACCCGGCGCACTCGTACCTATGCGCCCTGCAGGGCCGACCGATAAGCGAAGATCCCCGGTGCCCCACCGGTCATCAGCAGCAAGATGTTGTCACCCTGTGCGTACAAGCCGCTTTCCAGGTCGGCGACCAGGCCGGCGAACGCTTTTCCGGAGTAGACCGGATCAAGCAACAGCCCCTCGGAACGGGCCATGAGTTGCAACGCCGACAACATGGCCTTCGTCGGAACACCATAGCCCGCGCCGCGATGTGCACCATCGACGGCAATCATTGGCGGCTCGATAACCTGCTCGCTGCCAAGCAGTTCCAAGGTCTGCCGGGTAAGTTCAAGCGTGCGACGGTGCGATTCAGGCGCCTCGGCAAGTACTGCAAAGGACTTGATGAAGCCCGGCGCCCGCCCCATCGCAGCAAACCCGGCGGCCATGCCCGCATGGGTGCCGGAACTGCCATTGGCCATGACCATGTGCGTGAACTTCAGGCCCATGCTGGCTTCCTGCCGGGCGATTTCCAGCGCGGCCTTGGCATAGCCCAGGCCCCCCACGGCTGTCGAGCCGCCGGTGGGAATAACCTTGACCTTGCAGCCCTGCATTTGCAGTTCCTGTGCACGGGTGTCGGCCCAACTCGCCGTGGTAAAACCTTCAGGCACGATATGCACGACGGCCCCGAACAGCTCATCCAGAAGCACATTGCCGTTGTGCTCGTACTCTTCATCGTCCCGGGGTACGGCACGGCCCAGCACAAGTTCGCAACGCATGCCCAGCTTCGCACAGGCTGCCGCAGTCAAACGTGCATGATTGGATTGCAGCCCACCCATTGTCACGACCACATCCACCTTGTCTCGAAGGGCCTCGCCAAGGTGAAACTCAAGCTTTCGCAGCTTGTTGCCACCGCCGCCCAGGGCCATGTAATCGTCACGCTTGGCGAACAGCTTGATGCCGCGCTTAAGCAGCCCGAGCGAATGCTCAAGGCCTTCAAGGCGCTGAATGGGTGTTGGCCGGTCGACGAGGCTGACTTGTGGAAAATGTTCGAGCAGCGAATGCAAGGGCGCCACGGGGCATACCTCATTGATGACTTGACAGTCTTCACGGTAAGCAAAAACAATTTGTTAATAAATACAGGTATTGTTCAATCATATTTAACCAGGAGTTAAAATATGGACCGCCTGCGCGCCATGGAGGTATTTGTCAGCGTCGCCGAACAGGGCAGCTTCAGCCAGGCCGCCGAGCACCTGGACCTGTCAGTGGTAATGGTGAGCAGGTATATCCGCCAACTTGAAGATGCAATGCAGGTCGAACTGATCCAGCGCAGTACCCGGCGCATGCACGTCACCGAAGCAGGCCGCGTGTTCTACGAAGAGTCCAGGCAGGCACTGGACCAGGTTCGCAAGGCCTATGAGCGCGTTGAAAGCTTGCAACAGGCACCCAGCGGACTATTGCGTATCAGCGCCCCCATGACCCTGGGCTCGTCGCTGCTCGCGCCGCTGGTTGCCGGCTTTCTCACCGAACACCCGGACGTGCGCGTTGATCTGGTGCTCAGCAACAGTGTCGTCGACCTGATGGCCGAGGGGTTCGATGCTGCTTTGCGCATTGGCAACCTGGGTGATGCAGATCTGGTGGCCAAGGCACTGCGCCCCTATCGGATGGTGATCTGCGCCGCCCCCGGCTACCTGGACAGGCACGGGCGCCCAGCCGTTCCGGCAGACCTGGCCGGGCACAGGTTACTGGCGCACTCCACATGGACCAACCGTTTCACCTGGCCCTTGCTGGACGCTGGCAAGGAATACCCCTGGCCGGAACACTGGGTGCTGAAAAGCAACGATGGCCAGGCACTGCGGCTGGCCGCCCTGGCAGGCAACGGGATCCTGCTGCAACCCGAGTTCCTGGTGGCCGAGGACCTTCGCGCAGGGCGCCTGGTCACACTGCTTGACGACTTCCTGCCCGCTACCCGCCCGGTCAACCTGGTCTATCTGCGCCAGCGCAGCGCGCTACCCAAACTGGATGCCTTCATTCGCTACATCCTGAGGCATGCGGGGTAAGGGGCCGCGCCGAATCGGCACTGGCGCCTTCGCAGGGCAACACGATGGACCCTAACCCCCTGCCACGCTACCGATGAAGTTCGCCAGCTCTGCTGTCCGGGGGGCCGCGAAAACCTCGCGCGGATGGCCCGTCTCGTGGACCTTGCCCTGATGCATGAAGACCAGCTTGTCACCGACTTCCCGGGCAAAACGCATTTCGTGGGTGACCATGATCAGGGTCATGCCTTCACTGGCCAGCTGGCGCACCACACCGAGCACCTCATTGACCAGCTCGGGGTCGAGCGCCGAGGTGATCTCGTCGCACAGCAACACCTTGGGCGACATGGCAAGCGCCCGGGCAATCGCCACCCGCTGCTGCTGGCCGCCGGAAAGGCGGTCCGGGTAGGCGTCGAACTTGTCGCCCAGTCCAACCCTGGCGAGCATCTGTTCGGCCAACTGGCGGGCCTCGGCCTTGCCGGCCTTCTTCACCACCTGGGGCGCAAGCATGACGTTCTGGCCCACGGTCAGGTGAGGGAAGAGGTTGAACTGCTGGAACACCATGCCAACCTTCTGCCGCAGCGAGCGCAAGTCGGCGCGGCTGGCATCCAGGTATTCGCCATCCACCTCGATCACCCCGTCGCTGATCGACTCCAGGCCGTTGAGGGTTCGCAGGAAGGTACTCTTGCCGGAACCGCTACGGCCGATGATGGCGACCACCTCGCCCTCCTCGATCGCCAGGTCGACCCCCTTGAGCACATGGTTGTCGCCGTAGTACTTGTGCAATGCGGACACTCTAAGCAGGGGCATGCAGCTTCCTCTCCAGATAACGGGCGCTCAGCGAGAGCGGGTAGCAAAGGACGAAGTAACCCACGGCCACCAGACCGTAGATCAGGAACGGTTCAAAAGTGGCGTTGGCCAACATGCCGCCAGTCTTGGTCAGCTCGGTGAAACCGATGATCGAGGTCACCGCCGTGCCCTTGACCACCTGCACCGAGAACCCGACTGTCGGTGCGACGGCAATGCGCAGGGCCTGGGGCAGGATCACATGGCGCAACTGCTCCAGACGGCTCATGGCCAGGCTGCCGGAGGCCTCCCACTGGCCATGTGGTATGGACTCGACGCAGCCCCGCCAGATCTCGGCGAGAAAGGCACTGGTGAACAGCGTCAAGGCGATGGCCGCCGCCATCCAGGCCGACACATCGATGCCGAACAGGGCGATGCCGAAAAACACCATGAACAGCTGCATCAGCAGCGGCGTCCCCTGGAACAGCTCGATGTAGCTCCTCGCCGCGCCACGCAGCAACCGGCTATCGGAGATGCGCGCCAACAGCAGCAACAGCCCGGCAATACCACCACAGACGAATGCCACCAGCGACAGCAGCAAGGTCCATTGCAAGCCTGCGAGCAGGTTGCGCACGATGTCCCACAAGGTGAAATCCATTCAGCGTCTCCCCATCAACGCGCGTCGACCGAACCATGCCAGCAGTTGGCGCACCAGGATGGCCATGACCAGATACAAGGCCGTGGTCAGCAGGTATGTCTCGAAAGCCCGGAAGTTGCGCGACTGGATGAAGTTGGCAGCGAACGACAGTTCCTCTGTGGCGATCTGCGAGCATACCGCCGAGCCGAGCATGACGATCACGATCTGGCTCGACAGGGCCGGCCAGACCTTGGCCAGTGCAGGTTGCAGCACCACATGGCGAAAAGCCTCGAAACGGCTCATGGCCAATGCCGCCGCAGCCTCCAGTTGCCCTCTGGGGATGGCCTGGATACCCGCCCGAATGATCTCGGTGGAATAGGCGCCAAGGTTGATCACCATGGCCAGTACCGCCGCCTGCCATTCCGTCAACCGAACGCCAAGCGCGGGCAGGCCGAAGAAGATGAAGAACAACTGGACGATGAAGGGCGTGTTGCGGATCAGCTCCACGTAGAGGCCGAACAGGGCATCGAACGGCCGTAGTCGCCAGGCGCGCACCAGCGCGCCAAGCACACCGATGGCCACCCCGAACAGGGTGCCGATCAACGTCAGCTCAAGCGTGAACACAGCCCCTTCGAGCAGCAGGCCGCCCTGGGCCAGCACCGGGGAAAAATCAAATTGATAGGCCATGGGTCAGCGACTCCAGGGCCGTTCAAAGGTCGGCCGGCAATGGCTGCTTCAGCCATTTTTCGGCATTGCGGTTGAGGCTGCCGTCGGCCTTGGCCGCATCCAGGGTGGCGTTGACCTTCTCGAGCAAGGCCGGCTCCTGCTTGGCCAGGCCCACGTACACGGGCGAGTCCTTGAGCTTGACCTTCATCACCGGCACCTTGCCCGGGTTCTTCTCGGCAATGACAGCCATCACCACGCTGCCGCTGGCGATCAGCTCGACCTGGCCCGACAGGTAGGCGGCGATGGTCGAGTTGTTGTCCTCGAAGCGCTTGATGATCGTACCCTGTGGGGCGACCGCGGATAACGCCATGTCCTCGATCGAGCCACGCGTGACACTGATGGTCTTGCCGGCAACGGCACCGATATCGTCGACCGACGTCTCGGCCGGCCCGAACACTGCCAGGTAGAACGGTGCGTAGGGGCGGGAAAAATCGATCACCGCTTCTCGCTCGGCGTTCTTGCCCAGGCTGGAAATCACCAGGTCGACCTTGCCGGTCGTGAGGAACGGAATGCGATTGGTGCTGTTGACCGGGGTCAGCGCCAGCTTGACGCCGAGCCTGTCAGCCAGCAGTTGCGCGGTGTCGATGTCCAGGCCGCGGGGTTTGAGGTCCGGCCCTACCGAGCCGAAGGGAGGGAAGTCCTGGGGTACGGCGACCTTGAGCACGCCCCGGGCAGTGATGTCGGCCAGCGCATCGGCCTGGGCCTGAGAAACGCTCATGACGCCGCCGCAAAGCAGGGTGGCCAGAAACAGGGTACGGATGTTTTTCATGGAAAATGCCTCGGGTGCATGCGAAGAAGTTGCCTAGCCCGAAAAGCACAGGCCGTGCCAGTGTTGCCCGGCAGCCCCGGAATACGCTTTCGCCCCTTGGCATCACGCGGTCTTACTGGTCTGAACAGATAGCACCAATCGCTCTGCCATCGCCCCCCTTTCGTGCAGCCACCTGCCCCGTTGCGTCAGCGTGGGGCGAGACTTGCCAGGCAACCGCTAAAGCCTTTAAAAAGCGCAGACCCCTTGCCAGCTGGTCTGAACAGATGCTCGACACACTCCCCCGTGCAGTTCCGGAAATCGCTTTGCAGGCTATCCGCAGGCTGATCCAGGACGGCGACTACCAGCCTGGTGATGCCCTGCCCTCCCAACGTGACCTGGCAGAGCAGTTGGGTGTAAGCCGCGCCTCCCTGCGCGAGGCGCTGTCCTCCTTGAGCGCCTTGGGGCTGGTGAGCGTACAGCCGGGCAAGGGAGTATTCGTCCAGGCGCCGCCACCCGCTACCGGTTTCTCCTGGCCCTATGCCGAACAGGTATCCGCCGTCGATACGTTCCAGTTGCGCTATGCACTCGAAGGGTTTGCCGCCGGCTTGGCGGCGCTGTACCTGACGGCAGCGGACATCGATGCGCTCGAAGCCAATGTCGAGTCGATGCGCCAGGAGCTGCGTGCTGGCCATTTCGAGGCCGCCGCGCGCCTGGACTTCGCCTTTCACCGTCGCCTGCTGGAAGCCAGTGGCAACCACGCCATGCTGCAGGTGATCACCACCAACCAGGACATTTTCCTGGAGAGCCAGAAGCTGCCGTTCATTCGCCCGGAACGCGCCATGGAGACCTGGCAGGAACACCGCAAGATCCTGCGCCAGCTTGCCCGTGGCAACCAGGCCGGGGCGCAGCGTGCGATGCAAGAGCATATCCGCAACGCGGCATCGCGCACGAACGTGGTGTTCGCGTG
Organism: Pseudomonas sp. LS.1a; assembly: GCF_022533585.1. NCBI lineage: Bacteria > Pseudomonadati > Pseudomonadota > Gammaproteobacteria > Pseudomonadales > Pseudomonadaceae > Pseudomonas > Pseudomonas sp. LS.1a. The sequence goes on from NZ_CP092827.1 coordinate 3,834,090, forward strand.
CTGACTAGTCCGACAAACGCCGGAACACCAGACCGGAAATTCCACACATGGCAGCGCACAGCACCATCACCGTGGAGATATCTGCCACCGAAGTTTCGCTACGCCCGTCCAACCCGGCCAGCATCCCTAACAGCCCCCCTGCCAGGCTCACCGACATGGCCATGGTCAGCTGCACGGACATCGCCGACAACGAACTGGCCGCCGCCGATCGCTCACCGGGCACGTCCTGATAACTGGCAGCCCCCAACGTCGAGAACTGCAGTGAACGCACCAGGCCTGCGGCGAACAGCACCGTAGCCATCAGCCACACAGCAGTATCACGATCGAAACTGGCGCACAGGGCAATCCCCACACCACTGAGCACGGCATTGCAACTGAGCACCCGTCGATAGCCGTAGCGCCGCACCAATGGCACTGCCAGTACCTTCATCAGCAGCGCGCCGACGCCGCCGCTGACCACCAGCCATCCCGCCGCCAACGGGCTCAAGCCCAGGCAGTTCTGCAGCAGTAGCACGATCAGGAACGGCTGGGCTGCCGAACCCAGGCGGAACAGCCCGCCACCCGCCTGGGCCACGCCAAAGCTGCGCAGGCGCAACAGCGACAGGTCCACCAATGGATTGGGATGTCGCCGCGCGTGCAGCAGATACCCCAACGCACAGGCTCCCCCACCGGCCACCAGCACCATCGCCCAGGCCTGCGGCAACTGCCCCAGCCCCAGCGATTCCAGGCCGAACACCAACATGGCCAGGGCCCCGCCGCTGAGCAGCAAGCCACGCACGTCCAACGGTGGCACCGGCCGTGCCGGATAGTCCGGTACATGGCGCAGGATCAGCCAGCAACCGAGCAGGCAGATAGGCAGGTTGATCAGGAAGATCCAGTGCCAGGACAGCACCGTCACCAGCAAACCGCCGAGCAACGGACCGACCAGCGGCCCCACCAGTGCCGGCAGGGCCAACCACGACATGGCCTGCAGCAGCTGCTCACGGCTCGACCAGCGCAGGATGATCACCTGCCCCACCGGTGTCATCAGAGCCCCGGCTGCCCCCTGCAGCATGCGCCCCAGGCACAGCTGCCAGAGCGTATCGGCCAGGGCGCAGGCCAGCGAGGCGCAAGTGAACAAGCCCATCGCCGACAACATGACCTGGCGTGGGCGAAAGCGCTCGGCGGCCCAACCGCTGACCGGCACGCACAGGGCCAGGGCAAGCATGTACAGCGACACCACCAGATTCATGCGCAACCCTGGCTCGCCGAAATCGGCGGCCATCCGCGGCAGGGCGGTCATCACCGCAGTGCTGTCGAGCAGCTCCATGAACAATGCGGCACCGATGATCACCGGCACCTTGGGGCTTTGCACATGGCCGGCCAGCAAGGCCGGCTGGGCAGTCAAAACAGCCCCGAGACAGGTGGGCGAGTGCCCTTGAGCTGCCAGGCACCGACCACCGCCGCCTTCCACTGGCGGGGGTTATGATTGGCCACGGTGCGGGCGTTGCGCCAGTGGCGGTCGAGGTTATGCTGGCGGCCGGTGGTGGAGGCACCGCCAACGTCGAACAGCGTTTGCGCAGCCTTGAGCGCCAGCTCGGCGACCAGGTACTGGGTCTGCGCCACCTCGATCGCGGCCTGCTCCACGGCGGCTTCATCCAGTTGCGCGGCCCAGGCCTTGTCGATGGTTGCAGCGGCCTTCAGCACCATGGCCTCGGCGCCATAGGCACGGGCAGCGATATCGCCTACCGACAGCTCAACATAGGGGTCATCCACCGAGCGGCTGGCCGTGCTGTGCTTGATCGGGCGGGCATGCTCACGGGTGAAGCGGGTGGCGTCGTCCAGCGCATTGCGGGCAATACCGCCCAGCACGGTGGCAAGGAACAGCTGCAGGAACGGCGTGACGATGGTGCGCTTGCCCTCCTCCACGGTGCGCGTGCGGATATCGCTGGCCTCGACGCGCACATTGCGCAAATGGGTGGTGCCGCTGGCGGTCAGGCGCTGGCCCATGGCATCAAAGTCGTCGACCAGCTCCAGGCCCTCGCGGTCGCGCGGCAGGATGAACGACACCGGCTGCTCGTCCTCGTCCAGGGCAACGGCGCTGACGTAATCGGCGAACAGCGCCCCCGTGCTGTAGAACTTGCTGCCATTGGCGCGAAAGTGCTCGCCCTCGCGCACCAGGCGCGCGGCGATGGCGCCGTTGGCACCGCCCAGTTCCCAGCCGGCATTGCCAATCACCGCACCCTGGAGATAGCGTGCGAACCAGCGCTCGCGCTCCTGCTCGGCGCCTTCGGCCTGCGCGGCCAGCAGGCCTTCGACGAAGGCAAAACCTGGGCGCAGGGCCTGGGCCACGTTGGAATCGACCGAGGCGACTTGCAGCAGCAGTTCGATCACATCGCTGACAGTGCCGCCGGGGCCGCCGTACTGCTCAGGGATACGCACGGTGTAAAGCCCGGCTGCCGCAAGCTGGGCAATGGCCTCATGGGGCAGCTGGCGTTCGCGCTCGCGCTGCGCGGCACCTTCGCCGATTGCGGGCAACAAGGCCACGATGCGGGCCTTCAGCTCCGCGACGCTGGTGGCCGGAGCCAGGGTTGGGAAACGTTGAAATGTGGTCATGGTTCAGTCCTTTAAGTGCATCTTTCGTTTAAGCGACCCGAGCCTTGTGGGAGCAGCTGCTTTGCCAATGTCTTGAGGCTGGCGCGATCCCTGGGGGAGCCGCGCAGGGCTTGACGTCTCAGTTCACCTTCAAATCGCGATCTTCCACAGGCGGGTTTCGTCGAACAGGTCGAACGCCTCGTGCACCAGGTCCAGCGGCGGCACCACCAGTTCGGCGCCGCTACCGGGCAGGCGCGGCACCGCGCCGAGCAATCGCCGGGTGTATGCGTGGGCCGGGTTATCGAACAACTGTTCGACCGGTGCCTGTTCCACCACCTGACCATGGCGCATCACCAGCACGTCGTCGCTGACATGGCGGATCACCCCCAGGTCATGGGAGATGAACAGGTAGGCCAGGCCCAGTTCGTCCTGCAGGTCGGCCAGCAGGTCGAGCACCTGGGCTTGCACCGACACGTCCAGGGCCGAGACCGGCTCGTCGCAGATGATCACCTTGGGCTCGCTGGCGATGGCCCGGGCAATTGCCACCCGCTGGCGCTGGCCACCCGACAGTTGCAACGGTCGGCGCTGGGCAAGCGCTGCCGGCAGGCGCACCTGGTCGAGCAGCACAGCGATGCGTGCGGGTCTGGCGGGTGCCTCGATACCGGCTACCTGCAACGCGTCATCAAGAATCTGCGCCACGCTCCAGCGCGGGTCGAACGAGCCCAGCGGGTCCTGGTAGATCACGCTGATCTCGCCACGCAACGGCCGGCGCACGGCCTCGCTCACAGCGTTGGCCGGGCGGTTCCAGGGTTGCCCGCGATAAAGCACCTCACCCTCGTCGGGCTGCAGCAGGCCGAGGGCGATGCGTGCCACGGTGGTCTTGCCCGAGCCGGACTCACCGACAATGCCCAGGGTGCGCCCGGCACGCAGGGTGAAATCGACACCCTGTACCACCTGCCGCACCAGCCCGTCGGGGCCGAGGTAGCGCTTGCCCAGACCACGGCCTTCGAACAGCACGTCACCGTGCGAGCGTGCCCGCGGTTCGATGCGCACGCCAACCCGCTCGGGTGACAGCCGGCTACCGCGCGGGTGCTCGGCCGGCACTGCCGCCAGCAAGGCCCGGGTGTAGGGGTGGCGCGGCTGGCGCAGCACCTGCTGCATCGGCCCCTGCTCCACCACTTCGCCATGGCGCAGCACCACCACCTCGTCGGCCAATTGCGCGACCACTGCCAGGTCGTGGCTGATGATCAGCAGCGAGGCACCACGGGCCTTGATCTGCTGGAACACTTCGAGAATCTGCGCCTGCACGGTGGCATCCAGTGCCGTGGTCGGCTCATCGGCGATCACCAGTGCGGGGTCCAGGGCCAGGGCACTGGCGATCAGTGCACGCTGGCGCAGGCCGCCAGACAACTGCCCCGGACGCTGGCGAGCACGCAGCTCGACATCCGGCACGCCTACTCGCTCGAGCAACTCATGCACACGTGCAGTACGGGTGTGGCGGTCACCGTATCCGTGGGTCTGCAGCACTTCGAGAATTTCCTTGCCCACAGGCCGCAACGGGTCCAGCGACACCAGCGCATCCTGCAGCACGAAGCCGATGTCCTTGCCACGCACCGCCCGCCACTGCCGCTCGCTGAGGTCGAGCAGGTCATGGCCGGCGAAACTCAGGCGACGGGCGCTCACTTTCGCTCGCGCCCCGGCCAGGCCGACCAGGCAGCGGGCACTGACGCTCTTGCCCGAGCCGGACTCACCAACCAAGGCCACGCATCGGCCCGGCGGCAAGGTGAAAGACAAATCACGGACCACGCTGCCGTCATCAAAGGCCACGTTCAGTCCTTCGACGGTCAAGGTCTTGTCGCTCATGGCAGGCGCCCCTCCAGACGTTGTTGGATGTAACGGCCGGTCACGGTGGTCGCCAGGGTGGTGAGGACGATGAACAGGCCAGGGAAGAAGGTGAGCCACCAGGCATTGGCGATGAAGTCACGCCCCATGGACAACATCGTCCCCCACTCCGGCGCCGGTGGCCGCGCGCCCAGGCCGAGGAAGCTCAGCGCCGAGGCCCAGACGATGGCCTGGCCAACGCCCATGGTCAGCGTCACCACCAATGGCCGCATGGCATTGGGCAACAATTGGCGCAGCACGATGCGCGCAGTCGGGTGCCCCAGCGCCCGCGCCGCTTCGATGTAGCCGGCGTTGCGTACCGCCAGCACCTGGCCACGGACCATGCGCGCGTACCCCGGCGCACCGCCCAGCCCGGTGGCGACTATCAGCGGGCCGACGCCGCTGCCGAACACCGCCACGAACAGCAGCGCCAGCACCAGGCTGGGGAAGGCGAACAGCACTTCCAGCAACCAGCCGACCGCACGGTCCACGCGTGCGCCGCCAAGGCCACCAAGCAGGCCGAGGGCGATGGCGATGACCATGGAAATGGCCGTCGCCGCGAGGCCGATCAGCAGGCTCTGCCGTGCGCCGTGGATGATCCGCGCAAAGATGTCGCGCCCTGACTGGTCGGTGCCCAGCCAGTGCGCCCAACCGGGCGGCTGAAACGCTTGCCGCGGTACGATGGCCAATGGGTCGATGCGAGTGAACAGCCCCGGCGCCAACGCGGCCAGAAGCAATGCGAACAGGAACAGGATCGCCAGGCTTGCGCCCAGCGGCGGCAGTTTCAGATGACGCTGCCGGCGCAACGGCGCAAGGGCTTGATCATGGGTCAGGTCTGTCATGCTGCAGCCTCCTGCTGCCGAGGGTCGATCCACTGGTACAGCAGGTCGACCAGAATGTTCGCCAGCACATAGCCAGCCGCAACGACCAGGCTTATACCGATCACCAAGGGCAGGTCCTGGGCCTGCACTGCCTGGTACAGCTGGCGGCCCACCCCCTTGCGGGAAAAGATCACCTCGCACACCACCGCACCACTGATCAGTGCGCCGATGGCCCAGCCCGACAGCGACACACCTGGCAGCAAGGCATGGCGCAAGGCGTGCCGAAAGCGCACGGCCAGGTCACTGAGGCCGCGTGTACGGGCGGTCAGGATGAAGGGTTGATCGAGGGTGAGTTCCAGCGACTCGCGGGTGACCTGGGCGATGAAGCCGGCCAGCGGAATCGCCAGGGATAACGCCGGGAGTATCAGGCTGGCGAAACTGTCACTACCGGCCGGCGGGAACCAGCGCAGGCCGAAGGCGAATACCGCCAGCAGCACCACGCCGAGCCAGAAGTGCGGCAGTGCCGCGCTGAGGGTTTCTGCCAGCGAGGCGATGCCGCCGACCAGCCTGCCGCGCCCGGCGGTGACCACTGTCAGCAGCAGCACCAGCACCCAGGCCAGCAGCAGGGCGGCGATGGTCAGTTCCAAGGTCGCCCCGCCCTGCTCGGCCAGCACCCGGGTAACCGGCAGGTGCTGCGAGTAGGACACCCCCAGATCACCTTGCAGCAGGCGCCCCAGGTAGAACACGTACTGCACAGCCAACGGCTTGTCGAGGCCATACTCCACGCGCGCGGCTTCAATCGCTTCGGGCGTGGGGTTGCCGCTGGGGCCACCGAGGATCGCCAGCACCGGGTCACCCGGCATCAGCCGGAGTGCGAAGAACGTCAGGGTCGCCACCGCCCACAGCACCAGCACGCCGCCGGCCAGGCGGAGGGTGGCGCGCCGGCCCAGGGCGGCCAGGCGTTCGCGGCGTGGGTCGATCACCGCGAGTGTCGTCGTAGTCATTTGTTCACCCATGCGTCATAGAGGTAGGTCACCGCCAGCGAAGGCTCCAGGCGCACGCCATGGGCGGTCTTGTAGATGCCCAGGCGCGTGCTTTGCGGGTAGGTGGTGAGTTGCAGGTACTGCGCGGCAGCCTGTTGCTGCGCCTGGAAGTAGCGCTGGCGGCGCAGGTCCGCATCCTGGGTGGCCAGCGCACTGTCGAGCAGCGCGTCAAAACCGGGGTCGGCGTAGCCGGAGGAGTTCTGGTGGTAACCGCCAACCCCGGCCGGCTGCACGAAGGCGGTGGTGAAGATGATGCGTAGCACATCGGGGGTGTTGGTATTCCAGTAGCCGATGCGGATGTCATAGTCCCAGGCGGCCTGGCGCGCGGTGACCTGGGCATCGCTCATCTGGTCCAGCACCAGCTCAAGGCCTGCCTGGCGGGTAGTTGCCTGCACCTGTTCCCACAGGGTCAGCTCCGACGGCGGCGTGCGCGCACCGATCAGCACGACGGCGCGCAGCCGCTGGCCGTTCCTGGTGCGGTAGCCTTCGCTGTCGCGGCCGGTCCAGCCAGCCTCGTCGAGCAGCCTGGCAGCGCGGGCCGGGTCATAGTCCTGGCCGCGCTCGAAGTCACCGCTGTAGAACGGCGTGGCCAAGCTCAACGGGCCACCGGCGCGGGGGAACTCGCCGAAGTACACACTTTTCAGCGCCCCCTCGACATCGGCGCTGCGAACGAAGGCCTCGCGCACACGGATGTCGTCGAACGGTGCGCGGCGCAGGTTGAAGGTGCCGTTGGTGGGGTTCCCCGGGCGCTGGGCAATGATCAGTTCCACGTCCGGGTTGCGCCGTGCTGCTTCGTGCGATTCTGGTGGCAACGCTTCGATCACATCGACCTCACCGGCCTGCAGCGAGGCGAAGCGCACCGACGGCTCCTGGATGAACTTCCAGACGATGCGATCAAGGTACGCAGGGCCCTGGTGCCGAGCGGTCGGTGGCGCCCAGTTGTAGGCCGGGTTGCGCACCAGTTCCACCTGGTTCTGCCGGTCCCAGCGCACCACCTTGAACGGCCCGCTGCCGACCGGGCTTTCGCAGTTCTGGTCACGGCTGCGTTGCAGTGCGGTGGGCGACTGGATGCCGAGAAAGCCCTGGGCCAACACTTCGAGGAAGGCCGCATAGGGCGTCGCCAGGGTGACTTCGGCAGTGTAGGTGTCGAGCACCTTGGTGCCGCGGTATTGGCGGATATAGCCACCAGCGGTACTGGACTGGGTCTTGGGGTTGGCCATGTGGTCGAGGTTGGCCTTGACCGCTTCGGCATTGAACGGTGTGCCGTCGGTGAATTGCACGTCGCGGCGCAGGTGGAAGGTGTAGCGCAGGCCATCTGGCGAAACCTCCCAGCTTGTCGCCAGCCAGGGACCGATCTGGCCGTTGCTGTCCATCGACACCAGCGAATCGAGGTACTGCTGGGCAACGAATACCTGCGGCATGTCGCCAGCCACATGCGGGTCGAGGCAGGTGGGCTCGCGGTCGGTGGCGTAGACCAGGGTGCCGCCCTGCTGTGGCGTGGTGCTTTGCGCGGCGGCGTGCTGTTCGGTTTTTTCGCAGCCGAGCAAGGCCAGTGCGGTGCAGAGCGGGATCAGGGGGAGGATGGGTGTGTTCAAGGGCGCTCCTGCGGGGACTGGGCTTCGATAGGCCTGTTGCAGGAGTTGTGCCGGGTTCAAGGGATTGATTTTGCTGGGGTTTGCCGAGGGTGAGGTGCTGTTGCGGGGGCAAAGTGTCCGGGGGTGTTGGTGGGGCGACAGTGAACTGTGTTTTGTTTGTGATCGTCGATGCCTCTCCTGAGATTTCCCGATTGGCTGTTCCTGCCACTTCGCGGGCAAGCCCGCTCCCACAGCCTTGAAGCCTGTAGTGATCCTGTGGGAGCGGCTTTAGCCGCGAAGAATCCAACACGGTGCATGGCAAGGGCTTCGCCCTTGTTCGCGGCTAAAGCCGCTCCCACAGGGTTCCTGCACATTTAATGAGTCATGTGCAGTTCTACAAGAGCGGCCTTGCCCGCGTCAGGGCTGGCACGGGTTTACACCGCAATCCGCGTAAACCAGCTTGGCCGCGCCGCCGGAAGATGAGGTACGGCATCGAGCAAAGCGCGGGTATAGGCCTGACGCGGCTGGCCGAGCACCTGGGCTGCCGGGCCCTGCTCCACCACCCTTCCCCCTTGCATCACCAGCAGGTGGTCACTGACCTGCTCCACCACCCCAAGGTCGTGGGAGATGAACAGGCAAGCCAGGTTCAACTCCGCCTTGAGCTCGGCCAGCAATGCGAGGATACGCGCCTGCACCGACACATCCAGCGCCGATACCGGTTCATCCAGCACCAGCACCCTGGGCTTCATGGCCAGCGCCCGGGCAATCGCGATGCGCTGCCGCTGCCCGCCCGACAACTCCAGCGGGCGACGATCGAGCAACCCCACCGGCAACTGCACCCGCTCCAGCAACGCCGCCGCCTCGGTGCGCTGCAGCGCACGCGGTACACCTGCATGCGCCAGCGCCTCGGCCAATACCCGCAACACGGTGTAGCGTGGGTCGAACGAAGCCAGCGGGTCCTGAAACACCACCTGGATCCCCTGCCGTGCCTGGCGCCGCTGCGCGGCAGACAACGCAAGCCAGTCCTGCCCGGCCAGTTGCAGGCTGCCTTGCTCCGGCCGCTCCAGCCCCAGCAGGATGCGCCCCAGCGTGCTCTTGCCGGAGCCGGACTCGCCCACCACGCCCAGGGTTTGCCCGGCGCGCAACTGCAGGGACACGTCGTTCAGCACCTGGCGCATCCGCCCGTCCGGCCCGACAAAGGCCTTGCTCAGGCCGCGTGCCTCCAGCACCACGGGTTGTTCGTCCACGCCATCCTCCACCAGTGCCAGGGCCGGCGCCGCCGGACGTTTGAAATGCACCGCCCGAGCCGCGCTCAGCAGGCGCTGGGTGTAGGGGTCCTGCGGGTCCTGCAGGATCTGTTCGACACTGCCCTGCTCCACCACCACCCCATGGCGCATCACCGCCACCCGGTCGGCCAGGCGCGCGACCACGGCCAGGTCATGGCTGACCATCAACAGGCTGTTGTCGCGCTCGCGCAGTTGCTCCAGCAGGTCGAGAATCTGCGCCTGCACCGTGGCGTCCAGCGCCGTGGTGGGCTCGTCAGCGATCAACAGGCGCGGCTGACAGGCGATGGCAGAGGCGATCAGGGCGCGCTGCCGCAGGCCGCCGGACAGTTGCCACGGGTATTGTCGGGCGCGGACTTCGGGTTCAGGTACGCCGACCTGGCACAGCAGTTCGAGCACCCGCAAGCGCCGCGGTTCAGCAGACAGGTCAGTGTGCAACAGCAGCGGCTCTTCGATCTCGGCGCCGACGCGCCGCAGCGGATCGAGCGAACCCAGTGCATCCTGCATGACAAAGCCGATACGCCCACCGCGCAAGCGCTGCCAACCCGTTTCGTCGACCTGGCGCAAGTCCTGCCCGGCAAAGGCCAGGCGCTGGGCCTGCACGCGGGCACCCACCCCGGTGAGGCCAACCAGGGTACGCGCCGTCACGCTCTTGCCCGAGCCCGATTCGCCTACCAGCGCCAGGCACTGCCCGGCATGCAGTTGCAAGTCGACGCCGTGCACCACCGGCACACCGTTGAAGCTCACGCGCAAGTCGCGGATATCCACCAAGGGTGCCGGGTGCTTTTCGAAGATGCTCATGGGTTTCTGCCCTCGCTACGGCGCAGCCAGTCGCGGCCGATGACGGTGATGGAAATGACAGTCAGGGTGATCGCCAGCGCAGGCCAGGCCATCAGCCAGGGCGCGTTGGCCATGAAATTGCGCGCCACTGCCATCATCGCGCCCCACTCCGGCGCGGGAGGTGGTGCGCCGAAGCCGAGGAAGCTCAGTGCGGCGGCGGCGGTGATGGCGCCACCCAGGCCGATGCAGGCCAGGATCAGCACGGGTTGCACGGCGTTGGGCAGCACATGCCAGAACACCACTGCCAAAGGCCTGCGGCCCAGCGTGACGGCTGCCTCGACGAAGCTGGCACGCCGGATGGTCAGGGCCTGGGCACGCACCAGGCGGGCATAGCGCGGCACCGAGGCGATGCCGACGGCGAGGATCAGGTTGCTGGTGCCTTGGCCGAACAGGGTGATGATCACCAGCGCCAGTAACAGGTCCGGGAAGGCCAGCAGCACATCGACAGCGCGCATCAGCAGGTTGTCCAGCCAGGCCGGAGCGAGGCCGGCGAGCAAGCCGAGCAGCGTGCCCAGGCCGAGCCCGACCAGGGTGGCGGCCAGGCCGATGTAGAGCGATGGGCGGGCGCCATGGATCAGCCGGCTGAGGACGTCGCGGCCGTTCTCGTCGCTGCCCAGCCAGAAGGCGGGGCCTGGCGGGTGGTAAGCCAGGCGGGCGTCGGCGGCCAACGGGTCGGTTGGCGAGAGCCAGTCGGGGAAGGTTACTGCCAGCAGTATCAGGCCCAATATGATCCAGGCCAGCGTCAGGCCTGGGCGAATCTGCCACCTGCTGGTCACTGTGTCTGGTATGGATACGATTGCGTTCATGTCTGTCCTTCTTGTGTTGCCTGTACCGGCCTCTTCGCGGCTGAAGCCGCTCCCACAGGATCACCGCAAAGGCTGAATCCGTGCGGTCCCTGTGGGAGCGGCTTCAGCCGCGAACAAGGGCGAAGCCCTTGCCATGTGGGCTACGGGGCCGGGTTGGGAATACGGCGGTGCACGGCCTGGATCTCGGCCAGCACTTCATCGCTCAATTGCACATCCAGTGCGCTCAGGTTCTCCTGCAACTGCAACAAGGTGGTCTGCCCGGTGATCGCACTGGCCACGAACGGCTGGTGTATGACGAACGCCAGAGCCAGTTGTGCCGGTGTCAGTCCATGCTCCCGTGCAATCTGCACATAACCGGCAATCGCGCTGTTGGCCTCTTCGCTGCCGTAGCGATTGAACGTGCGATACACCGACGACAATCGCGAACCTTCCGGCCGCGCCCCGTTCAGGTACTTGCCGGTCAACGCTCCGAACGCCAGCGGCGAATAGGCCAGCAGGCTGATCCCCTCACGATGGCTGAACTCCGACAGACCGTTCTCGTACAAGCGATTGAGCAGGCTGTACGGGTTCTGGATGCTGGCAATCCGCGCCAGGCCCTTGTCCTCGCTGTGCCGCAGGAATTGCGCCACCCCCCACGGTGTTTCGTTGGACACACCGATATGGCGCACCTTGCCGGCCTTGACCTGCTCGTCCAGCACTGCAAGGGTTTCTTCGATGGCTGCCGTTTGCGGATGGTCGTCGACGTAGGGGTATTCACGGATGCCGAAGAAGTTGCTGGTGCGATCGGGCCAATGCAGTTGGTAGAGGTCCATGTAGTCGGTCTGCAAGCGACGCAGGCTGCCCTCCAGGGCAGCGACGATGTTCTTGCGGTCGTGGTGCGACAGGCCATCGCGGATGTGCGCCTGGCCACCGGGGTCGCGGGCCGGGCCGGCGATCTTGCTGGCCAGCAGGACTTTGTCGCGGTTGCCGCGGGCGGCGAGCCAGGTGCCGATGTAGCGCTCGGTGGTGGTCCAGGTTTCAGCACGGGTGGGCGTGGGGTACATCTCGGCGGTGTCGATGAAGTTGATGCCTGCAGCAAGGGCAGCGTCCAGTTGCTGGTGAGCATCCTGTTCGCTGTTCTGGTGCCCCCAGGTCATGGTGCCGAGGCTGAGCAGGCTGACTTGCAGGTTGGTGTGGCCGAGTGGGCGGTAGCGCATGGTATCGAGTCCTTGGATGATGCGTTGATGTCTGGGCGGCAGCCCTCAGACAGCCCGTGCGGTCTCGCGCCGGGCTTGTGCAAACTGGTTCGCTGCTTTCGGCAATCCCAGGTGATCGCGCAAGGTGGTGCCGGTGTATTCGGTGCGGAACAACCCGCGCTTCTGCAGCAGCGGTACCACCTCTTCGACGAACACCCGAGCACCTGACGGGAACATGTCGGGCATGATGTTGAAACCATCCCCCGCCCCTGCCAGAAACCACTCGGCCAAGGTATCGGCAACCTGTTCCGGGGTACCGACGGCCAACCGGTGCCCGACCAGAATCCGCCGCGACAGCTGGCGAATGGTCAGGTTCTCACTGCGCGCCAGGTTCAACTGAGCCTCCAGAAAACCATGCGACCCGCGCTCGAAATCCGCCACCGCGCCAATCCGTTCCCATGGCAATGGCGCATCCGGGTCCAGCTCGCTGGCATCGATGCCGATACGCCCCGCCACCTGCTGCAACAGGCCGTGCTCGCCATGCCAGGCATTGAGTTCGTCGAAGCGTGCATGGGCCTCGGCCTCGGTGCTGCCGATCACGGTCGACAGGCCGGGCATGATCTTCAGGTGCTGCGGGTCACGGCCCCAGGCTTTGGCCCGCGCCTTCATTTCCCGATAGAACGCCTGCCCGTCGGCCAGGGTGGTCTGAGTGGTGAAGATCGCATCGGCATAGCGTGAACCGAGTGCCTTGCCGCCTTCGGAAGAGCCGGCCTGCACCAGTACCGGCCTGCCCTGCGGCGAACGCGGCAGGTTCAGCGGCCCCTTGACCTGAAAGTGCTTGCCCTTGAAATCCAGGGTGTGGACCTTGGCCGGGTCAGCAAAACGGCCGGTGCTGCGCTCACCGATGATCGCGTCCTCCTCCCAGCTGTCCCAAAGTTTCAGGGTCACGTCGACGAATTCCTCGGCCCGTCCGTAACGGTCCACATGCAGCGGCGCACCCGCCAGGCCGAAGTTCTGTGCTGCCGCATCACCGGCATTGGTCACCACATTCCAGGCCGCTCGGCCGCCGCTGATATGGTCCAGCGAGGCGATTCGCCGGGCCAGGTTGAAGGGTTCGTTGTAGGTGCTGGAGCAGGTCGCGATCACGCCGATGCGCTCGGTGGCGGCCGCCACTGCGGTGAGCAGCACGGTCGGCTCCAGGCGCCCGCCCGGCTGGGCGGACACATCCGGCGGCAACGCCGGGCCATCGGCAAGGAAGATCGCATCCAGGCAGCCGCGCTCGGAAATACGCGCGATATCGCGGTAATAGTTGACGTCGATATAGGCGTCGATTGCCGCCTCACCCTGGCGCCAGGCGCCGGAATGCGAGCCGAAGCCGAGGATGTTCATGCCCAGGCTCATCTGTTTCGTGGTCATGGCGGTTCTCCTGATCAGACTGCACTGGCTTCGTCGCCGCTGCCCTGCCCTTCGCTGGCGCTGGCGTGAAGGGCGCGCCAGGCCTGGGCCGGGCTGATGCCATTGAGGTAGTAGTTGCCCAACGCCTGCTCGCGGTAGATCGCCGGGTTGTGCGAAGCCAGGGTCCGGGCATTGCGCCAATGGCGGTCGAGGCGCCGGGCATTGCTGGTGGCCGATGCGCCGCCGACTTCGAACAGCAAGGTGCTCGCTTCCAGCACTTGCGGCAGGACGATCTGCTGCGCCTGAAAGGCGTGGATCTCGGCGTCGGTGTAAAGCTGCTCGGCCACCTCACCCTGCTGCCCGGCTTCGTACACCGCCTGCAGGCTCTGGCCCACGGCGGTGACTTGCGCATCAGCGGCGAAGGCCAGGCTCGACAGGCGACCGATAACCGCTTGCACCCGCGGGTCTGCGGCCGGCTGCGACTGCCCCGGCACACCAAAGGCACGGGTGCGGCCCTGGACGAACGCTACGGCATCGGCCAGCACTGCACGGCCGATGCCCGCCAGGGTGGCCAGGTGCACCGCCTGGTAGAACGCGGTGAGGTAGGATTCGGCGCGCAACTCGCCCTTGGCAAAACGGCGCAGCAGGTGCTGCGGCTGCACGCTGACCCGGGTGAAACGGGTGGTGCCACTGCCGGTCAGGCGCTGGCCGAAGCCGTCCCAGTCATCGACCCGCTCCACGCCCGGCGCACCGGTCGGTACCACGAGGCTGACAAAGTCGTCACCATGGTTGGCCACTGCTGCCACCCAATCGGCGTACAACGTGCCCGTGCAGTAGTACTTTTCGCCGTCCAGGCGGTAACCGCCCTCGTCTTCGCTCAACTGCACGGAATTGCCGGTACTGTCGGTGCGTTCGGCCATGGCCGCGCCCCACAGTTCACCGGCGACCACGCGGGCGAACCAGTAGTCCTGGGAGGCGGCGTCGCCGGACGACAGCCGCCCTTCGACGAAGCCGAAGTGGGCGCGGAAAATCTGCGGCAGGTTGGAGTCGGCCTGCCCCAGACGCACCAGTTGGCGCAGCAACTGCGGCAAGGTTGCGCCTGAGCCACCGTGGCTGCGCGGCACGCGCAGGGCACCGAAACGGGCTTCGCGTAGCCAGGCCACCGGCTCATGGGCCAGGGTGCGCTGCTGCTCGCGGGCCACCGCGCCTTCGGCGATACGCGCGTAGATCGGCGCAAAACGCGCGTCCAGCTCGGCATCGGTAATCGTGGTTTGACTCATGATGGTTCCTTTCAGGTGAATTCAGGAGCGTGCGGTGCGCGGGTCGATGGCCTGGGTCGCCAGGTCCACCAGCAGGTTGACCAGCACGTAGATCGCTGCCGCCAGCAGGGTGACGCCGAGCACCAGTGGCACGTCCTTGGTGGCGGTAGCGTCGAGCATCAAACGGCCAATGCCTTGGCGGCCGAACAGCAGTTCCAGCACCACGGCACCGCCGAGCAGGCTGGCGAACACGTAGCCGGCCAGGGTCACCAGCGGCACCAGGGCATGACGCAGGGCATGGCGCAGACGCACAGCGATATCGCCCATGCCACGGGCACGGGCCTGGGTGATGAAGGGTTGTTCCAGCACCTGCTCCAGCGCCTGGCGCAACACCTGGGCAAGCACCGCCGCGATCGGCAGCGCCAGGGCCAGGCTCGGGAGTACCAGCGAGCGCCAACCGCTGGACCCGGACGGCGGCAACCAATGGAAGTAGAACGCGAAGGCCAACAGCAGCAGCGTGCCGATCACGAAGTTGGGCGCCGATGACAGCAACAGCTCGATGCCCGACACCACCGCCCGCAAACGCCGCCCACGGTTGGCGGTGAGCAGCGCCGAGGCTACCGCCAGCAGCACTGCCAGCACCGCCGCGCTGCTGGCCAAAGCCAGGGTCGCGGCAGCCTGCTCGCCAATCGCCTGGCTGACCGGTATGCGCAACCGGTACGACTCGCCCAGGTCGCCCTTGGCCAGGCGCGCCAGGTAGTGGCCGTACTGCACCCACAGCGGTTGATCGAGGCCGTACTCGGCACGCACCTGGGCCAGCAGCGCTTCGCTCGGCATGGCATCCGGGCCGCCGAGGATCGCCAGGGCGGTGTCGCCACCACTGTGCTGCATTCCGAGGAAAGTCAGGCTGGCCGCCGCCCAGAGCACTATCACACCGTCACGCAGGCGGCGCAGCAAGATCGACAGCAGCTTCATGGTTGCTCCTTTGCCAGCCATACGCTGGTGAACAGGGGAACATTGTGCGAACCATCGAACAGCACGCCGCCGATTGCGTTGCGGTAGGCCAGCAGCATCTGGCTTTCCACCGAAGGCACGGCCGGCACGGTCTCGCCCAGGCGTTGCTGGGCCTGGCGATACAGTTCGCGGCGTTGTTTCGGGTCGGTGCTGCGCCGGGCGTCGCCAAGCAACCGGTCGAGGGTGGCGTCACGGAAGTGGCCGACGTTCTGGCCGATCATTCGTGCGCTGGGGATGGATTGACTGTGGTAGAGGATGAACAGGCCATCGGCCGTGTTGGTGTGCCAATAGCCGCCGCCGATGGCGTCGAAGTCGCCGCGGTAACGCAGCTCCATGACCTTGCTGAGCGGCAGCAACTCGATGCGCAGGTCGAAGCCGACCTTGCGCAGGTCCGCCTGGGCTGCCACCGAGACATTGGCCGGGAACGCCGGGTTGTCATAGGTCAGCAAGGTCGCCCCGAGGCGCTGGCCACCACGGGTGCGATAGCCTTCGGTGTCACGGCCGGTCCAGCCGGCAGCGTCGAGCAGGCGCCCGGCTTCGGCCGGGTCGAAGGCCAAGGCATCGCGGGCCACCGGGTCATAGCCGGGCGTATTCACGGCCAGGAAATCCCCCTTGGCCAGGTACTCGCCGAAGCCGGAGATCCACGCCAGGCCATCACGGTCGATGGCCTTGGCCACGGCCTGACGCACCCGCACGTCATCGAACGGCACACGCTCGACATTGAAGGTGATGCTACGCGACGGGTTGCCCTTGCGAATGCGGTTGCGCAGGGTCAGCTGCGGGTTGGCGCGGATCGCTGCGGCATTCTGCGCCGGTGCGTCCAGGGCCATGTCGTTGTCGGCGGCTTCCAGCGAGGTGTAGCGGATCATCGCTTCAGGCACGTAGCTCAACTCGATGCCGTCCAGATACGCCTCGCCCTGGTGGTTGATCGCTGGCGGCGCCCAGTCGTATCCCGGGCGACGGACAAAGCTGGCACGCTGGTCGCGCACCCAGCCGGTCAGCACGAAAGGCCCGGTGCCGATGGGCTGACTGGCGATGGTCTTCGGCGCTTCGAGGATCTGCCGCGGCGAGATCATCCCCAGCCAGGCCTGCGACAGCACATCCAGAAACGGCGCATAGGGCGCACGCAGGGTCGCCTCGAAGGTGTATTCGTCCACCACCCGTCCCTGCAGGTATGGCGCGATATAGGCGGCGGCCAGTGGCGACTTGGTCGTCGGGTCACGCATGTGTTCGAGGTTGACCCGCACGGCCTCGGCGTTGAAGTGCTCGCCATCGCTGAACGTGACGTCGTCGCGCAGGTGGAAGGTGTAGGTCAGGCCGTCGGCGCTGATGTCCCAGCTTTTCGCCAGCCACGGCGTGAGGGTGCCGTCCTCGGCCTGGTACACCAGGCAATCGAACAGGATGCGGCCCATCCACTGCATGTTGCCATTGGACAGCGCGTGGATATCGAAGCTGCCGGCGTCGGTCGCTGCCGACACGCGCAGGGTGCCACCGCGCTTGCCGGGCTGCTGCTCGACGAAATCGCTGACCGGGTAGCGCATCACGCCGTTCACTTCGCTGAGCGCTTCGCCCTTGAGCAGCGCCTGGCTCTGCGCGGACGTGGCGGGTGGGCAGGCGGCAACTAACAGCGCACTGGCCACCAGGCATGTATTGAATAATCGGCAATTCAGCTGCACAAGGGGCCCTTTATATAGACGGCTACATAAAGGGCTATTGCAGTTGTCGTGCCAGCGCTAACACTGCGCATTCATTGAGGTTAGTTCAAACGGCCTGACGCATTAACCATACAAACTGTTTCATCCCTGTTGCGCTGACAACATCCAACCCTGTGGGCTGCGCTGCCGCGTAAATAACTGAAATTGCAATCAATCCGCGTCCCCTGTGGGAGCGGCTTTAGCCGCGAAGAATCCAACGCGTTGCATGGCACCGGCTGCGCCGGTGATCGCGGCTAAAGCCGCTCCCCCAGGTTGCGCCATAGCATTCGGATATTTGGATATAACCTGCACTGTTCCGCAAACAACAGGGGCGCAACAAAATTTGCTTTTTTATTCAGCACTTCACACTAAAACTTTGGCCATACCCCCAAACTTCCGGCCTTTCACCAGCTGGCACAGAAACTGCTCTCACCCATTCCGACAGGCCTGACTATTCCCATAGAACGCCGAGGATCTACGATGACTTTCAAGGAATTCAACGATGCGTGCGATTCAACCCCACCCACTGCGCCTGGCCATCCGCCACGCCGCCCTGGCCACCGCGGCCACGGCCACGGCCCTGCTGGCCCCGGTCACGGTACTGGCCGCTGACCAGACCCTCGGCACGGTAACCGTGCAGGCCGCCAAGCAATCCGAAGTGCAACAGGCCGCCAGCGCCTTGGCCGAGGTGCCCGGCGGCACCAGCGTGGTCGACAGTGAAGAGGTCGCCAAGGGCCGCACTGCCACCCTGCAGGACACCCTTGGCTACCAGCCCGGCGTATTCGTGCAGTCCACCGGCGGCAACGACGCGGCGAAGATCTCGATCCGCGGCTCCGGTGCCAACACCTCGCCCGGCTACTTCCGTGAAGGCATCAAGTTCCTGTTCGACGGCCTGCCGCTGACCGGCCCTGGCGGCACACCCTACGAATTCCTCAACGCCAGCGGCGTGAACTACACCGAGATCCTGCGCGGCGCCAATGCCTTCCAGTATGGCGCGCTGACCCTCGGTGGCGCGGTCAACTTCGTCAACCACAGCGGCTACAGCGCCCCTGGCCTGCGCGTGCGCGCCGAAGCCGGCAGCTACCACTACCAGAAACAGAGCATCAGCTACGGTGGGGTCGAGGGCGACCTGGACTACTACCTGCAAGCCGACAACTACCGCAACGAGGGTTATCGCGACTACAGCCTGTCGAAGAGCTCGGGCATCGTTGCCAATGCCGGCTACCGCTTCAGCCCCAAGCTGGAAACCCGCCTGCTGCTGCGCTACCGCGATGAAACCCACAACGACCCCAGCGCCACCACCCTCAACGCCGCACTGCACCACCCGCGCCGCGCCAGCGCCACCGCCGAGAGCAGCGGTGCCGGTGCGCGCCGCCCGGGCAGCATCTGGGTGGGCAGCAAGACCACTTATACCTTTGACGACGATGCACGGCTGACCTTCGGCCTGTCGTATCACGACTATCGCCATACCAACAGCCCACGCAGCCCGAGCAATCCCAGTTACTGGGACTGGCACGACCTCGGCCTGTTGCTGGGCTATGACCGGGTCGACTACCTGTTCGGCCACGAAAGCCGCAGCAACATCGCCGTCACCTCCACCCAGCACCTGCGTGGCGGGGTGAACTCGGCCAACGACGACAAGGTGTCGCTCAAGCAGGTCAACTACAAGGACTCGTTCGACCGGGTGATCGCCCTGGGCAACGACCTCAACCTGGTCGACAACCTCTGGCTCACCAGCGGCGTGTCGTTCATCAACGTGCGGCGCAAGATCAACATCGACCACGCGGTGAACCCCAACACCACCAACTTCCCGCAGCACGTGGACTACGACAACTGGAGCGTCGCCCCGCGCATCGGCCTGCGCTACGAGTTCAGCCCGAACCTGCAGGTATTCACCAACTTCAGCCGCAGCATCGACCCGCCTGCTTCCTGGGAGTACTCGGGCTCCGGCCCGACCCTGCCTTACATCCGCCCGTTGGTGGAGCAGAAGGCCAACACCTTCGAGGTCGGTATCAAGGGCTCGCACGGCATCTTCGATGGCAGCCTGGCCCTGTACCGCTCGTGGATCCACGACGAGCTGCTGAACGTGCAGATCATCCCCGCCACGTCATCGTCGGCAGCGGTCACCGGCGCCTTCAACGCCTCGCCAACCATCCATCAGGGTGTCGAAGCCGGTCTCAACACCCGCCTTTGGGAAAACCCTCAGGGCGACCTGGTCCGCTGGCGCCAGGTGTACACCTACAACGACTTCTACTACCGGCATGACGACACCTTCGGCGACAACCAGTTGCCGGGCGTGCCCAAGCACATCTACCAGGGTGAACTGCAGTACCAGGACCACAGCGGCTGGTACACCGGCGTCAACGTACAGTCAGCCTCGCGCACGGCAGTGGACTATGCCAATACCCTGTATGCGCCGTCGTACACCATCTGGGGAGCGAACCTGGGGTATGAGGCGCCGAAGGGCAACTGGAAGGTGTCGCTGGACCTGAAGAACCTGGCGAACAAGGCGTACGTGACGGCGGTGACGCCGGTGTACAACGCGCGCGGGCAGGATACTGCGTCGTTCTGGCCGGGGGACGGGATTGGCGCGTACGTGGGGGTCGAGTTCAGGTACTGAGCCGTTGATGCGGCCTGGTGTTTGACGACACGTCCAATCAAAGGGGCAACATCTGAAAGGCGATGCTCTCGGTGTACACCTGCCGACAGCATCGTCCTGATGCTGTTACCCCTGCGGGCACCGCTCACGCGTACCCGCTCGCCAACTCACAATTTGTAGCCGATCTGTCGTAACAAGCCCTTGCGCCACACAATGCCTTCATCATCTTCAATGTCAGTGGCACGAACCCCGTCCACCACCCCCAGAACTGCTCGCCCCTGCTCCGTCTCGGCGAGAATCACTTCAACCGGATTGGCTGTCGCACAAAAAATGCAGCACACCTCTGGAACCAGCTTGACGGTGTTCAGCACATTCAGTGGATAGAATCCATCACCAAGAAAAATGATGAAACTATGGCCAGCCGCAATGTTTTGTGCATTTTTCTGGGCAAGCTCGATCATCGCGGTATCGGTGCCAGACCAGCGCACCAGGTGTTCGCCGGACGCTTCACAGAAGGCCAGGCCAAACTGAATACCTGGCACCGCATTTACCAGCGCTTCATGGATGTCCTCGACGGACTTGATGAAGTGCGTCTGGCCAAAAATGAAGTTCGTCGTTTCTGGCTTGTCGATTTTCTGAGCGATGAGTTGCATCAAACACCTCCTTTCACGCTGTGGGCAGAAGGCTCTGGCGATAGATCAAGCTTAGCCACTCAGGGGCGACTGTGGCCTGGCTGCGGGACTCTCCCTGGATGCAGCCCATAACGAAAAATGCCCCGTATCTTTCGATACGGGGCATTCTCTTGACGGGCTCTGGCAGATTGCCAGACTTTACGCAGCGTGCGCATGCCCTTTTTTCACAACTTGCAGACAAAAAAGAAAGTCTGCAAATCTTTAATCTGGAGCGGGAAACGAGACTCGAACTCGCGACCCCGACCTTGGCAAGGTCGTGCTCTACCAACTGAGCTATTCCCGCGTCGTGATGGGTGCCATTCTAGCGATTTCCAAAACGGCGTCAACCCCTTGATTCAAAAAAACTTTTATTTCTGCTCCGAGCCTTCGCGCAGGTGCGGCCAGGCGGCCAGCAGGTAGTGCACCATCGACCACAGGGTCAGCCCCGCCGCCACCAGCAGCAGCGCGTAGCCGAGGATTACCCAGAAGGTCACCGCCGGCGGGTTGGCCAGCAGGATCACCAGCGCCAGCATCTGGGCCGCGGTTTTCCACTTGCCAAGGTTGGACACCGCCACATGCGCCCGGGCGCCCAGCTCGGCCATCCACTCGCGCAGCGCCGAAACCACGATCTCGCGGCCGATGATTACCGCGGCCGGCAAGGTCAGCCAGAAGTTGGCGTGGGTCTGCACCAGCAGCACCAGGGCCACCGCCACCATCAGCTTGTCGGCCACCGGGTCGAGGAAGGCACCGAACGGCGTGCTCTGCTGCAGGCGACGCGCCAGGTAGCCGTCCAGCCAGTCGGTGGCGGCGGCAACGGCGAACACACTGCTGGCGGCCATGTAGCTCCAGTGGTAGGGCATATAGAACAGCAGGATGAAGATCGGGATGAGCAGGACGCGTAGAACGGTGAGCAGGTTTGGAATATTCATCGGTACGACTGGCCGCAAGTTGAGCCCGCATTCTACTCGCTATGCAGGCTGGCATAAATCGACTCGGCAAGCTTTTTACTGATGCCGGGTGCTTTGGCGATTTCATCGATACTGGCGCGATTGAGCTCCTGCAGGCCGCCGAAATGTTTCAGCAGGTCGCGCCGGCGCTTGGGCCCTACCCCGGCCACATCCTCCAGGCTGGACACCCGGCGGGCCTTGCCACGGCGGGCGCGGTGGCCGGTGATAGCGAAACGGTGGGCTTCGTCGCGGATCTGCTGGATCAGGTGCAGGGCCGGTGAGTCACCCTTGAGGGTGAACTCGTGGTGCACGTCGTTCAGGTACAGGGTTTCGAAACCGGCCTTGCGCGTCACGCCCTTGGCCACGCCAAGCAGGGTCAGGTCGCTGAAGCCCAGCTCCTGCATCACGTCACGGGCCATGTTCAGCTGGCCTTTGCCGCCGTCCACCAGCAGCACGTCTGGCAGCTTGCCCTCGCCGTCCTTGATACGCCCGTAGCGGCGGGTCAGGGCCTGGTGCATGGCGGCGTAGTCGTCGCCGGCAGTGACGCCTTCGATGTTGAAGCGGCGGTAGTCGGACTTGAGCGGGCCTTCGGGGCCGAACACCACGCAGCTGGCCACCGTGGCCTCGCCGCTGGAATGGCTGATGTCGTAACACTCCAGGCGCTGCGGCACCTCGTCCAGCTTCAGCACCTCGGCCAGGGCCTCGAAACGTGCGGCCATGTGCTGGCGGTTGGCCAGGCGGGCATTGAGCGCCTGCTCGGCGTTGGTTACCGCCAGTTGCTGCCAGCGGGCGCGGGTACCGCGTACCCGGTGGCTGATGGTCAGCTCGCGGCCGCGCAGCGTGTGCAGCGCTTCAGTGATGGCTTCGAAGTCTTCGTGCACCACGTTGACGATCAGCTCGCCCGGCAGTTCGCGCTCGGCATTGCCCAGGTAGTACTGGGAGAGGAACGCGGCCATCACTTCGGCCACCTCCTCCTCGATGCCCACCTGGGGGAAGAAGTTCTTGCTGCCCAGCACCCGCCCGCCGCGCACGCTGATCAGGTGCACGCAGGCGCCACCGGGGTTGACGAAGGCGGCGATGACATCGACATCGCCGCTGCCGCCTTCGATGTACTGCTGGTCCTGGACCCGCCGCAGCAAGGCGATCTGGTCGCGCAACTCGGCGGCTCTTTCGAAATTGAGGGCCATGGCGGCCTTCTCCATTTCGGCATTGAGCTCGTTGCCCAGTTGCTGGCTACGCCCTTCGAGGAACATCACCGAGTGGCGCACGTCCTCGGCATATTCCTCGGCGGTCACCAGGCCCGTGCAGGGCCCTTTGCAGCGCTTGATCTGGTACTGCAGGCACGGCCGGGTGCGGTTGGCGTAGTAGCTGTCTTCGCACTGGCGCACCGAAAAGGCCTTTTGCAGCAGGCTGAGGCTTTCACGAATGGCCCCGGCACTGGGGTACGGGCCAAAGTAGCGGCCCTTGGCCTTCTTCGCCCCACGGTGAATACCCAGCCGCGGGAACTCGCCGTCGGAAAGGAACACGTAGGGGTAGGATTTGTCGTCGCGCAGCAGGATGTTGTACGGCGGCCGCCATTCCTTGATCAGGTTCTGCTCCAGCAGCAGCGCCTCGGTTTCGTTGGCGGTGATGGTGGTTTCGACCTGGGCGATGCGCGCCACCAGCGCGGCGGTCTTGGGCGCCAGGCCGGTCTTGCGGAAATAGCTGGCCAGGCGCTTCTTGAGGTTCTTGGCCTTGCCCACGTAAAGCAACCGGGCTTCGGCGTCGAACATCCGGTAAACGCCCGGGCGACCACTGCAGGTCGCCAGGAATGCGCTGGCATCGAAAACTTGGGACATGAGGTTTTACAGGCTTGCGTCGACCATACCGTGGCGAACGGCCAGCAAGGTCAGTTCGACATCGCTGGTGACCGAGAGTTTTTCAAAGATCCGATAACGGTAAGTATTGACGGTCTTGGGCGAGAGGCACAACTTGTCGGAGATGATCTGCACTTTCTGGCAGCCGACGATCATCAGGGCAATCTGGATTTCCCGCTCCGACAAGGCATCGAACGGCGAGCCCTGTGGCTGGAACGGTTTCAGCGCCAGCTGCTGGGCGATCTGCGGGCTGATGTAGCGCTGGCCGGCAAAGGCCAGGCGGATGGCCTGGACCATTTCGTCAAGGCCGGCGCCCTTGGTCAGGTAGCCAGCAGCACCGGCTTGCAGCAGGCGCGTGGGGAATGGGTCTTCCTCGCACACGGTCACGGCAACCACCTTGATGTCCGGGTGGCTGCGCAGCAGCTTGCGGGTGGCCTCCAGGCCACCGATGCCGGGCATTTTCACATCCATCAGCACCACATCCGGCTTCAGCTCACGGGCCAGCTTGAGTGCCGATTCGCCCGAATCCCCCTCACCCACCACCTGCAGGCCATCGATGTCGGCCAGCATGCGGGTAATACCGGTTCGTACCAGATCGTGATCATCGACCACTAAGACCCTAATCAAGCACACACCTCGTCAGCAGGGCGATTGGATCCCGCCACCTTAACAAAATTTTTCACGGCGGGCCTAACGCATTCCTTCCGTAAGAAACGCCTGACGTTCAACCGAGAGCGGCCTCACTGTCTGCCGGGATTTGTCGTTGTTGGTCAAACGCCGCAGCAGGTGCCAGAGTGCCGCCTGATCGTCGCACGACAACTGCCGGAATGCCCTCAGCAAACCGGACTCATCGGCGTTAAGCCCCTCAAGCGGTAGCGGGGTGCGGATACCGCTGAGCACATATTGCGCATCCACCCCCCTGGCCGCCAATGCCGCCAGGTAATCGACCCGCGGCGAGCGTTCACCACTCTCGTATTTGCCCTGGGCATTGGGTTCGACCCCGCCGATATCTCCAAACACGCGCTGGGTCATCCCCAGACGCTCACGCTCTTCCCGCAGCCGCGGACCGATTCCATTCATGGGAGGCTCCTTGTCCCTGTTCACACTCATGTACGGCCTACCCGCCTGCAGGCAGCCGTAAACGCCTGAGTTCACTATGCCCATGCTCACCAGTCGCGACAAGCCATCATTGCGCTATTAGTCGATCGTACGCTGCATGCGCACAAAGCATTCGTCCTCACCCATTTCGACGAAGCCATGGCGCTGGTACAGCACACGCGCCGGGTTGCTGCGAAACACCATCAGCCGTAGCAGCGGCAGATGCCGCTGGCGGGCCCACAGCGCCAACTGCTCCAGCACCCAGCTGCCGACACCACGCCCACGGTGCTCGGGTAGCAGGTGCAACTCGCGGATGAACAGCGCCTGACGGTCCTGGCTGAGGCTGCAGAAGCCGAGCACGGTGTCACCTTCAGTCACCAGCCACTGCTCGCGCCAGCCCCAGGCTTCGTCGAAGGCTTGCTCGATCCACAACAGGTCATATTCACGGTAGTACGGCAGCATGGCGCGGCGCGTGAGGTCGCGTGCGAAGGTGCAGTGGGTGTCGTCGGCGGGGGTCAGGTTCAGGGGCATCACATATCGAACTCTTGGGTTTGCCGGCGACAGGGCCGGTAAAACGAATATCAATCATTGGGCGTAGCACACGGGCGAACTGCCAGGCCCACGCCGGTCCAGTTCGTCCTCCAGCCATTGCGCCAGCACCCGGGCATTGTTGTGTTCAGTGTCCTTGCCCGCATAAAGCAATGTCAAAGTGCCCTTCCCCGCCAAGTCCAACAGCGGGTACCAGTGCTCGGGGTGGGCCGCCAGCTCTTGCTGGTAGCGCTGGGTGAAACCGGCGAAATCCACTTCACCCTGGTGAAACGCCTTGCGCAATTCATCCGAGGGTGCAACTTCGCGCAACCACTGTCCGCGCAGGTCTTCCTTGCGCTTGTTGCGCGGCCACAGCCGATCGACCAGCACGCGCTGGCCGTCGTCCTGCTCAACCGCATCGTAGACACGCTTGCAGCGAATCATCGGTTTCTCCTGCCATTACCGTCCGTCTTGAGCCTAGATAAATCATTGATCGAGGTCACGGCCGGGTTACGAATTGTTTCTATGCTCAAGGCCTTCGGCACCTTCGCCCCACGCCAACCGGAGCCCCCATGGCAACCCCGTCACTGGCCAGCCAGCCGCAACTGGCCCAACGCGACTCCCGCCCGCAGCTTGCCCACAAGCCGGGGCGTGCCACCCTGGTGTTGTTCTTCGGCCTGCTGCTGGCCGGCATTGCCTACTCCGCCTGGAGCCTGAAGCAGGATGTGACGGCCAGCGGCACGGCAATCACCACGGTCACGCCATTCCTGCTGCTGGGCCTGGCGTTGCTGATTGCCCTGGGCTTCGAGTTCGTCAATGGCTTCCATGACACTGCCAATGCAGTGGCCACCGTGATCTACACCCACTCCTTGCCGGCACCGGTCGCCGTGGTGTGGTCCGGGCTGTGCAACTTCCTCGGCGTGCTGCTTTCCAGCGGCGCGGTAGCGTTCGGCATCATCGCTTTGCTGCCGGTGGAGCTGATTCTGCAGGTCGGCTCCTCGGCCGGCTTCGCCATGGTCTTCGCCCTGCTACTGGCGGCGATCATCTGGAACCTCGGCACCTGGTGGCTGGGCCTGCCGGCATCCTCCTCGCACACCCTGATCGGTTCGATCATCGGTGTGGGCGTGGCCAACGCGCTGATGCACGGACGCGACGGTACCAGTGGCGTGGACTGGGCCCAGGCCAGCAAGGTCGGTTATGCCCTGCTGTTCTCGCCACTGATCGGCTTTGCCTGCGCTGCCCTGTTGCTGCTGGCCCTGCGCGCGCTGGTCAAGCGCAAGGCGCTGTACCAGGCGCCGGAAGGCCAGACACCACCACCGTGGTGGATCCGCGGCGTGCTGATCCTGACCTGCACCGGTGTGTCCTTTGCCCACGGTTCCAACGACGGCCAGAAAGGCATGGGCCTGATCATGCTGATTCTGGTCGGCACCCTGCCGATGGCTTACGCACTGAACAAGACCATGCCCAATGAGCAGGCCCTGCAGTTTTCCGCCGTCGCCGAGGTAACCCGCCAGGCACTGGTGCGCAACGACCCGCAAGCGGCGCCGGCCGACCCGCGCCAGGTGCTGACCACGTTCATTGCCGAACCCAAGGCCAACCCGCAACTGGTACCGGCGCTGGCGGCGCTGACCGGCATGATCGGCGAAGAGGTCAAAGGTTATGGCTCGCTCAAGCGCGTACCGGCCGAGGCCATGGCCAACGTGCGCAACGACATGTACCTGACCAGCGAAGCCATCCGCCTGATCGAGAAGAACCAGCTGGTGGTTTTCGATGCCGACACACGCAGCCATGTGCTGCTGCTGAAGACCCAGCTGGACGACGCCACCCGCTACATCCCGCTGTGGGTGAAAGTGGCCGTGGCCATCGCACTGGGGCTGGGGACCATGGTCGGCTGGCGGCGCATCGTGGTGACGGTAGGCGAGAAGATCGGCAAGACCCATCTCAGCTATGCCCAGGGTGCGTCGGCCGAGGTGGTGGCAATGTGCACCATTGGTGCGGCGGACATGTTCGGGTTGCCGGTGTCGACCACCCATGTGCTGAGTTCCGGGGTGGCCGGGACCATGGTGGCCAACGGGTCGGGGATTCAGAAGCGCACGCTGGTCAACCTGCTGATGGCCTGGGTGCTGACCTTGCCGGCAGCGATGCTGTTGGCCGGCAGCCTGTACTGGCTACTGCACCACATTTTCTGAATCTGTACTCCATCCCTGTGGGAGCGGGCATGCCCGCGAACACCGGCAAAGCCGGTGCCATGCACCGCGGTGCCTGCTTCGCGGCGGTTCGACACGCGCGCTCCCACAGGATCAGTGCCAACTGTTCAAGCCGGGATTTTCAGACCACGCTGCACCGCCGGCCGCTCAAGGAACGCCGCCAGCACCCGCTGCACTTCCCTGAACTGATCGAAGCCGACCAGGTCACGGGCGTTGTAACGCTCCACCAGGTTACGCACCCACGGGAAGATCGCGATATCGGCAATGCTGTACTCGTCGACCATCCATTCCCGGCCTTTCAGATGCCGGTCCAGCACACCGAGCAGGCGCTTGGACTCGTTGACATAACGGTCCCGCGGGCGTTTGTCCTCGTATTCCTTGCCAGCAAAGAAATGGAAGAAGCCCACCTGACCGAACATCGGCCCGATGCCGCCCATCTGGAACATCAGCCACTGCAGGGTCTGGTAACGCTGGGCCGGATCCTGGCTCAGCAACTGGCCGCTCTTCTCCGCCAGGTACTGCAGGATGGCCCCGGACTCGAACAGCGGCAGCGGCTGGCCGCCCGGACCATTGGGGTCGAGGATGGCGGGGATCTTGTTGTTGGCGCTGAGCGAGATGAATTCGGGGCTCAGCTGATCATCGTTGTCGAAGCTGACCTTGTGCGGCTCATAGGCCAGGCCGATCTCTTCGAGCATGATCGACACCTTGACGCCATTGGGCGTCGGCAGTGAATACAGCTGCAGGCGCTCGGGGTGCCTGGCGGGCCACTTGCGGGTAATAGGGAAAGCACTGAGATCGGTCATGATCAACCTTGCCTGGGGGAATGAACCTCTCACTCTAGAGACATCCCCGGCCGCTGACCATCACCGACCACTTGTCAGCACGGGCAGTCAGGCTTGGCCGTGAGCCTTGAGCTTGAGCTTTTCGGTATCGACACGGACGAACACCGAGTCGGCGGTCACGGTCAGCACATCGTCGGCCCAGACTTCGCAGATCACCCGGCTCTTACGCCCTACTTCGCCTTCCACACGCGCCTTGAGCAACAGCTCGACGCCCATCGGCGTGGGTTTCAGGTAGGTCAGGTTGAGCGTGCCGGTAACGCAGTCGATACGCGGCAGGCTACCCGGCTCGCGGCCTTCGTTACGGTAGTGGTAGGCCATCGCCGTCCAGTTGGAGTGGCAGTCGACCAGCATCGCCAGCAGGCCGCCGTAAACCAGGCCGGGCCAGCCGGTGAAGGTGCTGTCGGGCACGTGCCGGCACAACAGGTGGATGCCGTCGGCGTCCCAGTGGCTTTGCAGGTGCAGGCCGCTGGGGTGGGAGCAACCGCAGCCGTAGCAAGTGCCGTCGGGTGCAGCGAGTGCCTGTAGAGAAAGTGAGTGGTCGTTCATACGCTTCCTGTGCTTGTTCGAATGGGGGCGCGCAACGCCCCCATTAAAGCAGAATCATCAGGCCGTCTGGGCAACCACCTTGGTGCCTCGCTGGGTCAGCGAAACCAGCAAGATGAATGCAGTCACTCCGGCAGTCATCAGCGTCTCGTAGCGGTAGGCATCGCTGAACAGCATGTAGCCCAGCACCATGACGATGGTGCCGATCACCAGCCAGGTCAGCCACGGGAACAGCCACATCTTCAGCTCCAGCGGCCGCCCTTCACGCTCGGCACGGGCACGCATGCGCAGCTGCGACACGGCAATCACCAGGTACACCAGCAAGGCGATGGCACCCGTGGTGGACAGCAGGAAGCCGAACACTTTGCCCGGGAACACATAGTTGACGAAGCACCCGGCAAAGCCGGCCAGGGTCGAGAAAATGACCGCCACGGTCGGTACGCCAGAACCGGAGATACGCTTGGTAACGCTCAGCGCCTGGCCACGGGCGCCCAGCGAATAGAGCATGCGCGACGCGGTGTACAGGCCCGAGTTCATGCAGCTGGTCACGGCCACCAGCACCACGATATCCACCAGCAGCTTGGCACCCGGCACGTTCAGCACTTCCAGCACGCGCTGGAACGAACCCACGGCTTTAAGCCCCGGGTCGTTCCAGGCCACCAGCGACACCACCAGGAAGATCGACGCCAGGTAGAAGATGGCGATGCGGTACACCACCAGGTTGGTGGCGCGGCGGATCTTGTCTTTCGGGTTGGCGGTTTCGTCAGCGGCAATGGTGACGATTTCGGCGCCGAAGAACGAGAAGATGGTGATCAGCACGCCACCGAGCACGGTGCCGAAACCGTTGGGCATGAAGCCACCGTTGTCCCACAGCCGGCTCACCCCGGACACCTCGGCCAGCGGCCAGACGCCGAACACCGCCAGGCTGCAGACCACGATGAAGGCAATGATCGCCACCACCTTGACCAGCGCGAACCAGTACTCGAAGGCCCCGAAGTTCTTCACGCTGATCAGGTTGGTGCCCGACAGCACCAGCATGATCAGGAAGGCGAACAGCCACGACGGCACACCGGGGAAGTAGGCATGCAGGATATCGGCGCCGGCAATGGCCTCGACCGGAATGATCAGTACCCAGAACCACCAGTACAGCCAGCCGATGGTAAAGCCCGCCCAAGGGCCGATGGCTTCGGAGGCATAGGTGGAAAACGAGCCGCTGTTGGGGTTGGCGATGGCCATTTCGCCCAGCATGCGCATCACCAGCAAGACCAGCAGGCCGGTCATGGCGTAGGAGATGAGGATGGCCGGGCCGGCGGTGGCGATGGCGTTGGAGGAACCGATGAACAGGCCGGCCCCGATGATGCCGGCAATGGAGATCATGGAGACCTGACGGGACGTCAGGCCGTGCTGCAGGGAGCGCTGTTTGTTGTTGTGTAGCGAAGCCATGAAGAACCCTCGAATGGGTCGGCCGCGGCGGAGCGGCTGAAGACTGGAGCAGAATTCTTATAAATTTCTGATGTTCGTTGTTGTTGTTTTGCAGTTGCCGGAAGCGGGTACTGACCTCCTCTTCGCACGACCGGTTGTAATCGTTGATCCAGGTCAGTATTAATCTATAGGGCGGGGTCAACAAACGACCTTTTCGAAACACATGATTCCGTTACGGAATGAACTCCTTCCTTTTTTGCTCGGTATTTGCCCGTCATGTCCAAACGCCTGATGCCTTCGACCACCGCCCTTCAGTGCTTCGAAGCGGCCGCCCGCCACCTCAGCTTCACCCGCGCGGCCCAGGAACTGCACCTGACCCAGAGCGCCGTCAGCAAGCAGGTGGCGCAGCTCGAGGACATGCTGTCGCACTCGCTGTTCCAGCGCATTCGCCGGCGCCTGCACCTGACCCCCGCCGGCGCGCTGTACCTCACCGAAGTGAACAAGATCCTCACCCAGATCGACATTTCCAGCCGCTACATCCTCAGCTACGGCGACGAGACCGAAGTGCTGCGCATCGCCACCCAGCCCACCTTCGGCGCGCGCTGGCTGGTGCCCCGGCTGAAGGGTTTTGGCGACCGCTACCCGCGCATTCACCTGGATATCCGCAACGAACTGGAGCCGTTCGACCTGGTGCAGGCCAAGGCCGACATTGCGTTTTTCTTCGGCCAGGGCACCTGGCCCGGGGCAACCTGCATCGAGCTGTTCAGCGAAGAAGTGGTGCCGGTGTGCAGCCCGCAGCTGCTGGCCAACCACCGTTTCGACAGCGCCCAGGCGCTGACCGAACACCGCCTGCTGCAGTGCGTGTCGCGCCCGGAGGCCTGGCACGAATGGTTCCTGGGGCTGGGGTTGCATAGCCAGAACAGCTACCACGGGCCACGCTTCGACACGTTCTACCTGTGCATCCGCGCGGCCATTGCCGGCTGCGGCATCGCCCTGATTCCGCGCTACCTGGTGGCCGAAGAACTGAGCGAGGGCAAGCTGGTGGTGGCCTGGGACCACCCGGTGGCGAGCAATGGCCGGCACTTCATCGCCCATGCCGAGCATGCGGCCGAAGTGCCCAAGGTCAGGGCCTTCGTGCAGTGGATTCGGGAGCGGGTGGCCGAGGGGGATTGATATCACCCGCGAAGAGGCCGGCACAGGCGATATAAATCAACTACAAGATCACGAATCCAGGGAATGACCGCAATCGAATAATTCGTTTGCGGAATAACCCGCCAACACGCTTGGATAATAAGAAACTCGAACAAAGGTCCGCGTGCCCATGAACCAGGAAAGTATCAGCCAATCCATTGCCATCGTTCACCCGATCACACTTTCCCATGGCCGTAATGCCGAAGTCTGGGACACTGACGGCAAACGTTACATCGACTTCGTCGGCGGTATCGGTGTGCTCAACCTGGGCCACTGCAACCCGGCCGTGGTCGAGGCGATCCAGGCCCAGGCCACTCGCCTGACCCACTACGCCTTCAACGCAGCCCCCCACGGGCCATACCTGGCACTGATGGAGCAACTGAGCCAATTCGTGCCGGTCAGCTACCCCTTGGCCGGCATGCTCACCAACAGCGGCGCGGAAGCTGCGGAAAACGCCCTGAAAGTAGCCCGCGGTGCCACCGGCAAACGCGCCATCATCGCCTTCGACGGCGGCTTCCACGGTCGCACTCTGGCCACGCTGAACCTCAACGGCAAGGTCGCCCCGTACAAGCAGCGGGTCGGTGAACTGCCAGGGCCGGTGTACCACCTGCCCTACCCCAGCGCCGACACCGGGGTAACCTGCGAACAGGCCCTCAAGGCCATGGACCGCCTGTTCAGCGTCGAGCTGGCCGTGGAGGACGTGGCGGCGTTCATCTTCGAGCCGGTGCAGGGCGAAGGCGGCTTCCTCGCCCTTGACCCAGGCTTCGCCCAGGCCCTGCGCCGCTTCTGCGACGAGCGCGGGATCCTGATCATCATCGACGAGATCCAGTCGGGTTTCGGTCGTACCGGCCAGCGCTTCGCCTTCCCGCGCTTAGGGCTTGAGCCCGACCTGCTGCTGTTGGCCAAGAGTATTGCCGGCGGCATGCCACTGGGTGCGGTGGTCGGGCGCAAGGAACTGATGGCAGCGCTGCCCAAAGGCGGCCTGGGTGGCACCTATTCGGGCAACCCGATCGCCTGCGCGGCGGCCCTGGCCAGCCTGGCGCAGATGACCGACGAGAACGTCGCTACCTGGGGTGAGCGCCAGGAGCAGGCAATCGTGCGCCGCTACGAGCGCTGGAAGGCTTCTGGGCTGAGCCCGTTCATCGGCCGCCTGACCGGCGTCGGCGCCATGCGCGGGATCGAGTTCGTCAATGCCGACGGCAGCCCGGCACCGGCGCAGCTGGCCAAGGTGATGGAAGCGGCGCGAGCCAAGGGCCTGTTGCTGATGCCTAGCGGCAAGGCACGGCACATCATCCGCCTGCTGGCACCGCTGACCATCGAGGCCGCGGTGCTCGAAGAAGGTCTGGATATCCTCGAGCAGTGCCTGGCCGAGCTGAACTGATACTTACAAGCCCAGTTCTGCGGGAGTGAGCATGTCGGACTCGAAGGCAATCCAGCCGCCTTCGAGTTCGGCGTGGCCGTTGACGATCGGGCCGTAGTAGGTCAGGCCGTTTTCCAGGGTCACGCAGATGTGCGTGGCGTTCTTTTCAGGGGCCGCGAGCGTACCGACGAAATGCACCTTTTTCAGGGTTTCGGTCACCGCTTCCAGGCCAACGCGCATGTTGGGGTTTTCCGAGGCCTCGGTGTCGCCGCCACGGTCTTCGGCGCTGATGGTGATGGTGGCGATGTACGGGTACTTGGTGCTCAAGCGGGGTTACCTCAGTGGGTGTGTAGGCGTATGGGCGCGTAGAGTACGGCAGGTGGTCTCTATTGTCTCTACTGGCCTCTTCGCGGGTAAACCCGCTCCCACAGGGACCGCATGCGCAGTACCTGTGGGAGCGGGTTTACCCGCGAAGAGGCCGGGCCTGCAAAAGGTGATCTGAAAGGCCCGATCTGTTAGGGTGCCCGCCGATGCAAGCCACACCACACGAGGATCCCGAGTGAGCGCCGAAGAACCCCTGATCGCCGACCTGTTCGAAGTCGACAAACGCCTGTCCCTCAAGCCCGTGGTGGACTTCAACAGCTACCTGCGCAACGCCTTCGGCGAAGGCCCGTGCCGTTGCCACCGCTGCACCGAAGGTGGCGACCAAAGCACCTACAGCCACGCCCACACCTTCACCTTCGACGGCCGCCAATGGCACCGCCGCTTCGCCAGCACCTCCGGCAGCGACGTCGCCCAGGCCCTGAAAAAAGCCTGGCTGTCGTACACCAAGGCCGATCTCAACCTGGTGGGTGCACTGGACCTGGCCACCCTCAAGACCTTCACCGAAGCCGCCCTGCACACGCGCCTGCTGGCCCTGCTGCCCGCCAGCGGCCTGGCCCGCGAAGTGGACGGCCAGTGGATGCTGCAAGCCCAGGCCGACTGACGGTCAGGCGGCAGGGCAGGATTCTCCCGGTCTGCTACCGTGGGAGAATCCGCTCATCCACAGGTAGTCCGCCATGGCCCGCACAACGCCCATCGAGCTGTACCGCAATATCGGCATCGTCGCCCACGTGGATGCCGGCAAGACCACGACCACCGAGCGGATCCTGTTCTACACCGGGGTCAACCACAAGATGGGCGAAGTGCACGATGGTGCCGCGACCATGGACTGGATGGCCCAGGAGCAGGAGCGCGGCATCACCATTACCTCGGCGGCGACCACCGCCTTCTGGCAGGGCTCGACCAAGCAGTTCGCCCACAAGTATCGCTTCAACATCATCGACACCCCCGGCCACGTCGACTTCACCATCGAGGTGGAGCGCTCGCTGCGCGTGCTCGATGGCGCGGTGGTGGTATTCAGCGGCGCGGACGGGGTCGAACCACAGTCCGAGACCGTTTGGCGCCAGGCCAACAAGTACCACGTGCCACGCCTGGCCTACATCAACAAGATGGACCGCCAGGGCGCTGACTTCCTGCGCGTGGTCAGGCAGATCGACCAACGCCTGGGCCACCACCCGGTACCCATCCAGCTGGCCATCGGCAGCGAAGAAAACTTTGTCGGCCAGATCGACCTGGTGAAGATGAAGGCCATCTACTGGAACGACGCGGATCAGGGCACCAGCTATCGCGAGGAAGACATCCCCGCCGAACTGCAGGCACTGGCCGACGAATGGCGCGCGCACATGGTCGAGGCCGCAGCCGAGGCCGATGACGAACTGCTCACCAAGTTTCTCGAAGGCGAAGCGTTAAGCATCGAAGAGATCAAGGCCGGCCTGCGCAAACGCACCCTGAACAACGAGATCGTGCCGACCATCCTCGGCTCGTCGTTCAAGAACAAGGGCGTACCGCTGATGCTCGACGCGGTCATCGACTACCTGCCCGCGCCTTCGGAAATCCCCGCCATCAAGGGCACCGACCCGGATGACGAAGAGAAGCACCTGGAGCGCCACGCCGACGACAGCGAGCCGTTCTCGGCCCTGGCGTTCAAGATCGCCACCGACCCGTTCGTCGGCACCCTGACCTTCGCCCGGGTCTATTCCGGCGTGCTCAGCTCCGGCAACGCGGTGCTCAACTCGGTCAAGGGCAAGAAAGAACGCATCGGCCGCATGGTGCAGATGCATGCCAACCAGCGCGCCGAAATCAAGGACGTGTGCGCTGGCGACATCGCCGCGCTGATCGGCATGAAGGACGTGACCACCGGCGACACCCTGTGCGACATGGACAAGCCGATCATCCTCGAACGCATGGACTTCCCTGACCCGGTCATTTCCGTGGCAGTGGAGCCGAAGACCAAGGCCGACCAGGAAAAAATGGGCATTGCCCTAGGCAAGCTGGCCCAGGAAGACCCGTCATTCCGTGTGCGCACCGATGAAGAGACTGGCCAGACCATCATCTCGGGCATGGGCGAGTTGCACCTGGACATCATCGTCGACCGCATGCGCCGCGAGTTCAACGTCGAGGCCAACATCGGCAAGCCACAGGTGGCCTACCGCGAGAAAATCCGCAACACCTGCGAAATCGAGGGCCGCTTCGTCCGCCAGTCCGGCGGCCGAGGCCAGTACGGCCACTGCTGGATCCGCTTTGCCCCCGGCGACGAGGGCAAGGAAGGCCTGGAGTTCATCAACGAAATCGTCGGCGGCGTGGTACCGCGCGAGTACATCCCGGCGATCCAGAAGGGCATCGAGGAGCAGATGAAGAACGGCGTGCTCGCCGGCTACCCACTGATCAACCTGAAGGCGGCGGTGTACGACGGCTCGTACCACGATGTCGACTCCAACGAAATGGCCTACAAGATCGCCGCCTCGATGGCCACCAAGCAGCTGTCGCAGAAAGGTGGAGCGGTGTTGCTGGAGCCGGTGATGAAGGTGGAAGTGGTGACCCCGGAGGAGTACCAGGGTGACATCCTCGGTGATCTGAGCCGGCGCCGCGGGATGATCCAGGATGGTGACGAAACGCCGGCCGGCAAGGTGATCCGTGCCGAGGTGCCGCTGGGCGAGATGTTCGGCTACGCCACCTCGATGCGCTCGATGACCCAGGGCCGGGCCAGCTTCTCGATGGAGTTCACCCGCTATGCCGAGGCGCCGGCGAGTATTGCCGACGCCATCGTCAAGAAGAACCGCGGGGAATAGTTCATTCGCCTGTACCGGCCTCTTCGCGGCTAAAGCCGCTCCCACAGGGAATGCATAACCCCTGCGGGAGCGGCTTTAGCCGCGAAGAAGCCGGTACAGGCAACAACCACTCTCAGTGCTGCTCACCAGCCCGCTTCAGCAATTTCTTGCAGCGCTCCGACAGATGCACCACCCGCAATTGCTTGCCCGCCCTGGCATACCGCTCCCGCAAGGTCTTCAACGCGGCAATCGCCGAATAATCGACAAAGCTCAAATGCTGGCAATCCAGGGTCACCTTGGCCGGGTCGTTAGCCGGATCGAACTGGTTCAGGAACGGCGTGGTCGAGGCAAAGAACAGCGTGCCATGCACCTGATAACGCTTGCCCCCTTCCCCGTCCTCATGGCTGTCGGCATACAGCTCGCGCGCATGCTGCCAGGCAAAGTTCACCGCCGCGATGACGACACCGAACAACACCGCCACTGCCAAGTCGGTAAGCACCGTTACCACGGTCACGGCAATGATCGCCAGCACATCGCTCAGCGGCACCTTGTGCAGCACACGCAACGACGCCCAGGCAAAGGTCTGCTGCGCCACCACGAACATCACCCCGACCAGTGCCGCGAGCGGAATACGCTCGATCAGCGGCGAAAGGAACAACACGAACAGCAGGACCATCACTCCGGCCACCACGCCCGACAGCCGGCCACGGCCATTGGAACTGAGGTTGATCACCGTCTGGCCGATCATCGCACAACCACCCATGCCACCGCACAGGCCGGAAACCATATTGGCCGCGCCCAGTGCCACGCACTCGCGGTCCGGGTAGCCACGGCTTTCGGTGATTTCATCGGTCAGGTTGAGCGTAAGCAGGGTTTCCAGCAGGCCGACCATGGCCATCAGCACCGCGTAAGGGACGATGATCTTCAGGGTTTCAAGATTCCACGGTACGTCCGGCAGCGCCAGGTGCGGCAGGCCACCGGCGATGTTCGCCATATCGCCCAGGGTGCGAGTGGGCAGACCCAGCAGGTACACCAGCACACCAACGCTGAGGATCGCCACCAACGCCGGCGGCACCGCACGGGTCAGTTTCGGCAACACATAAACCACCAGCATGGTCAGCGCCACCAGGCCCACCATCAGGTACAGCGGCGCACCGCTGAGCCAGTGCTCACCCTGCTTGAAATGCTCCAGCTGGGCCAGGGCGATGACAATGGCCAGGCCATTGACGAAGCCGAGCATCACCGGGTACGGCACCAACCGCACCAGCTTGCCCAGGCGCAGCAAGCCGAACAGGATCATCACCACGCCCCCCAGCAGCACCGTCGCCAGCAGGTACTGCGCACCGTGCTGCACCACCAGCGCGACGATCACCACCGCCATCGAGCCGGCAGCGCCGGAAATCATCCCCGGCCGGCCACCGAACAGCGCCGTCAGGGTGCAGATGATGAAGGCGCCATACAGACCCATCAGCGGGTTCAGGTGAGCCACCAGGGCAAAGGCGATGCACTCGGGCACCAGGGCGAACGAGGTGGTCAGGCCGGCGAGCAGGTCGGCGCGGAGTCGGGCGGGTTTCATGAGCATCCTGTGAGGCGGTCCGGGCGGACGGTACAAAAACAAGGGGCGCGATGTTACGGAATTTGTCTGACAGCGGCCACCGCTCAAGGGGTTCTATAACGTGAAACCAGCAGAAGCCAGGCAAATTTGCCATCATGAACATTCCACCTGCGGAGATCATGGACATGCCGCTACGCCCCCTTCTCGCCTCCCTGCTGCTGGTCGCCAGCCTTACCGCCCAGGCCGCCACCGAGGTCGTACCGCTACAACACCGCAGCAGCGCCGAACTGCTGCCCGCCGCCCAGGCGTTCATCGGCAAGGACGGCACGGTCAGCGCCTTCGAGAACAAGCTGATCGTCAACGCCAGTGCCGAGCGCATCGACGACCTGCGCGCCTTGCTGCAACAGCTGGACACCGCGCCCAAGCGCCTGCTGATCAGCGTCGACAACAACGACAGCAACTTCCAGGACAACCGTGGCAACGCGCGTGTCATCCACTACGGCACCAGTAACCGTGACGGCGGCATGCAGCAGATCCAGGCCAGCGAAGGCCAGCCGGCACTGATCCAGATAGGCCAGAGCATCCCGATCACCAGCACCAGCACCGACGGCTACGGGCGCATCCAGAGCAACACCGAATACCGCAACGTGACCCAGGGTTTCTACGTCACCCCAAGCCTGAGTGGCGATATGGTTCGTCTGCAAATAAGCACCAATAATGACCGCATCAGCCATGAACGTGCAGATGTAGTGAATGTGCAAAGCACCGACACGACGGTCACCGGCAAGCTCGGCGAATGGATCACACTGGCCGGGCACAATCAGCAGAGCCAAGCCGATCGCAGCACATCAAGCCTCAGTTACAGCACCCAGCGCGGTGAAAACATGACTTTACGTGTCAAAGTCGACCTTCTCGACTGATCCCAGGCAATTCAAGGCCTCGACCAAAGGCCTTGAAACTGACTGCCAGGTCGCATTAGACCAAAGATGTAGTAAGAGAAAAAAACCACTACAAAACATTTGACAGGGTCTTTTTCCCAAGGGCATGATGGCCTCGCTCCCGCTAATCAGGGGCCCTGGCAAGGGCCTTCGAGGCGTGCTCCTCCCACCCCTGGAGGCGCCTCGTGTCTATACGGCCCACAAGGCGGTTCGACGGGATTGCGACTGCAACGAAGAAGTTGTCCCGAGGGACGGAAGCGCATCACCGCAGTACTGGCAATCGCGTAGCACCGCAGCAAGGCAACCACGAGCCAACCTGCCGGAGCACCCTTTCGCCTGGCCTGCACACCCTTCCCCTTCGAGCCTTCGCGTTCGCCGCCGCACTCCTGCGAACAGGACAGCCGCCAGCTCCTGATCTGCTCCGAGCATCAGCACAATTACCCCAAGATCGATGCGACGAGGTTTATTTCCATGGCACTGACACGCGAACAGCAAATTGCAGCCCTCGAGAAAGACTGGGCCGAGAACCCGCGCTGGAAAGGCGTGACCCGTACCTACACCGCCGCTGATGTCGTTCGCCTGCGTGGCTCCCTGCAGCCGGAGCACACCCTGGCGCGCCTGGGTGCAGAAAAACTGTGGAAGCTGGTCACCGAAGGTGCCCACCCGTCCTTCCGCCCAGAAAAAGATTTCGTCAACTGCATGGGCGCCCTGACCGGCGGCCAGGCAGTGCAGCAGGTCAAGGCCGGCATCCAGGCCATCTACCTGTCCGGCTGGCAGGTTGCCGCCGACAACAACTCGGCCGAGTCCATGTACCCTGACCAGTCGCTGTACCCGGTCGACTCGGTACCGACCGTGGTCAAGCGTATCAACAACGCCTTCCGCCGCGCCGACCAGATCCAGTGGAAAGCCGGCAAGAACCCGGGCGACGACGGCTACATCGACTACTTCGCGCCAATCGTGGCCGACGCCGAAGCCGGTTTCGGTGGCGTACTGAACGCCTACGAGCTGATGAAGAACATGATCGAAGCAGGCGCCGCCGGCGTGCACTTCGAAGACCAGCTGGCCTCGGTCAAGAAATGCGGCCACATGGGTGGCAAGGTACTGGTACCGACCCAGGAAGCTGTACAGAAGCTGGTGGCCGCGCGCCTGGCCGCTGACGTTTCGGGCGTACCGACCATCATCCTGGCCCGTACCGACGCCAACGCCGCCGACCTGCTGACCAGCGACTGCGACCCGTACGACCAGCCGTTCGTGATCGGCGAGCGTACCCGTGAAGGCTTCTACAAGGTACGCGCCGGCCTCGACCAGGCCATCGCCCGCGGCCTGGCCTATGCACCATACGCCGACCTGATCTGGTGCGAAACCGCCAAGCCGGACCTGGACGAAGCCCGCCGCTTCGCCGAAGCGATCAAGAAGGAGTACCCGGACCAGATCCTGTCGTACAACTGCTCGCCGTCCTTCAACTGGAAGAAGAACCTGGACGACGCCACCATCGCCAAGTTCCAGCGCGAGCTGTCGGCCATGGGCTACAAGCACCAGTTCATCACCCTGGCCGGCATCCACAACATGTGGCACGGCATGTTCAACCTGGCGCACGACTACGCCCGCAACGACATGACCGCCTACGTGAAGCTGCAGGAGCAGGAATTCGCTGACGCCAACAAAGGCTACACCTTCGTGGCGCACCAGCAGGAAGTGGGCACTGGCTACTTCGACGACATGACCACTGTTATTCAGGGCGGGGCTTCGTCGGTGACCGCACTGACTGGTTCGACCGAGGAAGAGCAGTTCCACTGATAGTGGGTTGCTGTTGAAGAAAGGCCCGGGGTTTGTGAAAGCCCTGGGCCTTTTTGCATGGGTTCAAATAGCAGCCTGTGACTGGAACAACCTCAATGCTTCATGCCCAGCTCTGCGTCATCCATCAGCGCCTTGGCCATGGCGCTGAGGTAATGGGCAGCCCAGATCATCATCGGTTTCTCGTCCATCAGGCCGGTGATGGTCAGTTCGCGCACATAGCCCATCAGCTCCGAGGACTGCTCGCGGGCATCCCGACAAGGAATGCCGGGCTCGATGCGGAACAGTGGGTGAGTACCGTTTTCACCTTGGAAGAAGGTGGTTTTGCCGACGGTGAACTGGGTGTCTTCTGTTGTCATTGTTCATTCCCCTGAAAATTCTCTACTGCCTGGGCCGGCCCTTTCGCGGGTAAACCCGCTCCCACAGGTGCTGTGCAAGTCTTGGCGCTTGTGATGAACCTGTGGGAGCGGGTTTACCCGCGAAGAGGCACACCCAGACAACACATCAATCAAGCCTTAGTGCAAAGTCCGAGGCCCTGTGTGCATCTGCGCCTGAACCAATGCCGAAGGCCTGATGCACCACGGTGGCCTGGATCAGGGTGTCTTCGAGGGAATGGGAGTTGCGGGGTGGATCGGGGACAACTTTTAGCATGACTCGCTCCTTTCTTTCCTGTTTGGCTGCCATCCGCCCGCTGTCAAACGGTTAGGTGGCAGCTATGCGCGGGTTGACAGACCGGTGGAAAGAAAGAAAGACCGGCGCACGCGAACGTGCCCACACGCACAGCTGCCATTGAGGCAAAGCGAGTGCACCTTCTTTCAATTCCGGCCTGTCAAAGCCGTGTCGTTGATGTGCAACGACTCGCCGAGACTAGAGCGCTGCCACAGCAGCCGCAACGGAAAAAAGGCGGCAAGAGTATGTTTGGGAAATGGCCTACATGGAAGGGGTTAAATCCGACATTTCAGGTGTTCTGCGCCCGATTGCGTCAGGGCGGCCAGGTGCCTGCCTTGGTTTTTGCGGTGCTGCTCAAATCGAGCGCCGCGCGGGCGGCGCTCGATCTCACAGGCGCCACATTCCTCTCGCCATACCCATGCCAGCCCTCACACAACCCCGACGCATCACCAACAAACCCCACAATCAGGTCTATGCTTGTGGCAGCCCAGCAGCAAGGACCGCCCATGCCCCGCCCGAGCCACCTGACCACAATCGCCCTGGCCGCCGCTGCCCTCTATATATATGCACTGGCCAGCGACAACACCCTGCTCGCCCTGCTGGCCAAACCGATACCCGTACTGGCCCTGATCGCCTGGCTGCGCAGCGCCCCAGCCTCGCCCTATCGCAAGTGGATCTCGATCGGCCTGGCGTTCTCGGTACTCGGCGACATCCTGCTGGCCATCCCCGCCGACCTGTTCGTGTTCGGCCTGGTCGCATTCCTTTGTGCCCACCTGGCCTACCTGCGCGCCTATTGCGGCCAAACATTGCACCCCGCCCTACCCGCACTCCTGTTCAGCGCCCTCACCGGCATCACCCTGTTCGGCGTACTCGCCAGCCACGGTCTCGGCCCGCTGCTGATCCCGGTCGCAGTGTACGCCCTGGCAATCAGTGCCATGCTCTGGCGCGCACTGGCCTGTGGCAGCCTGGCCGCGCTCGGTGCCGGCCTGTTCGTATTCTCCGACAGCCTGATCGGCATCGACCGCTTCGTCAGCCCCTTCGCCGCCGCGCCGTACCTGATCATCCTCACCTACTGGCTCGGCCAGTGGGCGATCACTTCATCTGCCAGTCATCGCTCAATCGATAAAGTATTGACCCAGAGCGGTGCGAGCGGTGTCGGGAGGTGCTAGAACAGGCGTTTTTCGCATTTGCAAGTAGAGGAAATCGCCAGATGAACTTTACAAGGCACAGAACAGGGGAAATATCAGGCATCAGGTTAAATGATATCAATTATCATTACGAAACTTGCAATTCGTTACCCGTCGCAAGAAACATAATTAACAAAACCGCACGCAATGCCCGAATCTCAAGGCTTTCAGCCAGTTACACGCAGGTTTTGTACTTAATCCTACGAATAAATTTGCGACAGAAATTTTACTTGCACCGGGTTTACCCATAAAATCAGCGCGATTGATTCAGCTGCGACATTTGGTCACTGCACGTGCGACACCAGGTCGCCGCTCTACACTTATTTCAGACTGCAGAGCTGGGTCTCTGTATAAGGATCTCTAGCATGTCCGATTCGGCAGGACTCATCGCCCACAACTGGGGCTTTGCCATCTTCCTCCTGGGTGTCGTCGGCCTGTGCGCCTTCATGCTCGGCCTGTCCAGCCTGCTCGGTAGCAAGGCCTGGGGCCGCGCCAAGAACGAACCCTTCGAATCCGGCATGCTGCCCGTCGGCAGCGCCCGCCTGCGCCTGTCCGCCAAATTCTATCTGGTCGCGATGCTGTTCGTGATCTTCGATATCGAAGCCCTCTTCCTCTTTGCATGGTCTGTGTCCGTCCGCGAAAGCGGCTGGACCGGATTCGTCGAAGCACTCGTTTTCATAGCAATTCTGTTGGCTGGTCTTGTCTACCTATGGCGCGTCGGGGCACTTGATTGGGCTCCCGAAGGTCGCCGCAAGCGGCAAGCGAAGCTGAAACAATGAGGCTTTGGCATGCAATACAATCTCACCAGAATCGATCCGGATGCGCCCAACGAGCAGTACCCGGTCGGTGAACGGGAAACCGTCACCGATCAACTGCTAGAGGACCAGGTCCACAAGAACATCTTCATGGGCAAGCTTGAAGATGTGCTGCGTGGCGCGGTCAACTGGGGTCGCAAGAACTCCCTCTGGCCGTACAACTTCGGCCTGTCCTGCTGCTACGTGGAAATGACCACGGCCTTCACGGCACCCCACGACATCGCCCGCTTCGGCGCCGAAGTCATCCGGGCCTCGCCGCGTCAGGCCGACTTCATGGTCATCGCCGGTACCTGCTTCGTCAAAATGGCGCCGATCATTCAGCGCCTGTACGAGCAGATGCTCGAACCGAAATGGGTCATTTCCATGGGTTCATGCGCCAACTCCGGCGGCATGTACGACATCTACTCGGTCGTTCAGGGGGTCGACAAGTTCCTCCCCGTGGACGTCTATGTGCCTGGCTGCCCGCCACGCCCTGAGGCTTTCCTGCAAGGCTTGATGCTGCTGCAGGAGTCGATCGGCCAAGAACGACGCCCGCTTTCCTGGGTTGTTGGTGATCAAGGTATTTACCGTGCCGAGATGCCAGCCCAGAAAGACCTGCGTCGTGAGCAGCGCATTGCAGTAACCAACCTGCGCAGCCCCGACGAAGTCTGATCCAGCGACCTGCCGCCCGCTCCCCTGGAGCCGGCGGCCTGGCTTCATTCTTAACGTTGACCCAAAGCGACCGAGACCATGACAGCGGACAACGCTATTTTCATTCCGCCCTACAAGGCTGACGACCAGGATGTGGTCGTCGAACTGCACAACCGTTTTGGCGCCGAAGCATTCGTCGCCCAGGAAACCCGCACCGGCATGCCCGTGCTGTGGGTCAAGCGCGAGCAACTCAAGGAAGTGCTCAGCTTCCTGCGCGGCGTGGCCAAACCGTACAGCATGCTGTACGACCTGCACGGCGTCGACGAACGCCTGCGCACCCAGCGCCGCGGCCTGCCCGCCGCCGACTTCAGCGTGTTCTACCACCTGCTGTCGATCGAGCGTAACAGCGATGTGATGATCAAGGTGTCGCTCAGCGAAGGCGACCTGAACCTGCCGACCGTGACCGGTATCTGGCCGAACGCCAACTGGTACGAGCGCGAAGTCTGGGACATGTTCGGCATCGACTTTGCCGGCCACCCGCACCTCAGCCGCATCATGATGCCGCCCACCTGGGAAGGCCACCCGCTGCGCAAGGACTACCCGGCCCGCGCCACCGAGTTCGATCCCTACAGCCTGACCCTGGCCAAGCAGCAGCTTGAAGAGGAGTCGGCACGCTTCAACCCGGAAGCCTGGGGCATGAAGCGTCAGGGCGCCAACGAGGACTACATGTTCCTCAACCTCGGCCCCAACCACCCTTCCGCGCACGGTGCCTTCCGTATCGTCCTGCAGCTGGACGGTGAAGAAATCGTCGACTGCGTACCGGACATTGGCTACCACCACCGTGGTGCCGAGAAAATGGCCGAGCGCCAGTCCTGGCACAGCTTCATCCCGTACACCGACCGTATCGACTACCTCGGCGGGGTAATGAACAACCTGCCGTACGTGCTCGCGGTCGAGAAACTGGCCGGCATCAAGGTGCCACAGAAGGTCGACACCATCCGCGTGATGCTGGCCGAGTTCTTCCGTATCACCAGCCACCTGCTGTTCCTGGGTACCTACATCCAGGACGTCGGCGCCATGACCCCGGTGTTCTTCACCTTCACCGACCGCCAGCGCGCCTACACCGTGATCGAAGCGATCACCGGTTTCCGCCTGCACCCGGCCTGGTACCGCATCGGTGGCGTCGCCCACGACCTGCCGCGCGGCTGGGACAAGCTGGTCAAGGACTTCGTCGAATGGCTGCCCAAGCGCCTCGACGAGTACGAAAAGGCTGCCCTGCAGAACAGCATCCTCAAGGGCCGTACCATCGGCGTTGCCGCGTACA
The DNA here is from genome assembly GCF_022533585.1 of Pseudomonas sp. LS.1a. Classification (NCBI taxonomy): domain Bacteria; kingdom Pseudomonadati; phylum Pseudomonadota; class Gammaproteobacteria; order Pseudomonadales; family Pseudomonadaceae; genus Pseudomonas; species Pseudomonas sp. LS.1a. The sequence goes on from NZ_CP092827.1 coordinate 3,878,774, forward strand.
ACACCAAGGAAGCCCTGGCCTGGGGTACCACCGGTGCCGGCCTGCGTGCCACCGGTTGCGACTTCGACCTGCGTAAAGCCCGCCCCTACTCCGGCTACGAGAACTTCGAGTTCGAAGTACCGCTGGCCCACAACGGCGATGCCTACGATCGCTGCATGGTCCGTGTCGAGGAGATGCGCCAGAGTATCCGCATCATCGACCAGTGCCTGCGCAACATGCCGGAAGGCCCGTACAAGGCGGACCACCCGCTGACCACGCCGCCGCCGAAAGAGCGCACCCTGCAGCACATCGAAACCCTGATCACGCACTTCCTGCAAGTCTCGTGGGGCCCGGTCATGCCGGCCAACGAGTCGTTCCAGATGATCGAGGCGACCAAGGGCATCAACAGTTACTACCTGACGAGCGATGGCGGCACCATGAGCTACCGCACCCGGATCCGTACCCCGAGCTACCCGCACCTGCAGCAGATCCCTTCGGTGATCAAAGGCAGCATGGTCGCCGACCTCATTGCGTACCTGGGCAGTATCGACTTCGTTATGGCTGACGTGGACCGCTAAGCATGAACAGCACGCTTATCCAGACAGACCGTTTCGCCCTGAGCGAAACCGAGCGCTCGGCCATCGAGCACGAAATGCATCACTACGAGGACCCGCGCGCGGCGTCCATCGAAGCCCTGAAGATCGTCCAGAAGGAACGTGGCTGGGTGCCGGACGGCGCCATCCACGCCATCGGTGAAGTGCTGGGCATTCCGGCCAGCGACGTCGAAGGTGTCGCCACTTTCTACAGCCAGATCTTCCGTCAGCCGGTCGGCCGCCACATCATCCGTGTGTGCGACAGCATGGTCTGCTACATCGGCGGCCATGAGTCGGTGGTCAGCCAGATCCAGAGCGAGCTGGGCATCGGCCTCGGCCAGACCACCGCGGACGGGCGTTTCACCCTGCTGCCGGTGTGCTGCCTGGGCAACTGCGACAAGGCCCCGGCGCTGATGATCGACGACGACACCTTCGGTGACGTGCAGCCGGCTGGCGTTTCCAAACTGCTGGAGGGTTACGTATGACCATTACTTCCTTCGGCCCGGCCAACCGCATCGCGCGCACGGCCGAAACCCACCCGCTGACCTGGCGCCTGCGTGACGACGGCGAGCCGGTATGGCTTGCCGAGTACGAATCGAAGAACGGCTACGCTGCCGCGCGCAAGGCACTGGCGCAGATGTCGGCCGACGACATCGTGCAAAGCGTCAAGGACTCCGGCCTCAAGGGCCGCGGTGGCGCAGGCTTCCCCACTGGCGTGAAGTGGGGCCTGATGCCCAAAGACGAATCCATGAACATCCGCTACCTGCTGTGCAACGCGGACGAAATGGAGCCGAACACCTGGAAGGACCGCATGCTGATGGAGCAACAGCCCCATCTGCTGGTCGAGGGCATGCTGATCAGCGCCCGCGCCCTGAAGGCCTACCGTGGCTACATCTTCCTGCGTGGCGAATACACCACCGCAGCGAAGAACCTCAACCGCGCCATCGAGGAAGCCAAGGCCGCCGGCCTGCTGGGCAAGAACATCCTCGGCAGCGGTTTCGATTTCGAGCTGTTCGTGCACACCGGTGCCGGCCGCTACATCTGCGGTGAAGAAACCGCACTGATCAACTCGCTGGAAGGCCGCCGCGCCAACCCACGCTCCAAGCCGCCCTTCCCTGCTGCCGTTGGTGTGTGGGGCAAGCCGACGTGCGTGAACAACGTCGAAACCCTGTGCAACGTCCCGGCCATCGTCGCCAACGGCAACGACTGGTACAAGTCGCTGGCCCGCGAAGGCAGTGAAGACCACGGCACCAAGCTGATGGGCTTCTCCGGCAAGGTGAAGAACCCGGGCCTGTGGGAACTGCCATTCGGCGTCACCGCCCGTGAACTGTTCGAAGACTACGCCGGCGGCATGCGCGACGGCTTCAAGCTCAAGTGCTGGCAGCCAGGCGGCGCCGGTACCGGTTTCCTGCTGCCCGAGCACCTCGACGCGCAGATGTACGCCGGTGGCATCGCCAAGGTCGGCACCCGTATGGGTACTGGTCTGGCCATGGCGGTGGACGACAGCATCAACATGGTTTCGCTGCTGCGCAACATGGAAGAGTTCTTCGCCCGCGAGTCGTGCGGCTGGTGCACTCCATGCCGTGACGGCCTGCCGTGGAGCGTGAAGATGCTGCGCGCACTGGAAAAAGGCCAGGGCCGCGCCGAAGACATCGAGACGCTGCTGGGCCTGGTCAACTTCCTCGGCCCTGGCCGTACCTTCTGTGCTCACGCACCAGGTGCCGTCGAGCCGCTGGGCAGTGCCATCAAATACTTCCGCTCGGAGTTCGAGGCGGGTGTCGCCCCAGCAAGTGCTGGCGATGCACTGCGTCCAAATCTGGCGAAGCCGATCGTGGTCGGCGCATAACAAGATGATTAGGCGGGTGGTCCGTGCCACTCGCCAGCTTGCCGGCAGGCCCGAGAAATCGTGGCGTGTCGCAAGCTCACCGATTTCCATTAGCCACGCCCGCTCACGCGGGCCAACGAAGAACTTTGAACAATGGCCACTATCCACGTAGACGGCAAAGCGCTCGAAGTCAACGGTGCAGACAACCTGTTACAGGCCTGTCTGTCGCTCGGCCTCGACATCCCTTATTTCTGCTGGCACCCGGCGCTTGGTAGCGTTGGTGCCTGCCGGCAGTGCGCGGTCAAGCAGTACACCGACGAGAACGACACCCGCGGTCGTATCGTCATGTCCTGCATGACCCCTGCCTCCGACGGCACCTGGATCTCCATCGACGATGAAGAATCCAAGGCGTTCCGCGCCAGCGTCGTCGAATGGCTGATGACCAACCACCCGCACGACTGCCCGGTGTGCGAGGAAGGCGGTCACTGCCACCTGCAGGACATGACGGTAATGACCGGCCACAACGAGCGCCGCTACCGTTTCACCAAGCGTACCCACCAGAACCAGGACCTCGGCCCGTTCATCGCCCATGAGATGAACCGCTGCATCGCCTGCTACCGCTGCGTGCGCTACTACAAGGACTATGCCGGTGGTACCGACCTGGGCGTGTACGGCGCCCACGACAACGTGTACTTCGGCCGCGTCGAAGACGGCGTGCTGGAAAGCGAATTCTCCGGCAACCTGACCGAGGTCTGCCCGACCGGCGTGTTCACCGACAAGACCCACTCCGAGCGCTACAACCGCAAGTGGGACATGCAGTTCGCCCCGAGCATCTGCCACGGCTGCTCCAGCGGCTGCAACATCAGCCCGGGCGAGCGCTACGGCGAACTGCGCCGGGTCGAAAACCGCTTCAACGGTTCGGTCAACCAGTACTTCCTGTGCGACCGCGGCCGCTTCGGCTATGGCTACGTCAACCGCAAGGATCGCCCACGCCAGCCACACCTGGCCGACGGCACCAAGCTGGGCCTGGACGCCGCCCTGGACAAGGCCGCCGACCTGCTGCGCGGCCGCACCATCGTTGGTATCGGTTCGCCACGCGCCAGCCTGGAAAGCAACTACGGCCTGCGTGAGCTGGTCGGTGCCGAGTACTTCTACTCGGGTATGGAAGCCGGCGAACTGGCCCGCGTACGCCTGGCCCTGAACGTGCTGAACAACAGCCCGCTGCCGGTCCCGACCCTGCGCGACATCGAAGACCACGACGCCGTCTTCGTGCTCGGTGAAGACCTGACCCAGACCGCTGCCCGCGTCGCCCTGGCCGTGCGCCAGGCCACCAAGGGCAAGGCCGAGGCCATGGCCGAAGCGATGAAAGTGCAGCCGTGGCTCGACGCCGCCGTGAAGAACATCGGCCAGCACGCGCTGTACCCGCTGTTCATCGCTTCGCTGGCTGAAACCAAGCTGGACGACGTCGCCGAAGAATGCGTGCACGCCGCCCCGGCCGACCTGGCCCGCATCGGTTTCGCCGTGGCCCACGCCATCGACCCGAGCGCCCCAGCCGTCGAAGGCCTGGACGCCGAAGCGCAAGCCCTGGCCCAGCGCATCGCCGACGCCCTGGTCGCCGCCAAGCGCCCACTGGTCGTAGCCGGTACCTCGCTGGCCGACCCGGCACTGATCGAAGCCGCCGCCAACATCGCCAAGGCGCTGAAGCTGCGCGAGAAGAACGGCTCGCTGAGCCTGGTGGTGCCTGAAGCCAACAGCCTCGGCATGGCCATGCTCGGTGGCGAGTCGGTCGATGCCGCGCTGGACGCGGTCATCAGCGGCAAGGCCGATGCCATCGTCGTGCTGGAAAACGACCTGTACACCCGCGTACCGGCCGCCAAGGTCGACGCTGCCCTGGCCGCGGCCAAGGTAGTGATCGTTGCCGACCACTCGAAAACGCCGACTGTCGACCGCGCCCACCTGGTGCTGCCAGCTGCCTCGTTCGCCGAAGGCGACGGTACCCTGGTCAGCCAGGAAGGCCGTGCCCAGCGCTTCTTCCAGGTGTTCGACCCGCAGTACCTGGACAGCAGCATCCAGATCCACGAAGGCTGGCGCTGGATGCACGCCCTGCGTGCCACCCTGCTGAACAAGCCGGTCGACTGGACCCAGCTGGACCACGTCACCAGCGCCTGCGCCGAAGCCGTCCCGCAACTGGCCGGCATCGTCAACGCTGCGCCAGGCGCCGCGTTCCGCATCAAGGGCTTGAAACTGGCCCGTGAGCCGCTGCGCTATTCCGGCCGTACCGCCATGCGCGCCAACATCAGCGTGCACGAGCCGCGCACCCCGCAAGACAAGGACACCGCGTTCGCCTTCTCCATGGAAGGCTACTCGGGCTCGGCCGAACCGCGCCAGCAAGTGCCGTTCGCCTGGTCGCCGGGCTGGAACTCGCCGCAAGCCTGGAACAAGTTCCAGGACGAGGTCGGTGGCCACCTGCGTGCCGGTGACCCAGGCGTACGTCTGATCGAATCGCAAGGCGACCGCCTGCACTGGTTCAACGCCATTCCGGGCGCCTTCAACCCGGCCCGTGGCACCTGGACTGCCGTGCCGTTCTTCCACCTGTTCGGCAGCGAAGAAAGCTCCTCGCGCGCCGCCCCGGTGCAAGAGCGCATCCCGGCAGCCTATGTGGCCCTGGCCAAGTCCGAAGCCGACCGCCTGGGCGTCAACGACGGTGCCCTGCTGAGCCTGAACGTGGGCGGTGTGGCCCTGCGCCTGCCACTGCGTATCAATGAAGAGCTGGGCGCCGGCCTGGTCGCGTTGCCGAAAGGCCTGGCTGGCATTCCGCCTGCCATCTTCGGTGCATCCGTCGAAGGTCTGCAGGAGGCAGCACAATGAGCTGGTTCACCCCCGAAGTGATCGATGTGATCCTCACCGTGCTGCGGGCCATCGTGGTCCTGCTGGCGGTGGTGGTCTGTGGCGCGCTGCTCAGCTTCGTCGAGCGTCGCCTGCTGGGCTGGTGGCAGGACCGTTACGGTCCGAACCGCGTCGGCCCTTACGGCATGTTCCAGATCGCTGCCGACATGCTGAAGATGTTCTTCAAGGAAGACTGGAACCCACCCTTCGTCGACCGTGTGATCTTCACCCTGGCACCGGTAGTGGCCATGAGCGCCCTGCTGATCGCCTTCGTGGTCATCCCGATCACCCCGACCTGGGGCGTTGCCGACCTGAACATCGGCCTGCTGTTCTTCTTCGCCATGGCCGGCCTGTCGGTCTACGCGGTGCTGTTCGCCGGCTGGTCGTCGAACAACAAGTACGCCCTGCTGGGCAGCTTGCGTGCCTCGGCACAGACCGTGTCGTACGAAGTGTTCCTGGGCCTGGCGCTGATGGGCGTGGTGGTACAGGTGGGCTCGTTCAACATGCGCGACATCGTTGAATACCAGGCGCAGAACCTGTGGTTCATCATTCCGCAGTTCTTCGGCTTCTGCACCTTCTTCATCGCTGGCGTCGCCGTGACTCACCGTCACCCGTTCGACCAGCCAGAAGCGGAACAGGAACTGGCCGACGGCTACCACATCGAGTATGCCGGCATGAAATGGGGCATGTTCTTCGTCGGTGAGTACATCGGCATCATCCTCATCTCGGCGCTGCTGGTAACCCTGTTCTTCGGCGGCTGGCACGGCCCGTTCGGCATCCTGCCGCAACTGTCGTTCCTGTGGTTCGCACTGAAGACCGCGTTCTTCATCATGCTGTTCATCCTGCTGCGCGCCTCGATCCCGCGCCCACGCTATGACCAGGTGATGGACTTCAGCTGGAAGTTCTGCCTGCCGCTGACCCTGATCAATTTGCTGGTGACCGCTGCGATCGTGCTCTACAACACGCCAGCCGTCGCGGCCCAGTGAGGATTTGACCCATGTTCAAGTATATCGGCGACATCGTTAAGGGCACCGGCACCCAGCTGCGCAGCCTGGCAATGGTGTTCTCCCACGGGTTCCGCAAGCGCGACACCCTGCAGTACCCCGAAGAGCCCGTGTACCTGCCGCCGCGCTACCGCGGCCGCATCGTCCTCACCCGCGACCCCGATGGCGAGGAGCGCTGCGTAGCGTGCAACCTCTGCGCGGTGGCCTGCCCGGTCGGCTGCATCTCGCTGCAGAAGGCCGAGACCGAGGACGGCCGCTGGTACCCGGAGTTCTTCCGCATCAACTTCTCGCGCTGCATCTTCTGCGGCCTGTGTGAAGAAGCGTGCCCGACCACCGCGATCCAGCTGACTCCGGATTTCGAAATGGCCGAGTTCAAGCGTCAGGACCTGGTTTACGAGAAAGAAGATCTGCTGATCTCCGGCCCCGGCAAGAACCCTGACTACAACTTCTACCGTGTTGCCGGTATGGCGATCGCTGGCAAGCCGAAGGGCTCTGCACAGAACGAAGCCGAGCCGATCAACGTGAAGAGCTTGCTCCCATAAGGACAGAAAGATGGAATTCGCTTTCTACTTCGCATCCGGGATCGCCGTGGTCTCCACCCTTCGGGTGGTGACCGGCACCAACCCCGTGCACGCCTTGCTTTACCTGATCATTTCGCTGATTTCCGTGGCCATGATCTTCTTCGCCCTGGGTGCGCCGTTCGCCGGCGCCCTGGAAGTGATCGCCTACGCCGGCGCCATCATGGTGCTGTTCGTGTTCGTGGTGATGATGCTCAACCTCGGGCCGGCATCGGTCGCCCAGGAACGGGGCTGGCTCAAGCCCGGTATCTGGGCCGGGCCTGTGATCCTCGCCGCCCTGCTGCTGCTGGAGCTGCTGTACGTGCTGTTCGTCGCCCCGAGCGGCGCCGCCATCAGCGGTACCACCGTGGGCCCGAAAGCAGTCGGCATCAGCCTGTTCGGCCCGTACCTGCTGGTGGTCGAACTGGCGTCGATGCTGCTGCTGGCCGCGGCCGTCACCGCCTTCCACCTGGGCCGCAACGAGGCGAAGGAGTAAATCATGGGTGCTATCCCTCTCGAGCATGGTCTGGCGGTCGCCGGCATCCTGTTCTGCTTAGGTCTGGTTGGCCTGATGGTCCGCCGCAACATCCTCTTCGTGCTCATGAGCCTGGAAGTCATGATGAACGCCTCTGCCCTGGCGTTCGTCGTCGCCGGTGCCCGTTGGGTCCAGCCCGACGGCCAGGTGATGTTCATTCTGGTGATCAGCCTGGCAGCCGCCGAGGCCAGTATTGGCCTGGCCATCCTGCTGCAGCTGTATCGCCGCTTCCACACTCTCGACATCGATGCTGCCAGTGAGATGCGCGGATGAACCTTCTCTTCCTGACTTTCGTCTTCCCCCTCGTCGGCTTCCTGCTGCTGTCGTTCTCGCGCGGGCGGTTCTCGGAGAACCTGTCGGCCCTGATCGGCGTCGGCTCGGTAGGCCTTTCGGCCGCCACCGCCGCCTACGTCATCTGGCAATTCAACGTCGCCCCGCCTGAAGGCGGCGCGTACAGCCAGCTGCTGTGGCAGTGGATGTCGGTGGACGGCTTCGCGCCGAACTTCACCCTGTACCTGGACGGCCTGTCGGTCACCATGCTCGGCGTGGTCACCGGTGTCGGCTTCCTGATCCACCTGTTCGCGTCCTGGTACATGCGTGGCGAAGCGGGCTACTCGCGCTTCTTCGCGTACACCAACCTGTTCATCGCCAGCATGCTGTTCCTGGTGCTGGGCGACAACCTGCTGTTCATCTACTTCGGCTGGGAAGGCGTGGGCCTGTGCTCGTACCTGTTGATCGGTTTCTACTACAGCAACCGCAACAACGGTAACGCGGCACTCAAGGCGTTCATCGTCACTCGTATCGGCGACGTGTTCATGGCCATCGGCCTGTTCATCCTGTTCGTCCAGCTGGGTACCCTGAACGTGCAGGAACTGCTGGTGCTGGCACCGCAGAAGTTCCAGGCTGGCGACACCTGGATGGTGCTGGCTACGCTGATGCTGCTGGGTGGTGCGGTCGGTAAATCGGCCCAGCTGCCACTGCAGACCTGGCTGGCCGACGCGATGGCCGGCCCGACTCCGGTCTCCGCGCTGATCCACGCGGCAACCATGGTGACCGCGGGCGTGTACCTGATCGCCCGTACCAACGGCCTGTTCCTGCTGGCACCGGACATCCTGCACCTGGTAGGCGTGGTTGGTGGCGTGACCCTGGTACTGGCCGGCTTCGCCGCGCTGGTGCAGACCGACATCAAGCGTATCCTCGCCTACTCGACCATGAGCCAGATCGGCTACATGTTCCTGGCCCTGGGCGTTGGCGCCTGGGACGCGGCGATCTTCCACCTGATGACCCACGCCTTCTTCAAGGCCCTGCTGTTCCTTGCCTCCGGTGCGGTAATCGTTGCCTGCCACCACGAGCAGGACATCTTCAAGATGGGTGGCCTGTGGAAGAAACTGCCGCTGGCCTACGCCAGCTTCGTGGTCGGTGGTGCTGCCCTGGCTGCCCTGCCGATCGTGACCGTGGGCTTCTACTCCAAGGACGAGATCCTCTGGGAAGCCTTCGCCAGCGGCAACACCGGCCTGCTGTACGCCGGCCTGGTCGGTGCATTCATGACCTCGCTGTACACCTTCCGCCTGATCTTCATCGCCTTCCACGGCGAAGCCAAGACCGAAGCCCACGCTGGCCACGGCATCAGCCACTGGCTGCCGCTGGGCGTGCTGATCGTGCTGTCGACCTTCGTCGGCGCCTGGATCACCCCGCCGCTGGCCGGTGTACTGCCTGAAAGCGCCGGCCACGCCGGTGGCGAAGCCAAGCACGCGCTGGAGCTCACTTCGGGCGCCATCGCCATCGCCGGTATCCTGCTGTCGGCCCTGCTGTTCCTGGGCAAGCGCCGTTTCGTCAGCGCCGTCGCCAACAGCGGTATCGGTCGTGTCCTGTCGGCCTGGTGGTTCGCTGCCTGGGGCTTCGACTGGATCTACGACAAGCTGTTCGTCAAACCTTACCTGCTGATCAGCCACATCCTGCGCAAGGATCCGGTTGACCGCAGCATCGGCCTGATCCCTCGCCTGGCTCGCGGCGGCCACGTCGCCATGAGCAAGACCGAGACCGGCCAGCTGCGCTGGTACACCGCTTCGATCGCCGTTGGCGCAGTGCTGGTACTCGGCGCTGTGGTAGTGGCCGCGGTATGACCATGAACTTTGCGAACCTTGCGACCCTGCAAAAGGAAACGAACCCGTCATGATTTTGCCTTGGCTGATCCTGATCCCCTTCATCGGCGGCTTCCTGTGCTGGCTGGGTGAGCGCTTCGGCGCCACCCTGCCGCGCTGGATCGCGCTGCTGACCATGTCCCTGCTGCTCGGCATCGGCCTGTGGCTGTGGGGTAACGGCGACTACACCCTGGCCCCCGCTCCGGGCGCCGAGCCTGCCTGGGCCCTGGAATACAAAGTCCAGTGGATCCAGCGCTTCGGCATCAGCATCCACCTGGCCCTCGACGGCCTGTCGCTGCTGATGATCCTGCTCACCGGCCTGCTCGGTGTGCTGTCGGTACTGTGCTCCTGGAAAGAGATCCAGCGCCACGTCGGCTTCTTCCACCTCAACCTGATGTGGATCCTCGGCGGCGTGGTCGGTGTGTTCCTGGCCCTGGACCTGTTCCTGTTCTTCTTCTTCTGGGAAATGATGCTGGTGCCGATGTATTTCCTCATCGCGCTCTGGGGTCACAGCTCCGCGGACGGCAAGAAGACCCGGATCTACGCCGCTACCAAGTTCTTCATCTTCACCCAGGCCAGCGGCCTGATCATGCTGGTGGCGATCCTCGGCCTGGTGCTGGTCAACTACACCAACACCGGCGTGATCACCTTCAACTACAGCGATCTGCTCAAGGCCGAACTGCCAGCCGGTACCGAGTACCTGCTGATGCTGGGCTTCTTCATCGCCTTCGCGGTGAAGCTGCCGGTAGTGCCGTTCCACTCCTGGCTGCCTGACGCCCACGCCCAGGCACCGACCGCAGGTTCCGTGGACCTGGCCGGTATCTTGCTGAAGACTGCGGCCTATGGCCTGCTGCGCTTTGCCCTGCCGCTGTTCCCGAATGCCTCGGCCGAGTTTGCACCAATCGCCATGACCCTGGGCCTGATCGGTATCTTCTACGGTGCCTTCCTGGCCTTCGCGCAAACCGACATCAAGCGCCTGGTCGCCTTCTCCAGCGTCTCGCACATGGGCTTCGTGCTGATCGGTATCTACTCCGGCAGCCAGCAGGCCCTGCAAGGCGCGGTGATCCAGATGCTGGCCCACGGCCTGTCGGCTGCCGCGCTGTTCATCCTGGCCGGCCAGCTGTACGAGCGCCTGCACACCCGTGACATGCGCCAGATGGGTGGCCTGTGGCACCGCATCGCCTACCTGCCGGCCATCAGCCTGTTCTTCGCCGCCGCCTCCCTGGGCCTGCCCGGTACCGGCAACTTCGTCGGCGAGTTCCTGATCCTGATCGGCAGCTTCGCCAGCGTGCCGTGGATCACCGTGATCGCCACCACTGGCCTGGTGTTCGGTTCGGTGTACTCGCTGATCATGATCCACCGCGCCTACTTCGGCCCGGCCAAGACCGACTCCGTGCTGGCCGGCATGGACGGTCGCGAGCTGATCATGGTCCTGGGTCTGGCGGTACTGCTGATCCTGCTGGGCGTGTATCCGCAGCCGTTCCTCGACACCTCTGCCGCCACCATGAGTGGTGTGCAGCAGTGGCTCGGTTCCGCTTTCACTCAACTCGCTTCGGCCCGGTAAGAGCGCTATGGAATTCACCACTCAACACTTCATCGCATTGGCGCCGATGCTGATCACCACCATCACCACGGTGGTGGTGATGCTGGCGATCGCCTGGAAGCGCAACCACTCGCAGACCTTCCTGCTGTCCACCGTGGGCCTCAACCTGGCCCTGCTGTCGATCCTGCCGGCGCTGAAGGTTGCGCCGCTGGCGGTCACCCCGCTGATCACCATCGACAAGTTCGCCTGCCTGTACATGGCCATCATCCTGGTGGCGACGCTGGCCTGCGTCACCCTCGCCCACGCCTACCTCGGCGAAGGCTCCAAGGGCTTCCCGGGCAACCGTGAAGAACTGTACCTGCTGCTGTTGATGTCGGCCCTCGGTGGCCTGGTGCTGGTCAGCGCCAACCACCTGGCCGGCCTGTTCATCGGCCTGGAGCTGCTGTCGGTACCGGTCTACGGCCTGGTAGCGTATGCCTTCTTCAACAAGCGCTCGCTGGAAGCCGGCATCAAGTACATGGTGCTGTCGGCCGCAGGCTCGGCCTTCCTGTTGTTCGGCATGGCCCTGCTGTACGCCGACGCTGGCAGCCTGAGCTTCGACCAGATCGGCAAGGCCCTGGCCGCCACCAGCATGCCAAGCCTGGTGGCCCAGCTGGGCCTGGGCATGATGCTGGTCGGCCTGGCCTTCAAGCTGTCGCTGGTACCGTTCCACCTGTGGACCCCGGACGTGTATGAAGGCGCCCCGGCACCGGTCGCCGCCTTCCTGGCCACTGCCAGCAAGGTCGCGGTGTTCGCCGTGGTCGTGCGCCTGTTCATGCTCTCCCCTGCTGCCAGCAGCGGCGTGCTGAGCACCGTACTGGCGGTGATTGCCGTGGCCTCGATCCTGATCGGTAACCTGCTGGCACTGACCCAGAGCAACCTCAAGCGCCTGCTCGGTTACTCGTCCATCGCCCACTTCGGCTACCTGGTCATCGCCCTGGTCGCCAGCAAGGGCCTGGCCCTGGAAGCCATGGGCGTGTACCTGGTCACCTACGTGATCACCAGCCTGGGCGCCTTCGGCGTCATCACCCTGATGTCCTCGCCTTACGGCGGCCGTGACGCCGATGCGCTGTACGAGTACCGCGGCCTGTTCTGGCGCCGTCCGTACCTGACTGCGGTACTGACCGTGATGATGCTGTCGCTGGCGGGTATCCCGCTGACCGCCGGCTTCATCGGCAAGTTCTACATCATTGCCACTGGCGTGGAGTCGCACCTGTGGTGGCTGGTCGGTGCCCTGGTGATCGGTAGCGCCATCGGCGTTTACTACTACCTGCGCGTCATGGTCACCCTGTACCTGGTCGAGCCGAACCTGCGTCGCCACGACGCCCCGCTGAAGTGGGAGCAGCGCACCGGCGGTGTCATGCTGCTGGCTATCGCCATTCTCGCCTTCGTGCTGGGTGTGTACCCGCAACCGCTGCTGGAAATGGTCCAGCAAGCGGGCCTGCAACTGATCGGCTGATTGCCCCGGCAAAACAAGACACCCCGCTCATGCGGGGTGTTTTTTTATCTGCACACTTATTGTCCGTGAGCACGAAGGCTCATTCACCGGGCTTGTCCTGGCCGGCACCCGGCAACGCTGCCTTGCGCAAATCACCATTGGCCGAAGGCAGGTACACTTCCGGGTTGGGCATGCCGCTGGGCGAGAGTTCATGGGTCATTTCAAATTCGGCGCGCACTGACCAGCCACACGCTTCGGTGGTGCATTGCAAATAAGCGATCCGCAGGAAAATATGACGCCCTTCACTGGTGCGTATACGCATCCGGCTGTGGCAATGCGGGCAAACCAGCTTGTATGTACTCACGGCAAGTACCTGCAAGCATTGTTCAGGCATACCTTCTGTGGGAATGGTCGTCCAGTTTTGTCAGTATTAGCTGCATATGTAGGTGTATTCTTCAGTTTGATGCTTCTCATTGCAGAAATGCTCCTTAAAACGCAGGGCTGTATTCATAACGAGTAGTTTAAGCCCATGGAATATCATTAAACCAGTCATGGATATTTGTTATGAGTACCAATGTACTTGCTTCGGTTTTGGCCAGACTGAAGCTTCTGACCGCTACGGAATCTGATGCCGAGCTGTCCAGAGCACTGTCGATCAGCCCGCAAACGTTGAGCAGCTGGAAGGTGCGCGACAGCATTCCGTATTCGCTTTGCATAGATGTCGCCAGGCAATATGCATGCTCACTGGACTGGCTTCTGCTGGGCGAACCCGAGCGACCTCGCACATACCAGGACGAAGAAGGCTGGGAATGCGACATGCTCGCGCGCCTGCGCACCTTGTCGCTTGCCGATCGCCAAGCCGTTCTCCTGCTGGTTCAGGACAAACAACGCATCCAGCAGCTGGAACGGCAATTGAGCGCACTGACCAGTCGCTTGCCCAACGCCACCAGCGGCTAGCCCCGGCGGCGCCAGCGCTGGATGAGTTCGCGCGGGTCGAGCGTATCCAGCCAGACCATCACCTTGAGGCTGATGGGGATCACCACCACGGCAGCCACGAACGCCGCCATGCCACGGGTCAGCAACGGCGCCAGCGACGACACCAGCGGCTCGAACAGGTGGCCCACCCCCACGGTCACGAACACCAGCAACAGTTTCTTGCCCAGCGTGAGGCGCCTGGCCGTGTTGGTGATCAACCGATCGCGCGCCGCACTCACCAGCAAAGCCCCCAGAAACGCGGCGAACAATACATTGCCATCCACGCCCAGCAACACCACCAGCGCCGAGGTCAAACTGTCGAGTACAGATTCCTCAGCCATGGGCAGCCCTCCGGCGCGCAATGGGCAGGTAGGCGGTCGAGCCGAGGTTATACAGGACAGCGGCTTCGACAAAGCGGATGTAGCACACCCGCAATGCACGCCCCTGGTCATGCCCGGCCACATCCTCGAGGCGCTTGTAGCCCCGTTCTCGCAACACCGCGCGCCAGCGCGCGAATTCGCGGGCTGCATCGATGGCGGCGCAGCGTGCGGCCACTTCCAGCGCGGCCTCACTGACAGGCCGCCGCAGGTTCAGCCGCTCACGCAGCCTGCCCAGGTCCAGCCGTGGCCAGAACGGATCATGGCAATCGGCAAAGCGCGGTAACCGAGGATCGTTGTCCATGCTCCCCCCTCACTGCTCGGCTAGCATGCCGTAGCGAATGGCCTTGATCACCGCTGCCACCCGGGTGGGCACATCGAACTTGCGCAGGATGTTCGACACATGGAAATTCACCGTCGATTCCTTGCATGCCAGGATCTGGCCAATCTCCCACGAGCTCTTGCCGTAGGCACACCACAACAGCACTTGCCGTTCACGTGGCGTCAGGCGAACCGGGGCGTCCGCCAGGGGTTGCTGCGAGTGTCGTGCGTTGTCAGTCATGTTTGAACTCCACGGGTGATTGAGCGAGGCATCGCTGCCGATCTGCAGTCACCTTACGAAGCGCGGGCCGCCCTACTCCACCGCTGCGGCTTGTAAAGAACTTTCGTACAGAACCGTCTGACGAAGGTTGCACGAGATTTGCCGACTTTCTTCGTGCTCCAAGCGGCATTTCGCTCGTCTCAACGCCGTTGTCCATTCGCCTTTCGCCTGGAGTCGTACAATGCGTTGCGTTTTGCCCCTACCACCCTGCCTCGGCCTGCTGGCTGCTTTTGCGGCCACCCAGCCCGCCCTGGCGGCACCTGCGGTCGAGTTGGGCCAGGTGCTGATCACCGATGAGGAGCAGAACGACCTGAGCGCAGCCAGCGAACGCCTGCGCGAAGTGCCGGGTGCCAGCAACCTGGTGGACATGCAGCGCGTGGGGCAAGGCCGGGTGGCCAGCAACCAGGACGTACTGGCCTACCAGCCCGGGGTGTTCGCCCAGTCGGCGGGCAACGATGGCATCAAGCTGTCGATCCGCGGTTCGGGCATCAACCGCGCACCGGGGGCCCATGGTTCCGGGGTGTACACGATGTTCGACGGCCTGCCCCTGACCGGCCCGGGCGGTACGCCCTACGAACTGTTCGAGCCGCTGTGGCTGAGCCGTGCCGAAGTGCTGCGCGGCGCCAATGGCTTCGACCAGGGCGCCCTCGCCCTCGGTGGTGCGATCAACTACGTCACCCACACAGGCTACGACGCCGCCCCGCTGCAGGTGCGCTACGAAGTCGGCAGCCGCGGCTACCAGCACCGGCACATCAGCTCGGGGCAGGTGCTGGGCAACCTTGACTACTACGTGGCCCTGACCGATTCGGAATATGACGGCTACCAGGCGCACAGCAGCGGCAGTGCCAAGGGCGTTGCCGCCAATGTCGGCTACCGCTTCAACCCGAACCTGGAAACCCGCTTCTACCTGCGCTACCGGGAAACCGAGAACCAGCTGGCCGGGCGCCTGACCAAGGAGCAGATCAAGCACCACCCACGCGCGGCCAACCCGGCCTACCTGGCCCGCGACGACAGCCGGCCGCAACCGGGCAGTACCTGGGCAGGCAACAAGACCACCTTCTACCTCGACGACGATGCGCGCCTGGAAGCCGGCCTGGTCTACCACGACTACCCGATGGACCTGCGCGAAGGCCCGATGCGCCTGAAGGTGGCCTACACCGATGTCAGCGGCACCTTGAACTACTTCCGTCGCGACACCTTGTTCGGCCACGAGAGCAAGACCACCATCGGCTGGCGCACCACCAAGCACCTGCCCAACAGCGGTGCATCGCAGTTCACCCGCAATGGCGACGTGTTCGGTGAGCGCACCCGTGACTTCACCTACCAGGGCTCGGACACGGTGCTGCATGTGGGCAATGACCTGGAACTGGTACCCGACCTGTGGCTGACCACAGGCCTGGCGATGATCTACACCCGCCGTGAAAGTGATGTCACTTACCCTGCCGAGGGCGGCAAGGTGAGCATGCATGACTGGGACTACGCGCCACGCCTTGGGCTGCGCTATGACATCAGCCCGGACCTGCAGGTGTACGGCAACCTGAGTCGCTCGGTCGAACCTCCACATCCGTGGTCCCTGATCTGGAGTTCGCCAACACCCAACCAACCGATCGAAATGCAAAACCAGACGGCCACCACACTGGAATTGGGCACACGCGGCGAATCGGCATTGGGGCATTGGAACCTGGCGTGGTACTACTCGCAGGTTCGCCATGAATTGCTGGCGGTGGAAATCGTGCAAGGCGCTCCGGCCAAGGAATTCAACGCCAGCGCCACCGTGCACCAGGGTGTGGAAGCCGGCCTCGACAGCACCCTGTGGGAGCGCACCGGCACTGGCAAGCTGAGCCTGCGTCAGGCTTATACCTTCAGTGACTTCCACTATCGCGACGACGACACGTTTGGCGACAATCGCCTGCCCGGTATCCCCATGCACTACTATCAGGCCGAGTTGCGCTACGACTGGCCAAACGGGTTCTACGCGGGGGTGAATACGCAGATGGCGTCGAAGGTGCAGGTTGACTACGCCAACAGTTACCATGCCGATGAATATGCCTTGCTCGGCGCCCGCCTGGGCTGGGATTCACCGAAGCAGGACTGGCAGACCTGGCTGGACCTGCGCAACCTGACCAACAAGCGTTATGCGGCAACGGTGACACCTGGCTACAACGATGCCGGCAAAGACAACGCCCGCTCGACGCCGGGCGAAGGCTTTGCCGTGTATGCCGGGGTTTCCTACAGCTTCCGCTAGTCCGCTGGGGGCTGCTGCGCAGCCCCTTCGATGACCGGCGCCTGAACGAACAGGCCTCAAACCGCCCTGTTCAACTTCACCCAGGAAGCGAACTTGTCAATGAACGCCTGCAAGAACGGCCGGGCCTTGTCGTTGAGCTTGCCCGAATCCTCGAACAGGCTCGCCGCGCCGCCAATGTAGGCCTCTGGCATCTGCATGCACGGCATGTCCAGAAACACCAGCGACTGGCGCACGGCATGGTTGGCGCCAAAGCCACCAATGGCCCCCGGCGACACACTGACCACCGCCGCCGGCTTGCCACTCCAGGCGCTTTGCCCGTAAGGCCGCGAGCCCACATCAATGGCATTCTTCAGGCCGCCAGGCACCGAGCGATTGTACTCCGGGGTGACGAACAGCACCGCATCACTGCGGCGGATCTCTTCGCGAAAACGCTTCCACGCGTCCGGCGCTTCGGCCTCGACATCCTCGTTGTACAACGGCAAATCGCCTATCTCGACGATTTTCAGGGCAAGGCTGGACGGCGCCAGCTCCGATAGTGCGCGGGCGACCTTGCGGTTGTAGGAGTCCTTGCGCAAGCTACCGACGACCACCGCTACCGAATACACCTGGCTCATGGCAATTTCCAACCTCTGCTGGCTAAAGGGACGTTGTAGTTATAGATGACCGTTCCTCGTCGCTTTGGTTTTTTTTCCGCAGGGCGAAAACTTCCGACGCTGTTCCACGGTCTATGCCTGCAGACATTTCCCACGTAATTCAGAGGTTTCCAACCAAATGGCAGCAGTAATGGTCGGCCAGTTCCATGCCCGTGACGCCGAAGGCCGCATCTACCCCGTGCACGAGTTCCAGGAGTCGACCCTGCAATCCGACGGCAGCACGCTGGGCGTTCCCATCACCACCTATCGCCTGGCCATCGGCGACAAGGTCAACCACCTGGGTGAAAACCGCTTCGAACTGGCGCGCAGCGGCGTCGAGATCATTCGCATTCCTTGATGCAGTCCACCGTGTAGCGGCCACTTTCGTTCTGCAGGCCATGCACGTCGGCGACAAACCCAGGGAAGCCCTGGTTGAACGCCCGGGCGAATGCCAGGTAATCGAGTATCGAGCGGGTCGCCTCGGTGAACCGCTCCCCCGGCATGATCAACGGAATACCCGGCGGGTACGGTACCAGCATCACCGCCGCCACCCGTCCCGACAACGCCTCGATCGGCACCGCCTCCACCTCACCGCGCACCATCTGGTCATAGGCACGTGCCGGGCTCACGGCCACCTCCGGCAAGCGCGTGAACAGCCGCTTCAGCTGCTTGGCCGTGGCATTGGCGCGGTAGCAGCCATGCAACTGGTCGCACAGGTCGCGCAGGCCCATGCCCTGGTAGCGTGAGGCATCGGCAGCCACCACGCTCGGCAGGCAGTTGCTCAGGGCAGTATTGCCGTCATAGTGGCGCTTGAACTCCAGCAACTCGGTAAGCAAGGTACTCCACTTGCCCTTGGTGATACCCATGGAGAACAGCACCAGGAAGCTGTACAGGCCGGTTTTCTCCACCACCAGCCCCCGCTCCCAGAGGAACTTGCTGACCACCGCCGCCGGGATGCCATGCTCGCCCAGCGCACCGCCCGCGCTCAGGCCCGGCATTACCAAGGTCACCTTCAGCGGGTCGAGCAACACATAGTCGTCTGCCACCTCGCCAAAGCCATGCCACTCCGCCCCCGGCTGCAGCAGCCAGTCCTGCGCGGCCAGGCGGTCGATGCCCTCGGCGTTCGGCGGCTGCCAGATGCTGAACCACCAGTCGTCGGCGGCTATGTGCTCGCGCAGGTTGGCCAAGGCACGGCGAAAGCTCAGCGCCTCGTCGAACATTTCTTGCAGCAGCGAACGCCCGGCCGGCCCTTCCATCATGGCCGAGGCCGCGTCCAGCGAGGCGAGGATGCTGTACTGCGGCGATGTCGAGATGTGCATCATGAACGCTTCGTTGAAGCGGTCACGGTCCAGCTGGCGCCTGGCCCCGTCCTGTACATGAATCATCGAGGCCTGGCTGAACGCAGCCAGTAGCTTGTGGGTGGAGTGAGTGCTGAACACCAGCGGGCTGTCTGCCGCACAGACCGTGCCCATGGCATAGCGCCCGGTGAAGAACTCGTGGAACGCCGCATAGGCGAACCAGGCCTCGTCGAAGTGCAGCACCTCGACACTCGCGCCCAGGGTCTGCTTGATCAGCCCGGCGTGGTAGCACAGGCCGTCGTAGGTGGAGTTGGTCACCACCGCCAGCTTGATACGCTGCCCGCGATCACGGGCAAGGGGGTTGGCCTGGATCTTCGCCTGGATCGCCTCGGGGCTGAACTCGCTGAGCGGGATAGGGCCGATGATGCCCAGCTCGTTGCGCTCGGGGCACAGGTAAAGCGGAATGGCACCGGTCATGATGATCGCGTGCACCACCGATTTGTGGCAGTTGCGGTCCACCAGCACCAGGTCGTCGCGGCCGACCATGGCGTGCCAGACGATCTTGTTGGCCGTGGAGGTGCCATTGATGACGAAGAAGGTGTGGTCGGCACCGAAGTTGCGCGCGGCCCTGGCCTCGGCTTCGGCCAAGGGGCCGGTGTGATCGAGCAGCGAGCCCAGTTCCGGCACGGAAACGGACAGGTCCGAGCGCAGGGTGTTTTCCCCGAAGAACTGGTGAAAGGCCTGGCCCACCGGGCTTTTGCGGTAGGCCACACCACCGCCGTGGCCCGGAGTGTGCCAGGAATAGTTGGACTGCGCGGTGTGCTGCACCAGGGCCTTGAAGAACGGTGGCAGCAGGCCGTCGAGGTAAGCGTGTGCGGCACGCGCCACCTGGCGGGCGAGAAACGGCACGGTGTCTTCGAACAGGTAGAGAATGCCGCGCAGCTGGTTGAGCTCGCTCATGGCTTCGGCGGGGGCGTTTTCCAGGGTCACCTGTTCGCCCAAGGCGAAAATCGGCAGGTTGGGGGCGCGCAGGCGAGCCAGGCGGATCAGCTCGGCCATGTTCTGCAGCAGGTGGGTATTCTCGCCGACGCCCTCGGCGGCAATCAGCATGCAGGCCAGGCCATGGTGGGTGGCGGCGACCAGGCAGGCCTCGGCATGGTCGGCGGCGGCGAGGATGGCAAAGCCGTCCTGGCGCAGTTCCTCGGCGATGCCCCGCACGCGCTCGCCAGCGACGCTGTCGGCCTTGATGGCCCGATGGACGATGAGGATGGGGAACTTGAGGTCCTTGTACATCAGGTGGCTACCTCCGAAGGACATGTCGTCCATTTCAGGGTAGTTGAGCCTTGTATTGCCTGTGCTGGCCTCTTCGCGGGTGAACCCGCTCCCACAGGTACCGCATTGCATTCAAGGCCAGTCGAATTCCTGTGGGAGCGGGCGCGACCGCGAAGAAGCCGGTACAGGCGAAAGATCAGCCAGCAGGTGTCTCGGTCAGAGCCTGCCACATGGACGGCCCGCCCGCCGACTTGGCAATGGCCGCCAGGCGCTCGGCATGCGCTTCCAGCTCCTCGGCACTGGCCATGATCACCCGCCCGGGCGCCCGCCCGGTAATACGGCGAATCTCGCTGCCACCAGCACCCGACCCTTCACTCTCGGCTTCGGCCCCGTGCCCGGCCAGCGACAGGCTGGTCTGGCCACCGGTCATCGCCAGGTAGACGTCAGCCAGCAATTCCGAGTCGAGCAATGCGCCGTGCAGTTCACGACCCGAGTTGTCGATGTCGTAGCGTTTGCACAGCGCGTCCAGGCTGTTGCGCTGCCCCGGGTGGCGCGAGCGCGCCAGCAGCAGGGTGTCGAGGATGGTGCAGTGCTGCGAAATGTCCGCGCGGTCCTGCTGGCCCAGCAAGGCAAATTCGTTGTTGATGAAGCCAACGTCGAACGTCGCGTTGTGGATGACCAGGGTGGCGCCCTGGATGAACTCGAAGAACTCCTCGGCGACATCGCCAAAGCGTGGCTTGCCGACCAGGAAGGCATCGGTGATGCCGTGGACGTTGATGGCGCCCTCGTCACTCTCGCGGTCCGGCTGCAGGTATACGTGGAAGTGCCGCCCGGTCAGGCGCCGGCCGATGACCTCGACACAGCCGATCTCGATGATCCGGTGGCCTTCGCTGACCGGCATACCCGTGGTTTCGGTATCGAGAATGACGAACCGCTTATCTTGCTGCTGCTCCACGCGGGGCGCTCCAACTTGCATCAGTTACAAAGGCCGGAATTGTACCCCAGCTCAACGCTGCGCGCGCACCTCATCGACCCCACGGTTGGCCAGCTGGTCGGCGCGTTCGTTGCCGGGGTGGCCGATATGGCCACGCACCCACTTCCAGGTCACCTTGTGGCGGTTGACCTGCTCGTCCAGCTGCTGCCAAAGGTCGGCGTTCTTCACCGGTTCCTTGGCCGCGGTTTTCCAACCACGCTTCTTCCAGTTGACCATCCATTCGTTGATGCCTTTCATCACATACTGCGAGTCGGTAGTCAGCACCACCTCGCATTCGCGCTTCAGCGCCATCAGCCCCTGGATCGCAGCCATCAGTTCCATGCGGTTGTTGGTGGTTTCGCGTTCGCCGCCCCACAGTTCCTTCTCGACGCCCTTGTAGATCATAAGGACGCCCCAGCCGCCTGGGCCAGGGTTGCCCTTGCAGGCACCATCGGTAAACATCTCGACGCTTTCGCTCATGTACCACTCATGTTCAGTGCTTTTCGGTATCCGGGTTGACCGCCGTGCGGTTGACCTTGGCCAGTGGCAGCGGCAGCAACTTGCCCATCGGCTCGCGACGCTCCGGGCGCAACGGCCGCAGGCCCACCACCATCTTGCGCGCCACCAGCAGGTATACCCCGCCGCCGGAACTCTGCCAGCCGCCGGCCAACCGCTCCCAGCCCGCCAGGCGTTGCTGCCAGGCCGGGGAGGCAAGCGGCGGACGATAGCACCCGAAGCGGCGTTTCTCCAGCGCGAAGCCCAGCAGGTTGAGCCAGTCGCCCACCCGCGACGGCGAGATGCAACGGGCCTTGCGCAGGGCGTCGTGGCTGAAGAAATGGCGCATGCCCCAACTGCTCCACGGGTTGATCCCGACGATCAGCAGGTGCCCGCCAGGGCGCACGGCGCTGGCCGCCTCGCGCAGCAGGCCATGGGGCGACAGGCAGAAATCCAGGCCATGCTGGAGCACCACCACGTCGGCGGCATGCTCGCTCAGCGGCCAGGCCTGCTCCTCGCAGACAATCTCCACCCCCGGCAGCGGCGCACCGAGGCGCACGTTGCGCTGCACCTGGGGCGCGCTGGGCGGCGGCTCGGCACAGGGCCCGTAGTGCACAAGGTAACCGCCGAAGAAGCGCCCGAGCTCTTCTTCCAGCAGTTTTTCCTCCTCCTTGAGCATCAGTTGGCCGAGTGGGCCATTGAACCACTCACGGGCCAGGCTGATCAGCTCGACCCAGTCCGGGTCGGCCTGGGCAAAGGCTTGGTCGGTCATTGCGCTCTCCCTCGAAGGTTCTCGCACCGCGCCATCGCGGCTAAGATGCCCTCATGTGCCACGCTAGGCGAATCGGATCCGCACCATGATACAGATCGATGCTCTCCCCGCTTTCTCCGACAACTACATCTGGTTGTTACAGGATACTGCCAAACGCCGCTGCGCGGTGGTCGATCCGGGTGACGCCGGCCCGGTGGAACGCTGGCTGTCAGCCAACCCCGAGTGGGTACTGAGCGACATCCTGGTCACCCACCACCACAACGACCACGTCGGCGGGGTGGAACGGCTCCGGCAACTGACCGGCGCGCGGGTCTGCGGCCCGGCCCACGAGCGCATCCCCTGCCGTGACCTGGCGCTGGACGAAGGCGACCAGGTGACGGTGCTGGGCGTGACTTTCCAGGTGCTGGCCGTGCCCGGCCATACCCTGGGGCATATCGCCTTGTTCAGCGACCAGCCGGCAACGCCACTGCTGTTCTGCGGCGATACCCTGTTCGCCGCCGGTTGCGGGCGCATGTTCGAGGGCACCCCTGAACAGATGCAGCCCGCCCTCGCCCGCCTGGCGGCCCTGCCAGAGCAGACCGAGGTGTATTGCGCCCACGAATACACCTTGAGCAACCTGCGTTTCGCCAAGGCGGTGGAGCCCGGAAACCCGCATGTTCAGCAGCGGTTCGAAGACGTTACCCGTTTGCGCGCCGACAATCGCATCACCTTACCATCAACGATTGGCCTGGAACGCCTGACCAACCCCTTCCTGCGCACCTCTGAAACATTAGTTAAACAAAAAGCAGACGAATGGAAGGGGCATTCAAACCCCACGCATGTCGCTGTTTTTGCTGCCTTGAGGTCTTGGAAGGACACCTTCTGATAACCTCAAGATATATCGCAAGCGATGGTCAAAGGTTGACCAGGCCCGGAGCGGTTTCTAGAATCGCCGAAATTTTTCGCCCGGAAACCTGTGTCAGCCGATGTCTTCCCGTAGCCGCAGAACCTCTCATTCCGTCGCCCTGACGCGCCTGGCCCAAATCAGTGCGCTGGCCCTGGCCGCCACCCTGGTGGGCTGCCAGAGCACCCGTCAGCTCGACGAATCCGATAGCGTTCGCGCGCACAACTACCAGGCGCGGATCAAGCACAAGCCTTCGCCACTGCTGGCCAAGCCGGCCGAGCAGGCACCACAGGACGTATGGGAACGCATGCGCCAGGGCTTTGCCCTGCAGGACAACATCGACGTCAACCCGCGCATCGAGCAGCAACGCCTGTGGTTCGCCAGCAACCCAAGCTACATCGAAAGTGCCGGCGAGCGTGGCAGCCTCTACCTGCACTACATCGTCGAACGCCTCGAAGAGCGCGACATGCCGCTGGAGCTGGCGCTGCTGCCAGCCATCGAAAGTGCCTACAACCCGATGGCCTACTCGCGCGCGCATGCCGCGGGCATGTGGCAGTTCATTCCGTCCACCGGCCGCCACTTCAACCTGCGCCAGACCAACTTCTACGATGGCCGTCGCGACGTGACCGCCTCGACCAACGCCGCACTGGACTACCTCAGCCGCCTGCACGACATGTTCAACGGCGACTGGCTGCTGGCCCTGGCTGCCTACAATGCCGGCGAAGGCACCGTCAGCCGCGCCATCGAGCGCAACGAACGGCTCGGCCTGCCCACCGATTACTGGAACCTGCCGCTACCGCAGGAAACCCGTGACTACGTGCCCAAGCTGCTGGCCCTGTCGCAAGTGGTACTCACGCCGGAAGCCTATGGCGTGAACCTGAACCCGATCGCCAACGAACCCTACTTCGAGGCGGTGGCCATCAACGACCGCCTCGACCTGTCGCGGGTAGCGGCCTTCGCCAACATCGACGAAGACGAGCTGATCCAGCTCAACCCGGCATTCAAGAAGCGCATGACCGTGGACGGCCCGCAACAGCTGCTGGTACCGACCGCCAAGGCGCAGCTGCTGAGCGACAGCCTGTCCAACCTCAAGCCCGAGCAACTGGTCAGCCTGCAGCCGAACAAGGCCGTGTTCGCCCGCGCCGTGGCCGAAGCCAAGGCACCGGTGGCGGCGCGCAGCTACCGGGTCAAGCGCGGCGACAACCTGGGCAGCATCGCCAAGGCCAACCGCGTTTCGGTCAAGGACATCAAGCGCTGGAACCGCCTCTCCGGCAACAGCGTGCGCGCAGGCCAGGTCCTGGCCCTGCGTGGTGGCGACGCCCCGAGCGCTGCCGGCAATCGAGTAGCCGCCTCCGGGCAGCGCTCCACGCAGTACAAGGTACGCAAAGGCGATTCGCTGTACCTGGTGGCCAAGCGCTTCAACGTGGAAATGAAACACCTCAAGCGCTGGAACCCACGCAGCGGCCATGCCCTGAAGCCAGGCCAGACCCTCACCGTCTACCTCTCGCATTGATACGAAGCCCGGGGCCTTTGCGCGGCCCTGTGGGAGCGGCCTTGTGTCGCGAAAGGGGCGCGAAGCGACCCCAGGATTTCAGCTTCGCCGCGTAAACTGCCAGGGCTGCTTGCAGCCCTTTCGCGATGCAAGGCCGCTCCCACAGGTACCGCGTCACCCGCAGCGACCGGCAACTGGCTGAACCACTCGCCCCACCTTCAAAACCGCTCTTTTTCCAACCCCACCAAGCTGTTACTGTACCCCGATCAAAGCCCAACGCCTCTGGATCGGATGCCGACTTGATACGTCCCCTCCTGCTGTCACTCAGCCTGGCCTTGAGCTTTCCCGCAGCCGCGATGGTGAGCGAAAGCCACGGATACGCGCAGTTCGGCACGCTCAAGTACCCAGCCACATTCACCCATTTCGACTGGGTCAACCCGCAAGCGCCCAAGGGCGGCACCTTGCGGGCCATGGCTTTCGGTACCTTCGACACCCTCAACCCTTATACCTTCAAGGGGTCGAGCCCGATCACCACGCCCAATTTCCAGCAATACGGCATCAGCGAGCTGAACGAGCCGCTGATGGTCGGCACCGGCCAGTACGACCCGTCCGGCGACGAACCGACCTCCAGCTACGGCCTGATCGCCCGCTCGGTGGAGTACAGCGAGGACCGCAGCTGGGTGGTGTTCAACCTGCGCCCGGAAGCCCACTGGCATGACGGCAAGCCGATCACCTCGGCAGACGTGGCCTTCTCCTACCGCACGCTGCTCAAGGATGGCCACCCGATCTACCGCACCAACCTGCAGGAAGTGCAGCGGGTGGACATCCTTGGCCCGCTGCGCATCCGCTTCGTGTTCAAGCGCGCCGGCAACCCGTTGCTGATCCTGCGCCTGGGCGAAATGCCGGTGCTGCCCAAGCACTACTGGCAAAAGCGCGACTTCAAGGCCACCACCTTCGAACCCCCGCTGGGCAGCGGCCCCTACCGCATCACCCAGGTCCAGCCTGGGCGCCGGCTGGTGTTCGAACGGGTGAAGAACTACTGGGGCAAGGATCTGGCAGTGAACCGTGGCAAGTACAACTTCAACCGCGTGGAATATGAGTTCTACCGCGACGCCACGGTGGCCTTCGAAGCGTTCAAGGCCGGTGAGTTCGACATCTACATAGAGCACCAGGCGAAGAACTGGGCCAACGGTTACAACTTCCCGGCCGTGCGCCGCGGCGAGGTAATCAAGGTACAGATCCCGCACCGCATCCCCACGCAAACCCAGGGCCTGTTCATGAACAGCCGCCGGGCCACCTTCAGCGACCCACGGGTACGCCAGGCGCTGGGGCTGATGCTCGACTTCGAGTGGACCAACCGCGCGCTGTTCAGCGGCGCCTACCGCCGCTCGACCAGCTACTACCCCAACAGCGAATTCGCCGCCACCGGCCTGCCCACCGGCAAGGAGTGGCTGCTGCTGGCGCCGTTCCGTGACCAGTTGCCAGCCAGACTGTTCAGCGAGCCCTACACGGTCAGCCAGACCGATGGCCGTGGCATCAGCCGTCAGACTCTGCGCCAGGCCCTCGGCCTGCTCGCCGAGGCCGGCTGGAAGCTGAACGGCCAGCGCCTGGTCGACAGCAAGGGCCAGCAGCTGCACATGGAGCTGCTGCTGGTAAACCCCAACCTTGAACGCATCCTGCAACCTTATGTCGAAAATCTGGCCAGCATCGGCATCGATGCACGCTTGCGCACCGTGGACCGCGCCCAGTACAAACAGCGCCTGGACCAGTTCGATTTCGACATGATTCTGATGACCCTGAACCAGACCCTGAGCCCGGGCCTCGAACAGTGGCTGTATTTCCATTCCAGCCAGGCCGCGACCAAGGGCAGCAAGAACTATGCTGGGGTGAAGGACCCGGTGGTCGACCATCTGCTCGACACCCTGCTCGCCGCCCGCACCCGCGATGACCAGGTCGCCGCCGCCCGCGCCCTGGACCGCGTGCTCTCATGGCAGTACTACATGATTCCCAACTGGTACCTCGACAATCATCGCCTGGCCTACCGCAACCGGTTCGCCTTCGTCACCACGCCGCCCTACACCCTCGGGCTGAACAGCTGGTGGATCAAGACTTCGGAGAAAGCCCAATGACGCCAACGCACCGACTGCGCCGGCTGGCAGGCAGCCTGTTGCTCGCCTGCCTGAGCCTTCCCGCCCTGGCCGCACCGCAACACGCGCTCACCCTGTACGACGAGCCGCCCAAGTACCCGGCCGACTTCAAGCACTTCGACTACGTCAACCCTGATGCGCCCAAGGGCGGCACCTTCCGCCAGTCCAGCTTCGGCGGCTTCGACAGCCTCAACCCGTTCATCAACAAGGGCGTGCCGGCCGAGAACATCGGCATCATCTACGACACCCTGATGCGTCAGAGCCAGGACGAGCCATTCACCGAATACGGCCTGGTTGCCGGCAAGATCGAGAAAGCACCCGACAATAGCTGGGTACGCTTCTACTTGCGCCCGGAAGCCCGCTTCCATGACGGCCACCCGATGCGTGCCGACGACGTGGTGTTCACCTTCAATGCCCTGATCAAGGACGGTGCGCCGCTGTACCGCCAGTATTATGCCGACGTCGCCGAAGTGGTCGCCGAAGACCCGCTGAAGGTGCTGTTCAAGTTCAAGCACAAGAACAACCGCGAGCTACCGCTGATTCTCGGCCAGTTGCCGGTACTGCCCAGGCACTGGTACGAAAACCGCGATTTCAACCGCGGCAACCTGGAAATCCCGCTGGGCAGCGGCCCGTACAAGGTCGCCGAAGTCAAGGCCGGGCGCTCGGTGCGCTACGAACGGGTCAAGGACTACTGGGCCAAGGACCTGCCGATCAACCGCGGCTTCTACAACTTCGACGTCATGACGTTCGACTCCTACCGTGACACCACCGTCGCCCTCGAGGCCCTCAAGGCCGGGGCCTTCGACTATGGCCTGGAAGTCAGCGCAAAAAACTGGGCCACCGCCTACAACGTGCCCGCCGTGCGCGACGGCCGGCTGATCAAGGAAGAGCTGCCCAACGGCAACCCCACCGGCATGCAGGGCTTCATCTTCAACATCCGCCGCCCGGTATTCCAGGATGTGCGCGTGCGTCAGGCACTTAGCCTGCTGCTGGACTACGAATGGACCAACAAGCAGCTGTTCAACGGCGCCTACACCCGTACCGGCAGCTACTTCGACAACTCGGAAATGGCCGCTCGCGGCCTGCCCGGCCCTGGCGAGCTGAAGATTCTCGAACCGCTGCGCGGCAAAATCCCCGACCAGGTGTTCAGCGAAGCCTTCCACAACCCGGTCAGCGACGGCAGCGGCATGATCCGCGAGCAACAGCGCCAGGCCTACAAGCTGCTGCAGGAAGCCGGCTGGAAAATCGTCGACGACAAGATGGTCGACGCCCAGGGCAAGCCGGTGAGCATCGAATTCCTGCTCGCGCAGACCGAATTCGAACGCATTCTGCTGCCATTCAAGCGCAACCTCGCCGATCTGGGCATCGAGCTGAACATCCGCCGGGTCGACGTGTCGCAATACATCACCCGCCTGCGCTCGCGCGACTACGACATGATCGTCGGCGGCTACCCGCAGTCCAACTCGCCAGGCAACGAGCAACGCGAATTCTGGTCCAGTGCCGCTGCCGATAACCCAGGCAGCCGCAACTTCATCGGCCTGCGCGACCCGGCCATCGACCAGCTGGTGGACCAACTGATCAACGCCGACTCGCGGCAAAGCCTGATCGACCACTGCCGCGCCCTCGACAGGGTGCTGCTGTGGGGCTATTACGTGATCCCCAACTGGCACATCAAGACCTGGCGCGTGGCCTACTGGAACCACATAGGCCACCCGGACGTCTCGCCCAGGTACGACATCGGCATCGACACCTGGTGGATCAAGCCCGGGGTAACCCCGGCCGTCAGCGAAGCCCCTGCAGACGAGGCCAACTAAGATGCTGGCCTACATCCTGCGCCGCCTGCTGCTGATCATCCCGACCCTGTTCGGCATCCTGATCATCAACTTCATCATCGTCCAGGCCGCCCCCGGCGGCCCGGTCGAGCAGATGATCGCCAAGCTCGAAGGCTTCGAAGGCGCCACCAGCCGCATTGCCGGCGGCGGTGCCGAAGTGTCCGTTGCCGGCTCCAACTACCGTGGCGCCCAGGGCCTGGACCCGGCGCTGATCGCCGAGATCGAACGCATGTACGGCTTCGACAAGTCGCCGCCCGAGCGCCTGTGGATCATGATCAAGAACTACGCCCGGCTGGACTTCGGCGACAGCTTCTTCCGCGATGCCAAGGTCATCGACCTGATCATCGAGAAGATGCCGGTGTCGATTTCGCTGGGGCTGTGGAGCACCTTGATCATGTACCTGGTGTCGATCCCGCTGGGCATCGCCAAGGCCGTGCGCCACGGCAGCCATTTCGACGTGTGGACCAGCTCGGCGATCATCGTCGGCTACGCCATCCCGGCGTTCCTGTTCGCCATCCTGCTGATCGTGCTGTTCGCCGGCGGCAGCTACTTCGACTGGTTCCCGCTGCGTGGCCTCACCTCCAACAATTTCGACGAACTGAGCACCACCGGCAAGGTGCTGGACTACTTCTGGCACCTGGTGCTGCCGATCACCGCGCTGGTCATCGGCAACTTCGCCACCATGACCTTGCTGACCAAGAACAGCTTCCTCGACGAGATCAACAAGCAGTACGTGGTCACCGCCAAGGCCAAGGGCCTGAGCCGGCCACGGGTGCTGTACGGCCATGTGTTCCGCAACGCCATGCTGCTGGTGATTGCCGGTTTCCCTTCGGCGTTCATCGGCATCTTCTTCACCGGCTCCTTGCTGATCGAGGTGATCTTCAGCCTCGACGGCCTCGGCCTGATGAGTTTCGAGGCGGCCATCAACCGCGACTACCCGGTGGTCTTCGGCACCCTGTTCATCTTCACCCTGCTGGGGCTGGTGGTGAAACTGATCGGCGACCTGACCTACACCCTGGTCGATCCACGCATCGACTTCGCCAGCCGGGAGCACTGACATGGCCTTGTCCCCCCTCAACCGCCGGCGCTTCGAGCGTTTCAAGGCCAACCGCCGTGGCTGGTGGTCGCTGTGGCTGTTCCTGATCCTGTTCGGCCTGAGCCTGGGCGCC
This sequence comes from Pseudomonas sp. LS.1a, assembly GCF_022533585.1. Lineage (NCBI taxonomy): Bacteria > Pseudomonadati > Pseudomonadota > Gammaproteobacteria > Pseudomonadales > Pseudomonadaceae > Pseudomonas > Pseudomonas sp. LS.1a. Next base: position 3,908,477 of record NZ_CP092827.1, read on the forward strand.
GAGCTGATTGCCAACGACAAGCCGATTGCCGTGCGCTACGACGGCGCATGGTACTTCCCGGCCTTCAAGCGCTACCCGGAGACCACCTTCGGCGGCGAATTCCCGCTGGAAGCCAACTACAAGAGCCCGTACATCCGCGAACTGCTTGAGAAGAAAGACAGCTTCGTGCTTTGGGCGCCGATCCCGTTCAGCTACCAGAGCATCAACTACGACCTGCGCGTACCCGCCCCGGCCCCGCCTTCGGCGGACAACTGGCTGGGCACCGACGACCAGGGCCGCGACGTGCTGGCACGGGTGATCTACGGCTTCCGCATTTCGGTGCTGTTCGCCCTGACGCTGACCCTGCTCAGTTCCATCGTCGGCGTGATCGCCGGCGCCCTGCAGGGCTTCTATGGCGGCTGGGTCGACCTGGCCGGGCAGCGCTTCCTGGAAGTCTGGTCAGGCCTGCCGGTGTTGTACCTGCTGATCATCCTGGCCAGCTTCGTGCAGCCCAACTTCTGGTGGTTGCTGGGCATCATGCTGCTGTTCTCGTGGATGAGCCTGGTGGACGTGGTGCGCGCCGAGTTCCTGCGCGGGCGCAACCTGGAATACGTGCGCGCCGCCCGCGCGTTAGGGATGCGCAACGGCGCGATCATGTACCGGCACATCCTGCCCAACGCCATGATCTCGACCATGACCTTCATGCCGTTCATTCTCACCGGCGCCATCGGCACCCTCACCGCCCTGGACTTCCTCGGCTTCGGCCTGCCGCCGGGCGCGCCGTCGCTGGGCGAGCTGGTGGCCCAGGGCAAGTCCAACCTGCAGGCCCCATGGCTGGGCATCAGCGCCTTCGCCGTGCTGGCGCTGATGCTGAGCCTGCTGGTGTTCATCGGCGAATCCGCCCGCGATGCCTTCGACCCGAGGAAGTGACATGAGTGAACAGAACCTGATCGAAGTGCGCGACCTGTCGGTGGAGTTCGTCACCGGTGACCAGGCCCACCGCGTGGTGGACGGCATCAGCTTCGATATCCGCAAGGGTGAGACGCTGGCACTGGTGGGCGAGAGTGGCTCGGGCAAATCGGTCACCGCGCACTCGCTCCTGCGCCTGCTGCCCTACCCCCTGGCCCGCCACCCCAGCGGCAGCATCCGCTACGAAGGCAAGGACCTGCTGCAGCAGAACGAGAAGACCATGCAGCGCATTCGCGGCAACCGCATTGCGATGATCTTCCAGGAACCGATGACCTCGCTGAACCCGTTGCACTGCATCGAGAAGCAGATCAACGAAATCCTCCTGCTGCACAAAGGCCTGACCGGCAAGGAAGCAACCGCGCGCACCCTGGAACTGCTGGAGATGGTCGGCATTCCCGAGCCACGCAAGCGCCTGAAGGCCCTGCCCCACGAACTGTCCGGCGGGCAGCGCCAGCGGGTGATGATCGCCATGGCCCTGGCCAACGAGCCGGAGCTGCTGATTGCGGATGAGCCGACCACGGCGCTGGATGTGACCGTGCAGTTGAAGATTCTCGACCTGCTCAAGGAACTGCAGGCGCGTTTGGGCATGGCCCTGCTGCTGATCAGCCATGACCTGAACCTGGTGCGGCGCATCGCCCACCGCGTGTGCGTGATGCAGCGCGGGCAGATTGTCGAGCAGGCCGAATGCGCCAGGCTGTTCAGTGCACCGCAACACCATTACACGCAGATGCTGATCAATGCCGAGCCCAGCGGGCTACCGGCGCACAACCCGGTGGGCGCGCCGTTGCTGGAGGTGGATGACCTCAAGGTGTGGTTCCCGATCAAGAAGGGCTTGCTGCGGCGCACGGTCGACCATGTGAAGGCGGTGGACGGGGTCAACTTCAGCTTGCCACAGGGGCAGACGCTGGGGATTGTCGGCGAGTCCGGATCGGGCAAGTCGACTTTGGGTCTGGCGATCTTGCGGCTGATCTCCAGCCAGGGCGGCATTCGCTTCCATGGGCAGAACCTGGAAGGGCTGAACCAGAAGGCCGTGCGCCCGTTGCGCCGGGAAATGCAGGTGGTGTTTCAGGACCCGTTTGGCAGCCTGAGCCCACGCATGTGCGTGGAGGACATCGTCGGTGAAGGGCTGCGCATTCACCGCATCGGCACAGCGCAGGAACAGGAAGCTGCGATTATTGCGGCCCTGGAGGAAGTGGGGCTGGACCCGCGCACGCGGCATCGCTACCCACATGAGTTTTCCGGTGGGCAGCGCCAACGCATTGCGATTGCCCGGGCGTTGGTGTTGAAGCCGGCGCTGATCCTGCTGGACGAGCCTACGTCAGCGCTGGACCGCACGGTGCAGCGGCAGGTGGTGGAGCTGCTGCGCAATCTGCAGCAGAAATACAACCTGACCTACCTGTTCATCAGCCATGACCTGGCGGTGGTCAAGGCGTTGAGCCACCAGTTGATGGTGATCAAGCACGGGCATGTGGTGGAACAAGGGGATGCGCAGGCGATCTTCCATGCACCGCAGCATCCGTATACCCGGCAGTTGCTGGAGGCGGCGTTTCTGGAGGTGGATGCGGCCAGTTAGCTTTTGTGCGGCAAGCCAGCTCCCACAAGGTCACCACAGACTTCAAGACCTGCACAGCGCCTGTGGGAGCGGGCGTGCCCGCGAAGAGGCCCGCGAGCAATCTTCGGATCTGATGGATGAGCCGAGCTGGGCATGATGCGCTGAGAATGGCCGCTTACACGCTCGAAGTACCGCGCCAAAGGCCTATATGCATGTAGACCTTTGGCGCAAGCATGGAAGACAGATATGAACATCTCACCTTCACTTCGCAACACACCCATCGGCCCGATGCTAAAACACTGGCGCGTGCTGAACCGGGTCAAACAGCTGCATGCCGCGCAGATGTTCGGGGTGTGCCAGTCGACCATTTCTCGCTGGGAGTCGGGCGTGCAGGACGCCGAGCCCGAGCAGCGAGCGCGTATCGAAGCCTTGCTCAAAGCCAGGCTCAGCAGTGCCGCGGACCACGCACTGGCGCGCCTTGTGTCGGGCAGTTCGCAACCTGTGCACCTGGTGTGCGACCTCACCCACCGCCTGCTGGCCTGCTCATCTTCCCGCGAGGCTGAGTTCAGTGTGCCCGTCAGTGACTTGCTGGGTGTCTCGCTGTGGCCATTCGCAACAGAGGAAATCGCCAGCCAGGAACAGCGCTTGGCAGGCATCGGCTGGCGCGACAACCTGGCCTCCCCGGCGCTGGAGTTCTCCACCGGCACAAATGACTCGGCAGTGGTGCCCATCCAGCACAGCCTGTGCCGGTGGACCCGATTCACACTGTCGGATGGGTCGACTGCCAGGCTGGTCGAAACCCTGGCGCATATTTAATGCGTGGACGCCGGCAAACGGCGAGCCGATGATTTACCTCTGCAACAGCAAGAGGTCACCCGTCGTGCCGAATCACAACCTTCATGGAAAACTCGAATTCCTGCGCCAAGCCGAAAAGCTCAAGAGCGTGACACGCAGTGCCCACACGTCGACAGGCCGGCGGGAAAGCACGGCCGAGCACAGTTGGCGGCTGGCGTTGCTGGCGCTGGTGTTCGAGGAAGAACTGGGTGATGTCGATATCTGCAAGGTGCTCAAGCTGTGCCTGGTTCATGACCTTGGGGAAGCGTTGAGTGGCGATGTTCCTGCGCCTCAAGCGCAGGCAACGCCAAACAAGAGCATGAGTGAACGACAGGACCTCATCTCCATGACCTCGATGCTCGAACCCTCGATGCAGGACAACATCGTTGCCCTGTTCGACGAGTATGAAGCGGCGGACTCGCCAGAAGCCAAAGTGGTCAAGGCACTGGACAAGATCGAAACCATCCTGCAGCACACCCAAGGCGATAACCCGCCTGGCTTCGACTACGCGTTCAACCTGGAATATGGCCGCCGCTATACCGATGCCTTACCGTTTCTGGCCTCCTTGAGGCGCACACTCGATGAAGAAACACGCAAACGCATGGCCCGCTAGCGCGGTCTTTGTGGGAGCGGCCTTGTGTCGCGAAAGGCCCCTCCCACAGGGATAGCGGGCGTTCGTGAGACCGGTGCCAACTGGGCAATAGCCCACAGCACTTCCAGCACCAGGACACCCCAGATCAGCGCTGAGGCGCCATTGACCAACGCATACACCTGCCACGCCGAAAACAGCACCCTCCCCGCCGCATCGTAACGACCAAACCGATACTCAGGGTGGCGAATCCGCAACCACGCCCACACGCACACAATCGACCCCATCAGGTTGGCCATCATGACGTGCATCGCTCCAAACAGCGGAATTTCACCCGCCAGCCCAAACGTGTCATGCAGCCCACTCAACCACCCATGCAACAGGGCAAAACTCCAGGGTGTCGCAAAGCCGATGGTAACCACCAGATCATAGATACCACTGGCCCGCACCAGCTTGCGATACTGCGTGTCACTCCACATGTCCACTGCCCTCTCAATCAACGAAGGCTGCAGCCTAAAGCCTGGAGTACGCTCCAAGGTCAAGCCCGAGGAAGAGCATCAACGCAAGTATCGGATTTTCTATAACTCAGCCTTGTTATCAGTTTTTTTGACAACAATCGTCTTCCATCATCAGCCGGATCGGGCATAAATTCTCAACCGTCAACTCCCAGCACCAACGGTAGAGCCCATGTCCAGCCCACAGAACCAGCCCACCTCCCCTGCCTTGGCCACTCTGATCCAGCGCTCCGGCCTGCCCAGCCCAACGCTGAGCGAAGCGCAGGCACACACCGTGCTGCAGGCCCACTACGGCCTTGCCGGTAACCTTTCGGTACTGGGCAGCCAGCAAGACCTGAACTTCCGTGTGAGCACACCGCAGGGTGGCTATGTGCTGAAGGCCTGCCACGGCAGCTATGCCCAGCTGGAACTGGAAGCGCAACACGCCGCCCTGGCCTTCCTGCGCGATCAAGGTTTGCCGGTACCTGCCGTGCGCGCAGCGCACAACGGCACGGGATTGCTGGACCTGGACATTGACGCGCAACCACTGCGCCTGCGCCTGCTCGATTACATCGAAGGCCAACCGTTGACCCGCCTCAAGCACATGGAGCCACGCCTGATGGCTGAACTGGGCGGGCTCTGTGCGAAGCTGGACAAGGCGCTTGCCGATTTCGATCACCCAGGCCTGGCGCGCACCCTGCAATGGGACCCGCAGCATGCCCAGGCACTGATCGATCACCTGCTGCCGGTGCTGCAGGACAGCGGGCAGCGCGCCCGCATCGAACACGCCACCCGCCAGGCCTGCGAGCGTCTGATGCCGCTGGTTGATCAACTGCCAAGCCAGGCCGTGCATCTGGACATCACCGACGACAACACCGTGTGGGCCCGTGATGCCCAGCGCCAGTGGCAACTGCAAGGGGTGATCGATTTCGGTGACCTGCTGCGCACCTGGCGCATCGCCGACCTGTCGGTGACCTGCGCTGCGCTGCTGCACCACGCCGAGGGTGACCCACTGCGCATCCTGCCTGCAGTGCAGGCCTACCAGGCGCTCAACCCACTGAGCGAAGCCGAACTGCGGGCGCTGTGGCCACTGGTGCTCAACCGCGCCGCCGTACTGGTGCTGAGCAGCGAGCAGCAGCTCGCCGTCGACCCCGGCAACCAGTACACCCGCGACAACATCGCCCATGAATGGGAAATCTTCGACACGGCCACCGCCGTACCTTTCGCGTTGATGGAAGCGGCCATCCTGCAAGCTGCGGGCCTGCACCCCGCCACGCCGGACCTGAGCGGCTGCGCCCCCCTGCTCCCTGAACTGAAAGGGCATCCAGTGACACGGGTCGACCTGGGCGTACTCAGCGTGCATTGCGAGGCGGGCAACTGGGAACAACCGGGCTTCGACCAGCACCTGCTGACCACGCAACCGGCCCCGGCCTGCAGCCTGCATGGGCAGTATCGCCTGTCGCAAACCCATATCGACCGCCCTGAAGAGCCCGCCACCTGCGCCCTGGGCGTCGAGCTGCACGTGCCCAACGGCAGCCTGGTGCAAGCGCCAGATACCGGCACCTGGCAGCGCCATGGCGACGGCCGTGGCTGCCTGCGCAGCGCGCACTGGGCCTTGTGGCTACAGGGCCTGGAAGACGCGCCGGCAGATGGCCAGACCGTGGAAAAAGGCCAGTCGCTGGGCAGCAGTTGTGGCTTCCTCAGTGTGCAGCTGTGCCTGGATAACGGCATCCAGCCACCGTTCTTCGCCACCCCGTCCCAGGCGACCGCCTGGCTGGCCCTGTGCCCGTCGCCAGCTGCGCTGCTGGGCTTCGACTGCAACGCCGAGCCGCTCCCTGACCCGCAGGCCCTGCTGGCCCGCCGCGACGCCAGCTTCGCTCGCTCACAGAAGCACTACTACGCCCAACCACCACACATCGAACGCGGCTGGCGCAACTACCTGATCGACATGCAGGGCCGCTCGTACCTGGACATGCTCAACAACGTCGCGGTACTGGGCCACGGCCACCCGCGCATGGTCGCCGAGTCGGCGCGGCAATGGTCGCTGCTGAACACCAACTCGCGCTTCCATTACGCGGCCATCAGCGAGTTCTCCGAACGCCTGCTGGCGTTGGCGCCCGAAGGTTTCGACCGGGTGTTCATGGTCAACAGCGGTACCGAAGCCAACGACCTGGCGATTCGCCTGGCCTGGGCCTACAGCGGCGGGCGCGACCTGCTCAGCGTGCTGGAGGCCTACCACGGCTGGTCGGTGGCCACCGATGCCATTTCCACCTCCATCGCCGACAACCCGCAGGCCCTGGAAACCCGCCCGGACTGGGTGCACCCGGTCGAGGCACCGAACACCTTCCGTGGCCGCTTCCGTGGCGCCGACAGCGCCACCGACTACCTGCGCGACGTCGATGCCAAGCTGGCCGACCTCGACGCCCGTGGCCGCCAGTTGGCGGGCATCATCTGCGAACCGGTATACGGCAATGCTGGTGGTATTTCGTTGCCGGCCGGTTACCTGCGCGAAGCCTATGCCAAGGTCCGTGCGCGGGGCGGCGTGTGCATCGCCGACGAGGTACAGGTCGGTTATGGCCGCCTGGGCGAGTACTTCTGGGGCTTCGAGGAACAGGGTGTGGTGCCCGACATCATCACCATGGCCAAGGGCATGGGCAACGGCCAACCGCTGGGCGTAGTCATCACCCGCCGCGAGATCGCCGAAGCACTGGAAGCCGAGGGCTACTTCTTCTCCTCGGCCGGTGGCAGCCCGGTCAGTTGCCGCATCGGCATGGCGGTGCTGGATGTAATGCAGGAAGAAGGCCTGTGGGACAACGCCCGCGACACCGGGCGCTATTTCAAGGCGCGCCTGCAGGCCCTGGTGGACAAGCACCCGCTGGCCGGCGCGGCACATGGTTCGGGCTTCTACCTGGGGCTGGAACTGGTGCGCGACCGCGCAACGCTGGAACCGGCAACCGAGGAAACCATGGCCCTGTGCAACCGCCTGCGTGACCTGGGCATCTTCATGCAGCCGACCGGTGATTACCTGAACATCCTCAAGATCAAGCCGCCGATGTGCACCACCCGGGCGAGCGTGGACTACTTTGTCGACAGCATTGATCGGGTGCTGGGTGAAGGGCTGTAGGTGCTTGGCTTTGGTTTTTCAGCGCCTGTGAGATCGAGCGCCGCCCGCGCGGCGCATCGCGAGCGAAGCTCGCTCCTACATTTGTTTCGGGCCAGTTATTCCTGAGGCAGAAGTGCGCGGCCCTTTGGCGTCCACCTCCATATCGTGAGGAACAAACAAGGCGGTCGCGCGCGCTGCGACAGGCGTTACTGGCCCGAAACAAATGTAGGAGCGAGCTTCGCTCGCGATGCGCCGCGCGGGCGGCGCTCGATCTCACAGGCGCTGACAATCCCCCGCCGAACCACTCTGCGCCCTGGTGCATTCTCAAACAAAAGCCCCATAATTTTCTTCCATAAAACTCCCCCGTCATCAGGTTTACCAACAATGGCCTTTACCAGCGACTCCCTGGCAATCTTCCTCGCGGTGCTGGAGGCAGGCTCGTTCTCTGCCGCCGCGCGCAAGCTGGGGCGTGTGCCTTCGGCCGTGAGCATGGCCATCGCCCAACTGGAGGCTGAGCTGGACCTGGTGCTGTTCGACCGGGCCACGCGCAAAGCATTGCCCACCAGCGCCGCCCTGGCCCTGGAACCTCAGGCCAGGCAGGTGATCTGCCAGCTCAACCTGCTCGACGCCCAGGCCCTGCAACTGCACAAGGGCCTGGAAAAGCGCCTGACCATCGCCATGGCCCCCGAGCTGCAGACCGGCCGCTGGAGCCAGCCGCTGGAAACCCTCGCCCAGGAATTTCCCAGCCTGGAAATCGAAGTGCGCTCAGCCACCCAGGCAGAAGCCATCCGCCTGCTGCATGACGGCAGCGTGCAACTGGCACTGGTCTTCGAACGGCCCGGTATCGACGAGCGCGAGTCGTTCCTGGAGGCCGGCAGCCAGTTGCTGGTGGCCGTTGCCTCGCCCCGCCATCCGGCCGGTCAGAACAGCGGCACGCCGTTGCCGGAAGAGGCTTTCGCCGAACAGCGGCAGATCATCGTGGCGTCCGGCAAGGCCACCGGGTCGGACCCGCGCATGGTGCTGTCGCGGCGCATCTGGCTGACCGACAGCTACCTGGCCACTCTGGACCTGGTGCAATCAGGCCTCGGGTGGGCATATCTGCCGCAGCCGTTGGTTGAACCGTTGATTGCTTCGGGCGCGCTGGCGGAGGTGCGCTTCGACAACATGGCCAGCCGGTTGCGCTTGTGGGTCGACATCATCTGGGTCAAGCCGCGCCCGCTGGGGCTGGGTGCACGGCGTTACCTGGAAGTCATGCGCCAGCTGTTCGAGAAGGAACCACCGAGGGCCTGATGCCCCCTCGCGGGAGTAACTGTACTGCTCAGGCTTCCTGGGTTTGCACCCTCCCTGTGGGAGCGGGTTCACCCGCGAACACCGGCGAAGCCGGTGCCATGCACCGTGTCACATTCTTCGCGGGTAAACCCGCTCCCACAAGGTGGGCGTGAACCCGGACTATGCAGCAGGTGCCACCAGCCTGTACCCCACCCCTGCCTCGGTGATGATGAACCGCGGCGCCGTCGGGTCATCGCCCAGCTTCTGTCGCAGGTGCCCGACCACGATCCGCAGGTAATGGGTGTCATCCACATGGGTAGGCCCCCAGATATCCTTGAGCAGCTGCTGCTGGGTAATCACCCGCCCCGGGTGCCCGGCCAGCTGCGCCAGCAGCGCATACTCCTTGCGCGTCAACGCCACTTCCACGCCATCCAGGGTCACCCGGCGAAAGGCAAAGTCCACGGTCAGCGGCCCAAAACTGGCCGCCACTTCCGAGCCACCCGCCTGCGGCACCTGGCGCAGCAAGGCACGCACCCGCGCCAGAAACTCCTGAATGCCAAACGGCTTGGTTACATAGTCGTTGGCACCGCCATCCAGCGCATCGACCTTCTGCAGCTCACTGGCACGCACCGACAACACCATTACCGGCACCGCGCTCCATTCGCGCAGGTCACGCAACACCTGCTGGCCGTCCATATCCGGCAGGCCAAGGTCGAGCACCACCAGGTCCGGCTTGCCCAAAGCGGCCTGGGCCAGCCCTTGCGCACCTGTGGCGGCCTCGAGCACCTTGTAGCCTTGGGAGGCCAGGCTGATGCGCAGGAACTTGCGGATCTGCGGTTCATCGTCGATGACCAGGAGGGTGGCGGACTGACTCATGGGGTTTCGCTTTCGGCTTCAGGTTGAGGGGGCAGCGGCAAGCATAAAGTGATGCTGGTGCCCTGGCCATCGATGCCTTCGCCCACCAGGATCTGCCCGCCATGGGCGCCGATCATGCCCTGGCAGATCGCCAGGCCCAGGCCGGTGCCCTGCCCACCGCGGTCGCCGCGGGCGGCGGTGTAGAACATGTCGAAGATCTTCTCGCGGTCGGCCACGGGAATGCCGGGGCCCTGGTCGCTGACGGCGAAGCGCAACTGGGCGTCCTGCACCGACACCTGCAACTCCAGCCGGCCATTGTCTGGCGAGAAACGCGCGGCATTTTCCAGCACGTTGACCAGTGCCTGCTCGATCAACGCCGCATGCACGAACAGCAACGGCAGCTCGGCCGGCACGTCGGTGTGCACGCGCAGCGGTGCCAGCACCACGCGCAGGCGGTTGAGCGCGCTGCCGACGATGTCGGCCGGGGCCACCCAGTCGCGGGCCAGCTTGAGGCCGCCGTGGCCCAGGCGGGTCATGTCGAGCAGGTTCTGGATGTAGCGGTCGAGGCGTTCGGCTTCGTTGCGGGTCCCTTCCAGCAGTTCACGACGGTCTGCAGCGGGAATCGCCTCGCCCAACGCCAACAGGCTGTCAATGCTGCCGCGCATGGCGGTCAGCGGGGTACGCAAGTCATGGGAAACGGACGCGAGCAAGGCGCTGCGCAGTTGCTCGGTTTCGCCGTGCAGGCGCGCGGCCTCCAGCTGTTCAGCCAGCCGGGCGCGGGCCAGGGCCTGGGCCAGTGGCTGACCGAGGGCGGTGAGCAGGCGCCGGCGCGGGTCGCTGAGCGGCTGGCCGGAGCGTGGGCGCACACCGAGCAATGCCAGAGGCTGTTCATCCACCGCCAGCGGCCACCACCACCAGCGGCCATTGGGCAGGGTGTCGCTGCCATGCCCGGCGGCCTGGACATGCTGCCAGGCCCACTCTGCGGCCGCGCGCTCATTATCGCTAAAGGCATGCGCTTCGCCGCTGACCACCTGCAACTGGCCTTCGACATTGCGCTCCAGCAGGCACACCTGCATGTCCTGCCAGCCGTCCAGATGCTGGCCGGCGGCGTTGAACACCGCCTGGCGGTCGGTGGCCACGGTCAGCCGGCGCGAAAGGTCGAGCAGCTGGCTGGTCTGCGCCTGGGTCTCGCGCAGTGCCTGCAACTGGCGGCGCTGGCGGGCGGCCAGGTTGCCGGTGAGCGCGGCCATCAACAGGAAGAACACCAGGGTCAGCACGTCTTCTTCGCGCTGGATCCTGAACGAAAGGTTGGGTGGGATGAACAGAAAATCGTAGGTCAGGAACGACAGCACCGCGCAGGCCAGCGCAGGCCCCAGGCTGCTGCGCACCGCCACCAGCAACACCGCGGCCAGGAACACCAGCGAGATGTTGGGCAAGGCCAGCACACTCGACACCGCCCAGGCCAGGCCCGCGGCCATGACCGTGGCCAGCAGCGCCAGCAGGTAATGGCGCCAGACCCACACCCGCCGCACGGCCGAACGTGGCGCTTGCGGCTGCACGTCGCGGTCCAGCACGTTGATTTCCAGGCCGTGGCTTTCGCGCAGCAGCCGCGTGGCCACACCGGCACCGAACAGGCGCCGGCGCAGGCGGTCGCGAGACTGCCCGACCAGCACCAGACTGGCCCGCCGCTCGGCGGCGTGCTGGATCAGCGTGCGTACCACTTCGCCGGCGCGCAGCAGCACCACCTCCCCGCCCAGGCGTTCGGCCAGTTGCTGGGCAGCTTGCAGGCGCTGGCGCGCAGCTTCGTCGCGCAGGCGGCCGTTGTCCACATGCACCAGGCTCCAAGGCAGGTGGCGGCGCTGGGCCACACGGCTGGCATGACGCACCAGGCGCTCTGCCTGGTCGTCGCCATCCACGCCCACCAGCAAGCGCCCTCGCAGGGCCGGGGCTTCCTGGCCGCGTTGGCGATAGCCGTGGGCCAGGTCGGCATCCACCTGGGCCGCAGCGGTCTGCATGGCCAGCTCGCGCAGGGCGGTAAGGTTGGTTTGCGAGAAGAACGCATCGATGGCGGCCCGCGCCTGCTCGGGCACGTACACCTTGCCTTCGCGCAGGCGTTCGAGCAGTTCACGGGGTGGCAGGTCGATCAGCACCAGCTCGAAGGCTTCCTGCAGCACCCAGTCCGGCAGGGTTTCGCGCACCTGCACGCCGGTAATGTCGCGGACCTTGTCGTTGAGGCTTTCCAGGTGCTGGACGTTGACCGTGGTGTACACATCGATGCCGGCGGCGAGCAGTTCCTGTACGTCTTGCCAGCGTTTGGCGTGGCGGCTGCCAGGGGCATTGGTGTGGGCCAGTTCGTCGACCAGCACCAAGGCCGGGGCGGCCTTGAGCAGGCCGTCGAGGTCCATTTCTTCGAGGGTGACGCCGCGGTACTGGCTGCGCAGCAGGGGCTGCTGGTGAAGGCCGCCAAGCAGGGCTTCGGTTTCGGCGCGGCCATGGGTTTCCACCACCCCGGCCAGCACCTGCACACCCTGGCGTTGCTGGGCGTGGGCGGCCTGGAGCATGGCGAAGGTCTTGCCGACGCCGGGGGCGGCGCCAAGGAACACCTTCAACCGGCCCCGGCCGGATCGCGGGAGGGTAGCCAACAGCGCGTCTGCGCGGGCGGAGTCACTCATCTTTCATCCTTTGCCATTTCCAGCAAGCAGCAAATCCAGGGACCATCACCGTACCTGTGGGAGCGGGTTTACCCGCGAATGCGTAGTAGCGCCACCGACGCATTCGCGGGTAAACCCGCTCCCACAGGGTCCCTGCCAGCCCCTCAAGCCATCTATCAATGGCTGAGGTTTTCCACGGCCTGGTTCAAGGCCAGCACATTGACCACCGGCGGGCCGATCAATGGGTGGAGGGTGGCCTCTTCCAGCAAGCCTTGCAAGCGCTCCACCGGCAATTGCCGTGCCGCCGCCACCCGAGGGATCTGGTAGGCCACGGCCTCCGGCGGCAGGTGCGGGTCGAGGCCGCTGCCCGAGGTGGTCAGCAGCGCCTGGGGCACCGGCCCCTGCTGCGCCTGGTACAACGCAGCCGCATCGCCCTTGACCCGCTCGGCCAGCGCCGGGTTGCTCGGCGACAGGTTGCTGGCGCTGCTGGCCACGGTGGCGTAGGCGCCCGCCGACGGGCGCGGGTGGAACCAGCCATCACCCTGGAAGTCCTGGGCGATCAGCGCCGAACCGCGCACCTGGCCCTGGTCGTCGCGCACCAGGCTGCCGTTGGCCTGGCTCGGGAAAGCGACCTGGGCAATGCCGGTCACTGCCAGCGGATACAGCGCGCCAGTCACCAGGGTCATCAACAAGGCCAGGCTCAGCGCCGGGCGTACATAAGCATTCATGGTGGCCTCCTCAGACCAGGTGCAGGGCATTGAGCAGCAGATCGATCAGCTTGATCCCGGCAAACGGCACGACAATGCCGCCCAGCCCGTAGATCAACAGGTTGCGCCGCAGCAGGTGCGCCGCACTGGCCGCCTGCACCCGCACACCGCGCAGCGCCAGCGGGATCAGCACGATGATGATCAGCGCGTTGAACACGATGGCCGACAAAATCGCACTCTGCGGGCTGGCCAGGTGCATCAGGTTGAGCACGCCCAACTGCGGGTAGATGGCAGCGAACAGCGCCGGCAGGATGGCGAAGTACTTGGCCACATCGTTGGCGATGGAGAAGGTGGTCAGCGCGCCGCGAGTCACCAGCAACTCCTTGCCGACCTGCACCACGTCCAGCAGCTTGGTCGGGTCGCTGTCCAGGTCGACCATGTTGGCCGCCTCGCGCGCGGCCTGGGTGCCGTCGTTCATGGCCATGCCCACGTCAGCCTGGGCCAGTGCCGGGGCGTCGTTGGCACCGTCGCCGCACATGGCCACCAGGCGGCCGTCGTTCTGCTCCTGGCGGATGCGTGCCAGCTTCTTCTCTGGCGTGGCCTCGGCCAGCACGTCATCCACGCCGGCCTCGGCGGCGATGGCGGCGGCGGTCAGCGGGTTGTCGCCGGTCACCATCACCGTGCGGATGCCCAGTTTGCGCAGCTCGGCAAAGCGCTCGCGGATGCCGGGCTTGACCACGTCCTTGAGGTGGATCACGCCGAGCAGGCGCTTGTCGAGGCACACCAGCAATGGTGTACCGCCGCTCTGGGCGATGCGCTCCACTTCACGGGCCAGTGCCTGAGGCATTTCCAGGCGTTGCATGCCGACAAACGCCAACACGGCATCCACGGCGCCCTTGCGGTAGCGGTGCTGCTGCAAGTCGATGCCCGACAGGCGCGTCTCGGCGCTGAAGGCCACGGCCTCGAACTGCCCGGTGGACGGTTCGACGAAGTCGTGCAACTGACGCAGGTACTCGACGATCGACTTGCCCTCGGCGGTGTCGTCCGCCAGCGAGGCCAGCAAGGCGCCCTCCCCCAGCTCGCGGGCGGTGATGCCCGGTGCGGCGTGCAGCGCGCTGCAACGGCGGTTGCCGAAGGTGATGGTGCCGGTCTTGTCGAGCATCAGTGTATGCACGTCACCGGCCGCTTCCACCGCGCGGCCCGAGCGGGCGATAACGTTCAACCGCACCAGCCGGTCCATGCCGGCGATACCGATGGCAGACAGCAGGCCGCCGATGGTGGTGGGGATCAGCGTCACCAGCAGCGCAGCGAGAAAGATCAGCGGCAAGCTGCCACCCACGAAGTGGGCGAACGGCTGCAAGGTCACCACCACGATCAGGAAGATCAGGGTCAGGCCGATCAGCAGGATGTCGAGGGCGATCTCGTTCGGGGTCTTCTGCCGCTTGGCGCCTTCGACCAGGGCAATCATGCGGTCGAGGGTCGACTCGCCCGGGTTGCTGGTGATGCGGATCAACAGCCAGTCGGAGACCAGCCGGGTATTGCCGGTCACCGCCGAGCGGTCGCCGCCGGATTCGCGGATCACCGGCGCGGACTCGCCGGTAATGGCGGCCTCGTTGACCGCAGCGATGCCTTCAAGCACCTCACCGTCACCGGGGATCATTTCGCCGGCCACCACGCGCACCACATCGTCCTTGCGCAGCGCGCTGGCGGCGACGGTCTCGTAGCTGCCATCGCGCTTGCGACGCTGGGCAGTCAGGCCCTGGCTGCCAGCCTTGAGGCTGTCGGCGCGGGCCTTGCCACGGCCTTCGGCCAGGGCCTCGGCGAAGTTGGCGAACAGCACGGTGAACCACAGCCACAGGGCGATCTGCACGGCCACGCCGGTGCTCACACCGCTGCCAGGGGCAAAGCACAGGACAGTGGTCAGCACAGCAGTCAGGGCGACTACCAGCATCACCGGCGAGCGCTTGAGCTGGCGCGGGTCGAGCTTGACGAAGGCCTGCACCAGCGCCGGGCGCCACAACGCGGCGAAGCGGGTCTGGTCCTTGGCGCTGTGCCGGGCTTGTACTTCAGGAATGGGCATGTTCATGGTCGGTCCTCAAAAACCCAGACTCAAGTGTTCGGCGATCGGCCCAAGGGCCAGGGTTGGCAGGAAAGTCAGGCCACCGACCAGCAGGATGGTGACCAGCAGCAGGCCGGTGAACAGTGGGCCATGGGTGGGGAAGCTGTTCAGGCCCTGGGGCGCGCTTTTCTTCGCCGCCAGGCTGCCGGCCAAGGCCAGCACCGGCAGGATGTAGCCGAAACGGCCGACCAGCATGGCCAGGCCGATCATCAGGTTGTGGAACACCGTGTTGGCACCGAAGCCGGCGAAGGCCGAGCCGTTGTTGGCCGTACCGGAGGTGTAGGCGTACAGCAGCTGGCTGAAGCCATGCGCACCCGGGTTGCTGACCGCACCCGCCGGGCCTGGCAGGCTGGCGGCGATGGCGCCGAGCACCAACACGCCGACCGGCATCACCAGCAGGGTCGCCACCAGCAACTGCACCTCGCGTGCCTGCAGTTTCTTGCCGAGGTATTCCGGGGTGCGGCCGATCATCAGCCCTGCCAGGAACACTGCGATGAGCACGAACAACAGCATGCCGTACAGCCCTGCGCCAACGCCGCCAAAGATCACCTCACCGACCATCATGTTGACCATTGCCACCATGCCGGTCAGCGGGTTGAGGCTGTCGTGCATGGCATTGACCGAACCGTTGGAAGCGGAAGTGGTAGTCACCGTCCACAGCACCGAACCGGTGGTGCCGAAGCGGCTTTCCTTGCCCTCCATGGGGGCGCTTTGCTGTACCTGCGCGCTCTCGAGGGCCGGGTTGGGCTGGTGCTCGGACCACAACGCCGTGCTGCCGCCGATCAGGAACAGGACAAGCATGCAGGCGAGGATGGCGCGGCTCTGGCGCAGGTCCTTCACGTAGTGGCCAAAGGTGAACACCAGCGCCACCGGAATGAGGATGATCGAAGCCACCTCGAACAGGTTGCTCCAGGCCGTGGGGTTTTCGAACGGGTGCGCCGAGTTGACGCCGAAGAAGCCACCGCCATTGGTGCCCAGTTGCTTGATGGCGATCTGGCTGGCGGCCGGGCCCAGCGGGATGGTCTGTTCGGTGCCTTGCAGAGTCACCGCGTGGGCGTAGTCGGCCAGGGTTTGCGGCACACCTTGCCACACCAGCAACAATGCCAGCAGCAGGCACAGCGGCAGCAGGCCGTAGAGGGTGGCGCGGGTCATGTCGACCCAGAAGTTGCCCAGTGTCGTCGCACTGCGCCGGGCAATGCCACGGCACAGCGCAACCAGCACGGCCAGGCCCGTGGCAGCGCTGACGAAGTTCTGCACGGTCAGGCCGAGCATCTGGCTCAGGTAGCTGACCGACGCCTCACCGCTGTAGGCCTGCCAGTTGGTGTTGGTGACGAAGCTGACCGCGGTGTTGAACGCCAGCGACCATTCCTGGCCTGGGAGATGCTGCGGGTTGAATGGCAGGTAGCCCTGTAACAGCAGCACCGTGAACAGCAGCAGGAACCCGGCCAGGTTGAAGGCCAGCAGGGCCAGGGTGTACTGCTGCCAGTTCTGTTCCTGGCCGGCGCGCACGCCTGCCAGCCGGTAGCAGGCCTGCTCGACCGGGCCCAGCACGGGCGACAGCCAGGTGCGCTGGCCTTCCATGACCTTGAAGTAGAACCGCCCGAGCCAGGGTGCCGGTAGCAGCACGATGGCGAAAAATGCCAGGAGCAAGGCGAAGTCGTAACTGTGCATGGCCGCTCCCTAGCTGCGATCGGCGCGCAGCAGCGCCACCAGCAGATAAAACGCCAATGCCACTGCCAGCAGCAGTGACAGCCCGTCGAGCATGTTCATGTGTGGTTCTCCCCGTGGTGCGGCTTGGGCCGCTTTGGGGAAATTGTCCGAGGGAGGGGCGTAAAGGGGCGAGATCGGGGGTGGGGATGGGAATAAAGAAGGTGTAAAGATCAGGCTTTTCGGTTGTCGGTACCGGCCTCTTCGCGGCGGTTCGACGCGAAGAGGCCAGTACAGGTTACCGCTGGGGCGGCTGCTGCGCCGCGTTGCGGCTCCAGTCCAACAGCAGGCTGTAACCGACAGCCAGCAAGGTCGGCCCGATGAACAGGCCAATGAAGCCAAAGGCAATCAGACCGCCGAACACGCCCAGCAGCACGATCACCAACGGCAGGTTGCCGCCACGGCTGATCAGGTACGGTTTGAGCACGTTGTCCACGCCACTGATGATGAAGGTGCCCCAAACCCCCAGGAACACCGCCATGCCGTACTCGCCCTTCCATACCAGCCAGCCGGTGGCCGGGATCCAGGCCAGTGGCGGGCCCATGGGGATCAGGCTGAGCATGAAGGTGACCAGGCCCAGCACGATGGCCCCGGGCACACCGGCGATCAGGAAGCCGATCAACGCCAGCACGCCCTGCGCGGCGGCCGTACCGATCACCCCGTTGACCACTCGCTGCACCGTACCGGCCACCAGTTCCAGGTAGTACTCGGCGCGGTCGCCCATCAAGCGGTGCAGCAAGCGCAGGACGAATGCCGACAGGCGTGGGCCGTCGCGGTAGAAGAAGAACACGAACACCAGGCTCAGGGTCAGCTCCAGCACGCCGCTGCCGATCTGCGCGCTGCGCGCCAGCAACCAGTTGCCCACCTGCCCCAGGTGCGGTTTGACCGAGGCCAGCAAGGCTGCGCCCTGCTGGTCCAGCGATTGCCACCAGCTGACCAGGCGCTCGCCAACCAACGGGATACCACCCAGCCAGGCCGGTGCATCGGGCAGGCCGTCCACCTGCACGTCACGCACAAATGCCGTCGCATCGCGAATGTGATCGGCCAGGTTGAACCCCAACCACACCAGCGGCAACGCCACGATCAGGATCCAGGCGCTGGTCAGCAGGCTTGCCGCCAGGGTTTCGCGACCGCCCAGCACACGCGTCAGCAAGCGCATCAAGGGCCAGCTGGCAAAGGCCAGGATGGCCCCCCACAACAGCGCTGAAATGAACGGTGCCATTACCCACAGGCCGGCCCCCAGCAGCGCCAGCAGCAGAATCTGGACCAGCAAGCGGTCATTGTTAGCCATGGTGGTGCTCGTTCAACGGATCAGTTCAAGGTGCAGGCCGTCGGTAGGCGCGCTACCGACTTCCAGGCGGCCACTGCGTACCCCCGCCTTGACCAGCGCTTCGCGCCAGGCTTCGGCCTGGGCGCCACTGAGGCTGGCACGCAGGGTGCTGTCGAGGTTCAGGCTGCGGGCCAGCAGGTTCGCCCAGGTGTCTTGCGGCGCGGCCAGGTCAGGGTAGTCGAGCTTGCCGGTATCGCGCATTTCCCGCAGCACCGTGGCAGCGGTCGGCAGCAGTTCGCCCAGCGGGCTGCCGGCGACGAACTCTTCCACGTGCAGGTAGGCGCGGCGGTTGCCGCGGGTGACGCTGTACAGCGCGACCAGGGTGTCGGCCTGCTCCGCCGAGCGGCGCAGCAGGATGAACGCCTGCTGCTCGTCGCCGCCGTTGAGGCGGGCATTGCCGAACACATCATTGGCCCACAGGCTGGCCTCGCCGCAATCGCGGCCCTGGCACCAGAACAGCGGGTAGCCGCCGTCGCGCTGCAGTGCTTCGCGAGCGCTGGTGAAGGCTTCGCGGGCGGTACGTTCCACCGGCAGTTCATAGGTGACCGAGCTGACCTGGCCGCGGCTTTCGACCTTGTCCTCGACCCGCAGGCGGCCGCTTATCTTGCGCAGCGGGCCCATGGGGTAGACACGCTCCTGCTCCACGGCCGGGCGCTGGTCGACCACCTTGGCGTCCACCGGTACCGGCAGGCTACCGGCCCACAGCACGGGGCTGGCGAACACCAGGCAGGCAGCGAAGGCATTACGGATGGCTACAGGCGCGCTCATTGGCGACCCAGGCGGCGCTCAGCGCCGAGGTGAAGCTCCAGGATGTCTGGCAGTTGCATGGTTGTCTCCCTGTTCAACCCGCCAAGCCTCGACACTTGTCCGGTGCAAGTCAAGCAAAGCCAAAGAAGCGATTGAAACAGTCTGCGACAAGGGCCGCGCCCTGCTCATCGTTCAGGTGCAGGTGATGGCCACCGGGCAGCGTCACCTGCTCAAAGGGTAGCTGCTCCAGCAACCCGGTGTGGCGCACCAGCATGCCATCGGCGGCCACCACCAGGCGCGCCGGGCAGCTTACCCGGCGCACATAGGCCATGGCCTGGGCCTCGCTCAGGCGCACTGGCGAAGGCAGGGTCAGGCGGCTGTCGCTGCGCCAACTGTAACCACCAGGCACCGGCATCAGGCCTCGCTGGGCCAGCAACTCGGCTGCCTCGCGGCTGACCGCGACCATGCCTTTCATGCGCGCCTGCACGCCCTGCTCCAGGGTCGTGTACACCGACTTGCGCTTGCCATCCAGGCGCAACTGGGCCTGCAGGGCCATGCCCAGCCGCTCACCGGCGTCCTGCTCGGCGCCAGTCGGCGGGATGACGCCGTCGATCAGGGCCAGATGGCTGACCCGCTCCGGCAACGCACCAGCCAGTTGCACCGAAATGATTGCCCCCAGCGAATGGCCCAGCAGGGCGAAACGTTGCCAACCCAGCTGCTCGGCCACCCGCAGCACGTCATGGGCGTAGTCGGCCAGGGCATAGCCGGCGCCGAGCGGCCGGTGCTCCGAGTAACCATGCCCGGCCAGGTCCAGGGCGACGATGCGCAGGCCTTTGAGCTGCGGCGCCAGGCGGGCGAAGCTGTTGGCGTTGTCCAGCCAGCCATGCAGGGCGATCACCGGCAACCCGTCCTCAGGGCCGAACAGGTGCGCCGCCAGTTCGATATGCCCCAGGCTCAGGCGAATTTCCTCGACCTGCGCGCTCATGCCTGGCTCCAGCGGTCGAACAGGCCCTTGATCAGGCTGGCGGTGTCGGTTGGCCGCTCCAGCGGGAACATGTGTCCACCCGGCACGCTGTGGAATTCGCCCTTGGGCATGCCGCGTACGGCCAAGGTGTGGTGGTGGCGAATGACGTTGCTGCGCTCGCCGCGAACCATGGCCAGTGGCACCTGCAACTGCCGCGCAGGTGCAGGGCTGGTATGCGGGATGCTGCGGTAGATGCTGATTTCCGTGGCCGGGTCGAAGCGCAACTGCAGCCCCTGCTCCTTCGCCTGCAGGCCGTGCTCTATGTAGGCATCGAGGCAGTCGGGGTCGAAATGGCGGAACAGTGACTTGCCGGCAAAATAGTCCCGGGCGCTGTCGCGGTCATTGAAGGTTTCGCGGCGCCCCAGGGTGCGGCCAGCCGGGGTGATGCGGTCGATGAAGCCGAAGCGCTTGGCGGTGCGCAGCAGCCACTGGTCGGCGCGGGTGAGCACCGGCGAGTCGAGCATCACCACGCCACGGTAGTACTCGGGGCAGCGCAAGGCGGCGTGCAGGTGCAACACCCCGCCCAGCGAATGGCCGACACCCCATACCGGCTGGTCCTGCCGGGCCAGGTGGTGCAACAGTTCGTCGACCAGGCTCTGCCAGTTGTCGTCCACCGGAAAGCGCGGATCGTGCCCGTGCTGGGCCAGGTGCTGCACCTGATAGTCCGGTGCCAGGGCAGCGAACAGCTTGCCGTAGGTGGCCGAGGGGAAACCGTTGGCATGGGCGAAGAAGATCTGCTGCGACATGGCACCGGGTCCGGATCGGGGATGATGGCCCATTGTCGGTATCCCGGGGCGGTTCGGCAACGTCCGGAAAGGTCATCGGCGAGGGCTATCAGGTCAGGCTTGTGGGAGATCGCAGCCCTTTGGGCTGCGCTGTCGCGTAGATAACTGAGTTCGCAAGCAATCCGCGAACCCTGTGGGAGCGGCTTTAGCCGCGAAGAATCCAACACGGTGCATGGCACCGGCTGCGCCGGTGTTCGCGGCTAAAGCCGCTCCCACCGTTCAGGGCGTGGGCGGTACCTGTCGGCGCAGCGGCCCCGTGAGTTCACGCCGGCGAGTTGATCGCCCGAAGGGTCATCAGCCCAGCCAACGGCCAGTCCCCGTCCAGCTCCGCCAGGCTTGCCGTGCTCATGCCCGCCGGGTGTTGCTGGTGGCCATGCTCCAGCACCCCGACCAGGGTACCCACCAGCGGCTGATGGCTGACCAGCAGCACATGCTCCAGGCCCAGGCGCTCGATTTCGCCGATGACCTGCTGCACATCCGTGTCGGGCGTCAGCCAGGGCACGGTGCGCACCGGCTCGGCGAAGCCCAGGGTGTCATGCACCAGGGCGGCCGTTTGCTGGGCACGTACGTAAGGGCTGGCGATGATCGCCTGCAACGGTTGCCCCAGCAGGCGGGCGGCGCTGTGCAGCACCTGCTCGCGGCCGTGGGCGGTCAGCCGGCGCTCGGCATCGCTGTTGGCCCGCGGCTCCGCTTCGCCGTGGCGCAGCACCCATAGTTTCACAGCTTGGGCTCCTCATCACGCACCGGGTGCGGGGCCGGGGCCACGGCGTGCGGGGCCTCGCCTTCCGGGGCACGCGGTGCCGGCCAGTCGGCGAACGGCCACGGTTTCTGGTCGCTGTGGAAGCTGCCAAAGCGGCCGATCTGCGCCAGGTACTGGCTGAGGCTGTCGCCGAAGTTCATCAGGCTGGCGCTTGGGGCGCCGTACACCAGACGGTAGATCAGTTGTACCAGTACCAGGCCACCGAGCAGCAGCTCGGCCAACTGCCAGACCACCAGGAACACCAGCATCCACAGGACCCGCAGGATGATCGACTCGCGCTGGGCGCGCTCGGGCGTATCGTTCATGTGTTGCTCCTTGCTGTTGTCAGAGCCGCTCAAGGCTCAGTTGAAACCGCTGATGGAAATGAAATCGACATCGGTCTTCGGCTCGGCACGCATCAGGTGCTCGATCACCTGGTTCAGCGTGCGGCCTTCGAACAGGATGGCATGCAGGCCCGCCACCAGCGGCATGTACACCTGCACTTCCTGCGCCTTGGCCTTGAGCACCTTGAGGGTGTTGACGCCTTCGGCCACTTCGCCCAGGCGGTTGACCGCCTGCTCCAGGCTCAGGCCCTGGCCCAGCGCGTGGCCGACCTGGTAGTTGCGGCTCTTGGGCGAGGAGCAGGTGACGATCAGGTCACCGACACCGGCCAGGCCGAGGAAGGTCATGGGGTTGGCGCCCTGGCTTACGGCAAAGCGGGTCATCTCGGCCAGGGCGCGGGTAATCAGCATGCTCTTGGTGTTCTCGCCCATGCCCAGGGCCACTGCCATGCCGGCGATGATGGCATAGACGTTCTTCAGCGCCCCGCCCAGTTCGACGCCAAAGCGGTCGGCACTGGCGTAGACGCGGAAGGTACGCCCATGCAGCACGGCCTGCACCTGCTGGCAGAGTTTTTCGTCCTCGCTGGCGACCACCGTGGCGGTCAGCGCATGTTCGGCGATTTCACGGGCCAGGTTGGGGCCGGACAGCACGCCGATGCGCGCCTCGGGGGCGATTTCCTCGAGGATCTGGCTCATCAGCTTGAAGCTTTGCGCTTCGATGCCCTTGGTCAGGCTGACCAGGCCCTTGCCACGCAGCAGCTCGGCATGCGGGGCCAGCACGCTGCGCAAGGCGCTCGATGGCAGGGCGACGAAAACCAGGTCGCTGGCCTGCAGGGTGGCCAGCAGGTCGCTGACCGGCTCGACGCCGTCGTGCAGGCGGATGCCCTTGAGGTAGCGCGGATTCTCGCGATTGACGCGCATGGCCTCGGCCTGATCCGGGTCGCGCATCCATTGGCGCACCGGCACACCGTTTTCCGCCAGCAGGTTCGCCACGGCGGTGCCGAAGCTGCCGCCTCCCAGAACTGCAACAGGTTGCTGTTCAGTCATATCCAATCCGTTAAAGCCAAAAGTTAAGTGGCGACCCAGCCATTATACGGCTCGCCTGCTACAGAACCAGTGTCAGTACTGGCCTCTTCGCGGGTAAACCCGCTCCCACAGGTACAACGAAGCCTTCAGTAGCGGTGCGGTCCTTGTGGGAGCGGGTTTACCCGCGAAAGGGCCATCACGGGTAATGCAGATCACTGGCAAATACGCCACGGTCAGTTACCATGCCTGTTTCAATCCTGATACAAGGCCGCTTTGTGTTCCCTGGCACGCCCCCGTACCCGCGCCTGCTCATACTGACCGCCCTGCTCGGTGGCCCGGCCATGGCCGATGATCTGTTCATCGACAACACGGACCTGCCGCAGGTTCTGACCGCCACGCGCCTGAAACAGTCCCCGGCCGCAGTGCCAGGCAGCATGACCGTGCTCGACAGCGAGCTGATCCGCGCCAGCGGCGCCCGTGACATCCCCGAGCTGCTGCGCCTGGTGCCGGGCATGATGGTGGGTTACAACGCCGGCAACCAACCCACGGTCAACTACCATGGCAGCAACGTCAACGACGCCCGGCGCATGCAGGTGCTGATCGATGGCCGCTCGGTATACCGCGCCGGCCTGGCCACGGTGGACTGGAGCGACATCCCCCTGGCCATGGAGGACATCGAGCGCATCGAGGTGTTCCGCGGCCCCAACACTGTCAGCTACGGCGCCAACGCGCTGATGGCGGTGGTCAACATCCTTACCCGCAACCCCGCCGACAGCCATGGCACGCGGCTGAAGATGACCCGCGGCCAGGATGGCATCAACGACTTCTACGCCAGCCACGGCTTCGGCTGGGAGGGCGGCGACATGCGCCTGTCGCTGTCCGGCCAGCAGGACGATGGCTTCGACGAAAACCAGTTCGGCCAGGACTACCGTGACAGCCGCCGGCTGACGCGCTTCACCCTCAATGCCAGCCACAACCTGACGCACGACCAGACACTGGAATGGCAACTGGCGGCGAAGGAAGGCAGCAACCAGCGGCCGTATACCTATCAGCCGGTGTTCGCCAGATACGAAGCCGGTAACAATGCTGACGTCAATGCCAAGGACTACGCCGGCTCGTTGCGCTGGACAAAGGACTTCAGTTCCGAGCACAGCCTCTATATCCAGGGCTCGGCCCAGCATTTCGACCGCCAGCAGGTGTGGCGTGCCTGTGACGCCTTGCAGTCGTTCAGCCCGGAATTGACCCAGCTCTGGCAAATGAACCCTGACTTCGCCGAAAAGGTGGCGCGCGGCATTGCTACCGGCGCCCCCCTTTCAACCAACGATCCCGTCATGAGCGGGCTTCTGGAGAAGGTCCAGCAGCAATGGGCAAACGGTGGCAAGCAGCAAGTTTGCGGCGACGTCGACCAGAGCACCCGCGAAACCCGCTACGACCTGGAAATCCAGGACACCCTGAGCCTGACCGACAGCCTGCGCCTGCTCAGCGGCATGAACTACCGCTATGATCGAGCCGACTCGCAGACCTACTTCAACGGCAGCATCGACGACCAGACCTGGCGCCTGTTCGGCCAGCTGGAGTGGCGCGCCGACGAGCACTGGATCCTGCAGGGCGGCGCCATGTTCGAGGACTCGCGCCTGTCCGGCAGCTCGCTGACCCCGCGGGTGGCGGTCAACTACCTGATCACCCCGCGCCATGGCCTGCGAGCGGTGTATTCCGAGGCGGTACGCTCGCCCGACATGTTCGAGAACAACATCAACTGGAGCTACACGGTCAAGAACCTGACCCCCAACGCATTCGGCCTGCAAAACGGCGAGTACTTCGTCAAGACCCGCGGCCCGGGCGACCTCGACCAGGAACGCATGCGCTCGCGCGAACTGGGCTACAACGGCTACTTCAGCGACATCGACCTGAACATGGATGTGAAGCTGTTCTACGACGAGATCACCGGAATGATCAGCGAGCCCCTGAAGAACAACCAGTACATCGCCAGCAACGCCAACAAGGCCCGCTTCAGCGGCAGCGAGGCGCAACTGGACTGGCGCCCGACCCTGCGCGACCGCCTGCGCCTGACCTACGCCTATGTCGATGCCTGGGCCAGCAACCCCGACGACCGCCGCCTCAGCGCCCGCAACAGCGGCTCGGCCGGGTGGATGCGCGAATGGGGCGACGGCTGGTCCAGCGCACTGTTCTATTACGGCGACGATGCGCTCAACCAGTACCGCTACGAGCGCCTGGACCTGCGCCTGGCCAAGCGTTTCCGGGTGCATGGCAGCAACCTGGAACTGGCGGCGCTGTGGCAACAGCGCCTGGACGATGAGCCGACCACGGCAATCCAGAACCGCTTCGACAGCCGCCACCGCCTGAGCGTCAGCGCGGAGCTGGAGTTCTGATGGCCCTGCTGCTGCGCCTGTTGCTGCTGTGCCTGTGGCCATTGGGGCCGCTGTCCGCCAGCGAAATCGTGTTGGTAGGCGCGGAAGACCAGCCCGGCATTCGCAGTTTCGTCGCTGCGCTGGAAAGCCGCCGGCCCCAGGATCATGTGCATTTCCAGACCACCGCCGACCTGCCACGCCCGGGCAAGCTCAGGACTGACCTGCGCCTGATCCTGCTGGACAACGCCGCACTGGAATGGCGCCTTGGGGAAACCGCCGGCCCGCCGGCCCTGGCCATGCGGGTCAGCCGGGTACAGGCTGAACAGCGCCTGGGAAAGTCGCGTCCCGCGTTCCTCACCCTGTTGTGGAGCGACCCACCACTGGGCCGGCAGCTGCGCCTGGCGCGCTACCTGCTGCCACAGGCCCAGCGCATTGGTGTGCTGTACGGTGAGCACAGCAGCTTTTTGCTCGAAGAGTTGCGCCATGCCGCCCACCAGCTGGGCCTGGAGATCATTGCCCAGGACTGGCCCGACCCGCGCGACAGCCGTCCTCTGCAACATTTGCTGGCCAACAGTGACGTGCTGCTGGGCCTGGACGACACCAACCTGTACAACTCCAAGACCGCAAAGAACGTGCTGTTGAGCAGCTATGGCCGACAGATGGCGCTGATCGGCCCGAACGCCGGGTTCGTCCGCGCCGGCGCCCTGGCCAGCACCTTCAGCGACCAGGACGACTGGCTGGCGGTGCTCGACCAGTTGCTCGACCAGCCACCGGCACGCTGGCCGCGCAACCTCTACCCGGCACGCTTCGGCGTCAGCGGCAACCAGCAGGTTGCGCGCGCCCTGGGCCTTGAACCGATCGATCCGAACGCCGCCGCCAAGGCCCTGGCCGAAGGAGAACCCACCCCATGAGCAAGCGCCTGAGCTGGGACATCCACACCCGCACCCAGATCATCAGCCTCGGCCCTGCCCTGCTGCTGACCCTGCTGCTTATCAGCTTCTTCACCTTCGTACGCATCCAGGACCTGCGCCAGGAACTGAACCACACCGGGCAACTGATCGCCAACCAGCTGGCGCCAGCTTCGGAGTATGGGGTGATCTCGGGCAACAACGAAGTGCTCGAGGGCCTGATGCGCGCCACGCTCAGCATCCCCCACGTGCGCTTCCTCGAGGTGCAGGACAGCCGCAACCACATCCTGGTCTACGTCGAGCAGTCCGACGAAAGCGCCAACCGCGCGCAGCGCGTCGAAGTGTTCCAGGCGCCCATCCGCCTGCAGCAAATCCGCCTGGACAGCGACTTCCTGCAACAGGGCAAGGCCACCACCCCGGCCATCGGCGACGACTATCTGGGCCGGGTAATCGTCGGCATGTCCGATGACGCCTTCAGCCAGCGCCAGCAGGAAATCGTGATCAAGGCCGGCATCCTCGCGCTGTTCGCCCTGCTGTTCACCTTCCTGCTGGCGCGGCGCCTGGCCCTGAGCCTGGCCAAGCCGATCAGCGACATGGGCCATGCGGTCAAGGCCATCCAGCAGGGCGAGTACAACACCCTGTTGCCGGTGGTCGACGACAGCGAGCTGGGCCACCTGGCGCGCCACATCAACAACCTGGCCCACGCCCTGGAGCAGGCCAGCGATGAACAGAAGCAGGCCATTGCCGAGCTGATCCAGGCCCGCGAAGAGGCCGAACAGGCCAACCGCGCCAAATCGGACTTCCTGGCGATGATGAGCCACGAGCTGCGCACGCCGATGAATGGCGTGCTGGGCATGCTGCAGTTGCTGGAAACCACGCCGCTGAGCAATGAACAGGCCGAGTACACCGCAGTGGCCAGCGAGTCCACCGGGCACCTGCTCAAGGTCATCAACGACATCCTCGACTTCTCGCGCATCGAGCGCGCCGCACTGCAACTGGAACACATCGACTTCAACCTGGGTGAGCTGATCACCAGCAGCGTCCAGTCGTTCCAGCACAGCGCCCAGCAGCGCGGCCTTGCCCTGCACCTGCAGCTGCCGGCCGGTATCGAGCAGTTGCAGGTAAACGGCGACCCCACGCGCATCCGCCAGATCCTGCTGAACCTGGTCGGCAACGCGCTGAAGTTTACCGAACGCGGCCAGGTACAGGTCGAGGCACACTGGCAGGTGCTCGATCGGCAACTGATCTGGCTGACCTGCAGCGTGCGCGACACCGGCATCGGCATCGACAGCGACCGCCTGGAAATGATGTTCGTCGCCTTCCAGCAGGCCGACAGCTCGATTTCCCGCCGCTATGGCGGCACCGGGCTGGGGCTGTCGATCGCCCGCACCCTGGCCGAACGCATGGGCGGCAAGCTGCGTGGCGAAAGCCGTGAGGGGCTTGGTTCCACGTTTACCCTGGAGATGCCTTTGGCCCTGGCCAGCCCAGCCCCGGTCTCGCTGACGCTGCCAAGCGCTGCGCCACCGGCGATGACCGACAACGATCAGGTGCTGCTGGTAGAAGACAATCCGGTCAACCAAAGTGTCATCGGGGCCATGCTGCGCAGCCTGGGACTGGCGGTAAGCACCGCCGAGGACGGCCTGGAGGCGGTCGACCGGGTCAGCCGGCAGCGTTTTGCCGCCGTGCTGATGGACTGCCGCCTGCCGCACCTGGACGGCTATGAAGCCACCCGGCGTATCCGCCAACTGCCCAACGGTGCCGGACTACCGATCATCGCCCTGACTGCCAATGCCTTGCAGGGCGACCGTGAGCGTTGCATGGCAGCCGGCATGGACGATTACCTGAGCAAACCCTTGCGCCGCACCGAACTGCAGCGGGTACTGCAGCGCTGGCTTCCCGGTCAGACAACCGCGACTGGCGATAAATGCTAAAGTGCGGCAGTCTTAAACACTGGACAGGACCTTCATCGGACCTGAAAATAGACGTTTCAGTGCACACCTGTACTTCTTTCACCAGATGCACTGTGACTTTCACCACAACGCAATAGTCTACCTGTAGGCTGCCGCCCCGGACGCGATGCGTTTCGGGCCGGCCGGGAAGATTCATCCCCTGCCGCAGGGGGTTATTGAGGAGCTCGCATGACCAAACAACACGCCTTTACTCGGGAAGACCTGCTGCGCTGCAGTCGCGGTGAGCTGTTCGGCCCAGGTAATGCGCAACTGCCCGCGCCGAACATGCTGATGGTCGATCGCATCACCCATATCAGTGAAGAAGGCGGTAAGTACGGCAAAGGTGAATTGGTCGCCGAGCTGGATATCAATCCGGACCTGTGGTTCTTCGCCTGTCACTTCGAAGGCGACCCGGTAATGCCGGGCTGCCTGGGCCTCGACGCCATGTGGCAGCTGGTAGGCTTCTTCCTCGGCTGGCAGGGCCTGCCAGGCCGCGGTCGCGCCCTGGGGTCGGGCGAGGTGAAGTTCTTCGGCCAGGTACTGCCCGAAGCCAAGAAAGTCACTTACAACATTCACATCAAGCGCGTCCTGAAGGGCAAGCTGAACATGGCCATCGCCGATGGCTCGGTCAGCGTCGACGGCCGCGAGATCTACACTGCCGAAGGCCTGCGGGTCGGCGTGTTCACCTCCACTGACAATTTCTAAGGGTTATTCGCATGCGCCGCGTCGTTATCACTGGTCTGGGCATCGTATCGTGCCTGGGCAATGACAAAGCTACCGTCACCGAAAACCTGCGCAACAGCCGTCCGGGTATCCGTTACAACCCGGAATACAAGGAAATGGGGCTGCGTAGCCAGGTTTCCGGGTCCATCGACCTCAACCTCGAAGAACTGATCGACCGCAAGGTCTACCGCTTCGTCGGCCACGCTGCCGCCTACGCCTACCTGGCGATGCAGGACGCGATCAAGGACGCCGGCCTGACCGAAGAGCAGGTTTCCAACCCGCGTACCGGCCTGGTGGCTGGCTCCGGCGGCGCTTCGACCCTGAACCAGATGGAAGCGCTGGATACCCTGCGCGAGAAAGGTGTCAAGCGCGTCGGCCCGTACCGCGTTACCCGCACCATGGGCAGCACCGTTTCGGCGTGCCTGGCCACCCCGTTCAAGATCAAGGGCATCAACTACTCGATCTCGTCGGCCTGCGCCACTTCGGCACACTGCATCGGCACCGCCCTGGAGCAGATCCAGTGGGGCAAGCAGGACATCGTCTTCGCCGGTGGCGGTGAAGAAGAGCACTGGAGCCAGTCGTTCCTGTTCGATGCCATGGGCGCCCTGTCGACCAAGCGCAACGAAACCCCGGAACAGGCCTCGCGCGCCTACGACGCCGACCGTGATGGCTTCGTCATCGCTGGTGGCGGCGGCATGGTGGTGGTCGAGGAGCTGGAGCACGCCCTGGCCCGTGGCGCCAAGATCTACGCGGAAATCGTCGGTTACGGCGCCACTTCCGACGGCTACGACATGGTTGCCCCGAGCGGCGAAGGTGCCATCCGCTGCATGCAGCAGGCGCTGTCGACCGTCGACACCCCGATCGACTACCTGAACACCCACGGCACCTCGACCCCGGTCGGTGACGTTGCCGAGATCAAGGGCGTTCGCGCCGTGTTCGGCGACAAGGCACCGAAGATCAGCTCGACCAAGAGCCTGTCGGGCCACTCGCTGGGCGCTGCTGGCGTACACGAGGCGATCTACTGCCTGCTGATGATGGAAAACAACTTCATCGCCGGCTCCGCCAACATCGACGAGCTGGACCCGGAGGTCGCCGACCTGCCGATCCTGCGCAAGACCGAAGAAAACGCCAAGATCGACACGGTCATGAGCAACAGCTTCGGCTTCGGCGGCACCAACGCCACCCTGGTGCTCAAGCGCTGGGAAGGCAAGTAAGACGCTGCTGCGGTAGACGAAAACGCCCCGACTGGTTCGGGGCGTTTTCATTTGTATCGCCTGTGCCGGCCCTTTCGCGGGTAAACCCGCTCCCACAGGGACCGCGCTGCTCTTGAAACTGGCGCTGTACCTGTGGGAGCGGGTTTACCCGCGAAAGGGCCGGCACAGGCGAAATACTATTGCTTAGGCAACACAGCCAGAAAATTCTCCCTGGCCACTTTGTTGGCAACTTGTTCCGGCAATGCATCCAGAAACGGCCTGAACCCGTGCATCTGCTCCCCAAGGCTGTCAAACCGCCCCACCACATCCGAACCCAGCATGAAACGCTCCGGATACTTCTCGACCAGCGCCAGCCACTCCTTGCGCGGCTCCCCCTGGTCATCCAGCAGATAAGGCTCCAGCACACTCCACGACAAATCGACATACAGGTTCGGGTAGTCCTCCAGCAACCGCGTCAGCACCGGCAGCAGAAAATCCATCTGCGTCTGGTGCCGGTGTATCTCCATGCTGCTGCCGGCATGCGCCCAGATGAACCGCGTGTGCGGGTGATTGCGCAGCGGCTCTTCGATCTCCGCCAGGTACAGCGGGTTGCGCTCACGCTTGGAGGTGATGTTGGAATGCAGCAGCACCGGCAGGTCGCGCTCGGCCGCCAGGTGGTAGATACGTGTCATCGCTTCGTTGTTGGCGCGCGGCGTGTCACCGCTGGTCAGTGCCGTCAGGTCATCGTGGCGGGTGAACACCTCGCCAATGCCCTGCCAGAGCCCCGGGTACAGTTCGAGCATGCGCTCGATATGGCTGGCAGCGTTCTTGTCCACCGGGTTGAAGCCGGCCAGGAACGGATGAAAGCGCCGGCGCTGCTCGTCGGGCAATTTCTGCAGCGCCGCGGCCACGTAGGTGTCGGTGGCGCTGTACCAGTAGGCTTCGGCGTCATCCCCGGCGTAATAGCGCGGGCGCTTGGGCTCATCCTCGTGCCATTTCTTGGCCACCGGGATGCCGGAGATCATCGACTGCTCGATGCCCGCAGCATCCATGGCCTTGATCAACGCCGGCATGCCCTCGCTTTCCTGGAAAAAGTCGACATAGTGCAGGTGGGCATCACTGTAGCGGTAGTCGCGTGCCTGGGCCTGGCACATACAACCGGACAACAGCAGGCAGGCCAGCGCTCTGGCAAACATCGGCAGCTTCCTTCTTCGAGTACGAAAAGAGTAGACCGGCAGGCCAACGAGACGGTTCAGCCACAACAGGCAAACCGTTATGCTTGAAGCACTTCCACCTCGTCTGGAGCCGCACCCATGAGCAGCCCCCTGGTCATCCGCCCACGCGCCGAATCGGTCGAGGGCCAGCCGATCCTGCGCCCGCTGCCATCGGCCCAGTGCCGCAGCGTCGGCCCGTTCGTGTTTTTCGACCATATGCTCGAAACCGACTATGCCCCGGGGCATGGCATGGACATCCGCCAGCATCCGCATATCGGCCTGTCGACCCTGACCTACCTGTTCGAAGGGGCAATCCTGCACAAGGACAGCCTTGGCTCGGACCAGCGGGTGCTACCTGGTGATGTCAGCTGGATGACGGCTGGCAGCGGCGTGGCCCACGTTGAGCGCACGCCTGAAGATGCCCTGGCCCATGGTTCACGCCTGCACGGGTTGCAGGTATGGCTGGCCTCGCCGCGCGAACATGAGCAAGGCGCGCCCAGCTACAGTCATCACCCGGCGGCGAGCCTGCCGGTCAGTGACAGCCTCGGGGTGCGCATCTGCATGATTGCCGGTAGCGGGTTCTGCCTGGAATCGCCGGTGCCAGTACTCTCCCCTACCCTTTACGCGCATGTGCGGATGCAGCCGGCAACCACCTTGCTGGTGCCGAATGAGCATGCGCAGCGGGCGCTGTACCTGCTCGATGGTGAGCTGATGATGAACGATGAGGACGTGGAGCCGTGCAGCCTGGTGGTGCTACCGGAGGGCGAAGAGGTGACGCTGTACGCGGAAAGTGAGTGCCAGTTGGTGCTGATTGGTGGCGCGCCACTGGATGGGCCGCGGCGGATGAACTGGAATTTTGTCGCCAGTGATGTGGAACTGATCGAACAGGCCCGAGCCAGGTGGGCTGCGGGGGATTGGCCGGTGGTGCCGGGGGAAACTTCGAGGATCGAGCTGCCGCGCTGATTTGGGGGCCGCTCTGCGGCCCCCTGCAATGTCAGCGCTGGAACACTTCGGTCAGCAGGTTGTGCATTGAGCGGAACGCCCGCTCCGAGGTACGCCGGTCATACTGCATCTTGCCCGGCACGTTGGCGCTCGGGTCGGTAAACGAGTGCACCGCGCCGCCATAGCTCAGCAATTGCCAGTCAACCTTGGCCGCATTCATCTCCGCCTCGAACGCCGGCAACTGCTCCTTCGGCACCAGCGGATCGGAAGCGCCATGCAGCACCAGCACCGAGCCCTTGATGCGCTTGGCATCTTCAGGGTTCGGCGTGTCCAGCGTGCCATGGAACGACACCGCCGCACGCAGATCGGCACCGGTACGGGCCAACTCCAGGGCGCAGCAGCCACCAAAGCAGAAGCCAAACGTGCCCACCTTGCCCGGCTCCAGCAGCGCCTTCGACTGCCCCAACAGTTGCGCCAGGGCTTCCTGCATGCGCTTGCGCAATTCGCCCCGGTCGTTCTTCAACGGCATCATCGCCGCGCCAGCTTCGTCGGCATTGGACGGGCGCACCGATTGCCCATACAGGTCGGCAATCAGCACCACATAACCCTTCTCGGCCACTTCCTTGGCAATGCGCTCTGCCCCTTCGCCAATACCCATCCAGTTCGGTGCCATCACCAGGCCTGGGCGGCCCAGCGCCCCTGGCTCATGGACCAGACGGCTTTCGTAGGTCTTGCCGGACAGGTGATAAACCAGCGATTCGACGATTACTTTGCTCATCAAGCACTCCTTTGGCACTCGTCATGAAAAAGGCAGTCATGAAAAAGCCCGCCGAAGCGGGCTTTCCTATGCATCAACTCAAGCAGACAGCTCGACCAGCAGCTTGTTCAGGCGACGAACGTAAGCCGCCGGGTCCTTCAGGCTGTCACCGGCCGCCAGGGCCGCCTGATCGAACAGGATGTGCGACAGTTCGGCGAAGCGGTCTTCGCTCTGCTCGTTGTCCAGCTTCTCGATCAGCGGGTGGGTCGGGTTGAACTCGAAGATCGGCTTGGACTCCGGTACCTTCTGCCCGCTGGCTTCGAGGATCTGGCGCATCTGCAGGCCGAGGTCCTGCTCACCGATGGCCAGGATCGCCGGCGAGTCGGTCAGGCGGTGCGACACGCGCACTTCGGCCACGCTGTCACCCAGCGCGCCTTTCAGGCGCTCGACCAGGCCTTCCTTGTCTTTGGCGACTTCTTCCTGGGCCTTCTTGTCTTCTTCCGAATCCAGCTTGCCCAGGTCCAGGTCGCCACGGGCGACGTCGACGAAGGCCTTGCCGTCAAACTCGTTGAGGTAGCTCATCAGCCACTCGTCGATACGGTCGGTCAGCAGCAGCACTTCGATGCCTTTCTTGCGGAAGACTTCCAGGTGCGGGCTGTTCTTGACCTGCGCGTACGACTCGCCGGTGAGGTAGTAGATCTTGTCCTGACCTTCCTTGGCGCGGGCCAGGTAGTCGGCCAGCGCGACGCTCTGCTCGCCGCTGTCGTCCTGGGTGGAGGCGAAGCGCAGCAGGCCGGCGATCTTTTCCTTGTTGGCGAAGTCTTCGGCCGGGCCTTCCTTCAGCACCTGGCCGAAGTTCTTCCAGAAGCCCTTGTACTGCTCGGGCTCGTTCTTCGCCAGTTTCTCCAGCATGTCCAGCACGCGCTTGGTCAGCGCGGTCTTCATCGAATCGATGATCGGGTCTTTCTGCAGGATTTCACGCGACACGTTCAGCGACAGGTCGTTGGAATCGACCACACCCTTGATGAAGCGCAGGTACAGCGGCAGGAACGACTCGGCCTGGTCCATGATGAACACGC
The DNA here is from genome assembly GCF_022533585.1 of Pseudomonas sp. LS.1a. Lineage (NCBI taxonomy): Bacteria > Pseudomonadati > Pseudomonadota > Gammaproteobacteria > Pseudomonadales > Pseudomonadaceae > Pseudomonas > Pseudomonas sp. LS.1a. The sequence goes on from NZ_CP092827.1 coordinate 3,942,431, forward strand.
GCTGCACGTACAGCTTCAGGCCGCGTGGCGCTTCGCGCTGGTACAGGTCGAACGGCGCGCGGGCCGGCACGTACAGTAGCGAGTTGTATTCGAGCTTGCCTTCGACCTTGTTGTGGCTCCAGGTCAGCGGGTTTTCGAAATCATGGCCGATGTGCTTGTAGAACTCCTGGTACTCCTCGTCCTTGATCTCGGTACGCGGACGGGTCCACAGGGCGCTGGCGCGGTTGACGGTTTCCCACTCTTCGGCCGGCTGTTCTTCGCCTTCGGCGGCTGCTTGCTCCTTTGGCAGCTGGATCGGCATGGCGATGTGGTCGGAATACTTCTTGACCACGTTGCGCAGGCGCCAGCCATCGGCAAACTCCTGTTCGTCCTTCTTCAGGTGCAGAACGATGCGGGTACCGCGCTGTGGCTTGTCGATGGTGGCGACTTCGAACTCGCCTTCGCCTTTCGACGACCAGTGCACGCCTTCAGCGGCCGGCTGGCCAGCGCGGCGGCTGTACACATCGACCTTGTCGGCCACGATGAACGCAGAGTAGAAGCCCACACCGAACTGACCGATCAGGTGCGAGTCCTTCTTCTGGTCGCCGGTGAGGTTCTTCATGAAGTCGGCAGTGCCGGACTTGGCGATGGTGCCCAGGTGGGCGATGACGTCTTCGCGGCTCATGCCGATGCCGTTGTCTTCGAGGGTCACGGTACCGGCGTCCTTGTCGAAGCTCAGGCGAATCTTCAGGTCGGCGTCGCCTTCGAACAGCTCTGGCTTGGCCAGGGCCTCGAAACGCAGCTTGTCGGCGGCGTCGGAGGCGTTGGAGATCAATTCACGCAGGAAGATCTCCTTGTTCGAATACAGGGAATGGATCATGAGGTGCAGCAGCTGCTTTACCTCGGTCTGGAAGCCCAGCGTTTCTTTTTGAGTCTCCACACTCATGGTCTTCAAAACTCCGATCTGATGGCAGTTGACGCCTGGCGGCCGGTTCGGCCTGCGTTAGCGGCGGATGTCATGCAGATGGGGGCTGCCCGGATGATTTCAAGGGCTTTTCCGGTTCGATCTTGAAATGTGCGCGAGCCGTGGCAATCGGCGACTGCCTGTCACCCTGCCAGGCGGTGATGGCCACATTGGTCACCCGCCGCCCCTGGCGCCATAGCTGGCACTGGGCGTAGGTATCGCGAAAGTGCCCGGCACGCAGGTAATCGATGGAGAAGTCGATGATCTTCGGAATGCTCGCGCTCTCGCTGAAGATCAGCAGGTACAGCGCTGCCGACAGCTCCATGAAGCCCGCGATCACCCCACCGTGGATGGCCGGCAGCAGCGGGTTGCCGATGTTGTCCTGGCTGGCTGGCAGACGGAACAGCAGGTCATCGCCTTCGCGCTCGCATTCGATGCCGATCAGGCCGGCATAGGGGATCAGCGCCAGCAAAGGCCGATAGTCGCCCACCGCGTGGGCGGCGTTGAGCTGTTGGCGAACCTCGCGTGGAATCATGCCCCGCCCTCCTTCAGGCTGTTGCCGAAGCGGATGCCACCCTTGATCTCCTGGCCCAGGCGCATGAACGTGCCCACCACCTGGCAGATCGGCTGGGCGGGGTCGTCCTGGTAGGCCGTGCCACGGGTGAAGATGACATCGCGGGTGACCCGGTAGCACTGGGCGTGGCCGTAGATGTCCTTGCCGGGCTCGGCCGGGTGCATGTAGTCGATGCGCAGGTCCAGTGTCGGGCATACCTCGAAGCGCGGCAGCACGCACAGCGTGGCCATGCCGCAGGTGGTGTCCATCAGCGTGGTCAGCGCGCCGCCATGCACGGCGCCGGTCTGCGGGTTGCCGACGATGGCCGGCGACCAGGGCAGGACCAGAGTCATGCCATCGGCATTGGTTTGCGCCACGCGCATTTGCAACAACTGACAATGTTTCAGGGCCGAGAGAAAACGCTCGGCCATGGCCATCAAGGTCGATTCGCTCATAGGCTGTTTCCACGCGCACTGCCGCAGCGCATAAAATCGTTAAAAAGTCCATATAGAACGGGGCGTTATATATGTGTAATCTTCGCGGAACTTATTCCGCGTAGTTGCACTCGAAGGAACAAGTCACTTATTCCACCAAGGAGAAACACCCCCATGCGTAAACCTTTTGCTTTTGCTCTGATGCTGGCCGCAGCCATGGGCCTGGCCGCTTGCGATAAAGCGAGCGAAGACAAAGCCCAGGACGCACAGCAACACGCCGAACAAGCCCAGGAAAAAGCGGGCGAAGCTCAGGATAAGATGAACGAGGCTGCCAAGGAAAACGCCGAAGCCGCCAAAGATCAGGCCGAAGCCGAGCAGAAGGCCGCCGAAGAAGCCGCTCCGGCTACTCCGGCTCCAGAAGCCGCGCCAGCCGCCCCGGCAACAGAAGCTGCTCCAGCTGCACCGGCCGAACCTGCCAAGCAGTAATCGGCTAAAACAAGAAAACCCGACAATTGTCGGGTTTTTTTGTGCCTGAAACTTATGGATTAAACGTTTCAGGTGCCCGCTGCGGTGGTTTCCTTGGCAGGTTCGATCGAGATACTTTCAGTCGGTGTGAACACCATCACATCCAGCACATCCGAATGGAACTCGCGGCGATACAGAATCAGCACTACCCCGACACTCATGACCATGAACAACCAAGGGCTGATGAACCAGCTCAACATGGCCATGCCGAAGTAATAGGAACGCAGGCCCAAGTTGAACTGGTTGGCGGCAAGTGACAGCACCCGAGCCGCCCGCGAGGCGAATGCCTTGCGCTCCAGTTCATTGACCAGCCGTTCGCCGATCATCGGCGCCGAGCCCACCAGTACTGCGGCGAAGTTGTATTGGCGCATGCACCAGCTGAAGGTGAAAAAGGCGTAGACGAACACCATGGCCAGGCACAGCAGCTTGATCTCCGACATGCCCTGGGAGGTCTGCTGCACCAGCGGCAGGTCGGCCAGCAGCGACAGCGCCCGGTCGGAGGCCCCGAGCACGGTGAGGATGCCTGCGAGGATGATCAGGGTGCTGGAGGCGAAGAACGAGGCGTTGCGCTCGAGGTTGCCGATCACGCTGGCATCGGCGATGCGGTTGTCGCGCAGCAGCATGCGGCGCATCCAGTCTTCGCGGTACAGGTGCAGCACGCTGGCCAGGCACGCGGTGTCGCGGCCCTTCCAGATGGCATAGCGGGTGTACCCGCCCCAGCACAGGGCGAACCAGGCGATGGCCAACAGGTTGTTGAAGTTGCTTTGGATGAAGTTCATGCAGGATTCCCGAGAGGGCCAGATACCTGAAGGATAGGGACCGGATTTCGACGCTGGCAAGCGGCAAAAGGCACACATCCATCCTGATATTTGCACTGCTCATCCCGGCCTCTTCGCGGCCACGCCCGCTCCCACAGGTACAGCGCCAATTCTGGTACAGGCAAAGAAAAAGCCCCGTATCCTCTCGGATACGGGGCTTTGAAGTTTCCACCCTTGGCGAGCACCCTTCGGCTTGTGGCCGGTGCCGCCCTCAGGCTTCGACTATCAGGCCAGCGCCTCGCGCGGCTTGCCGAGCATGCGGTCGCAGGCCACGGCGCCAACCAGGGTCACCACCGAAGGCACCAGCCAGGCCAGGCCCTGGTCGCTCAGCGGCAGGTGCGCCATGAAGTCCGGCAGCACGTGGGCAATGCTGCTGCCCTTGATCGCATCGACCATGCCGAACAGCAGCGACACCAGCATCACTGGCGCCAGGATGCGGGTTGGCGAGTTCCACAGGTCCTTCACGAAGCTCAGCCCGACCACCACGATGCACGGCGGGTAGATCGCGGTGAGCACCGGGATCGAGAACATGATCAGCTTGGTCAGACCGAGGTTGGAGATCAGCAGCGAGAAGCCCGCCAGGATCACCACCAGTGCGCGGTACGACAGCGGCAGGATCTGGCTGAAGTACTCGGCGCAGGCGCAGGTCAGGCCAACCGCGGTCACCAGGCAGGCCAGCGCAATCAGCACGGCGAGGAAGCCGCTGCCCAACGAGCCGAAGGTGTGCTGCACGTAGGCATGCAGTACCGCCGCACCGTTGGTGGCGTCAGCGGCGATTTCGTGGCTGGTGGCGCCCAGGCGGAACAGGCTGATGTACACCAGGGCCAGGCCGACACCGGCGATCAGGCCGGCAATGATGGCATAGCGGGTGATCAGCTTCGGCGACTCGACACCGCGCGAGCGGATGGCGTTGACGATGACGATACCGAACACCAGGGCACCCAGGGTGTCCATGGTCAGGTAACCATCGGAGAAGCCCTTGGAGAACGCCGCGGCAGCATAGGCCGGCTGCGCTTCACCAATGGTGCCGGCAGGCAGCGCGAAGGCAGCGATGCCCAGCACCGCCAGGGCGATGATCTTCAACGGCGCCAGGAAGCGACCCACGGTGTCGAGCAGCTTGCCCGGGTACATGGACACGGCCAGTACCACCAGGAAGTACACCAGGCTGTAGATGAACAGCGCCAGCGGGCTTTCGCCGGTCAGCGGTGCAACACCCACTTCGAACGACACGGTCGCGGTACGCGGGGTGGCGAACAGCGGGCCGACCGACAGGTAGCACACGGCCGCCAGCAGGCCACCGAAGAACTTGCCGATGGGGCTGCTCAAGGCATCCATGCCGCCGCCGACCTTGGCCAGGGCAACCACGGTGATGACCGGCAGGCCCACGGCAGTAACCAGGAAGCCCAGGGCGGCCATCCACACGTGCGGACCAGACTGCAGGCCGACGATAGGCGGGAAGATGATATTGCCCGCGCCTACGAAAAGCGCAAACGTCATAAAGCCAAGTGCCAGAATGTCCTGGCCTTTTAAAACTTTCATTTAAGGTAGTACCACACTGCTGAAATCGGGATTCGAGAAGGGATTTCCCCATGGGGTGGAGGAAATGCTGCCCGGCTTGATAAGCCAGACCCGTTTAGCGTGTCGTTCCCTTTTGGGGGACGGGCACAGAGTGAGCGCGTAGGGTAACTGTTTTGTCACCTAAACGCACTGGCACAGTGCTGCTTGTCCGATGTGCGTATCTGTTTGTCGTCTGTGCAACCGGGACAGGGGGGATTATCCTCGCATTGAAACTTTCGTCTGCGTGAAAAACCCTATCAAACCCATCGAAAAATCCTTGCTGACTGTACTGGCCTCTTCGCGGGTTAACCCGCTCCCACAGGTACTTCACAATGCTCAAGGTTAGTGATTTCCGGTGGGAGCGGGTTTACCCGCGAAGGGGCCGGCCCAGGAATACCCAAACCCCGGAAACGACAAAGGCCACCCGAAGGTGGCCTCTGTGCGCGTGGGGGGTGTAGCAGTATTACTTCTTGACTTCCCAGCCAGTCAGCTCGGCCAGGGCCTTGCCGATGTCAGCCAGGGAACGCACGGTCTTCACACCAGCGTCCTGCAGGGCGGCGAACTTCTCGTCCGCAGTGCCCTTGCCGCCGGAGATGATGGCGCCAGCGTGGCCCATGCGCTTGCCCGCAGGTGCAGTAACACCAGCGATGTAGGAAACGACAGGCTTGGTGACGTTGGCCTTGATGTAGGCCGCGGCTTCTTCTTCAGCCGAACCGCCGATCTCACCGATCATGACGATCGCTTCGGTCTTCGGGTCTTCCTGGAACAGCTTCAGGATGTCGATGAAGTTGGAGCCCGGGATCGGGTCACCGCCGATGCCGACGCAGGTCGACTGGCCGAAACCGGCGTCGGTGGTCTGCTTCACAGCTTCGTAGGTCAGGGTGCCGGAACGCGAAACGATACCGACTTTGCCTGGCAGGTGGATGTGGCCTGGCATGATGCCGATCTTGCACTCGCCCGGGGTGATGACACCTGGGCAGTTAGGGCCGATCAGGGTCACGCCCAGCTCGTCGCACTTGACCTTGGCATCCAGCATGTCCAGGGTAGGAATGCCTTCGGTGATGCACACGATCAGCTTGATGCCGCCGAAGGCAGCTTCCAGGATCGAGTCCTTGCAGAAAGGAGCCGGAACGTAGATGACCGAAGCGTCAGCGCCGGTAGCTTCTACAGCTTCTTTCACAGTGTTGAACACTGGCAGGCCCAGGTGGGTGGTGCCACCCTTGCCTGGGGTTACACCGCCGACCATCTTGGTGCCGTAGGCGATGGCCTGTTCGGAGTGGAAAGTACCCTGCGAGCCGGTGAAGCCCTGGCAGATGACTTTGGTGTCTTTATTGATCAGGACGCTCATTACTTGCCCTCCGCAGCTTTGACAACTTGTTGAGCAGCGTCGGTCAGGCTGGTTGCCGCAATGATGTTCAAACCGCTTTCTGCCAGTACTTTAGCGCCCAGTTCGGCGTTGTTGCCTTCAAGGCGAACGACGACCGGAACTTTGACGCCGACTTCTTTCACTGCACCGATGATGCCTTCGGCAATCATGTCGCAGCGAACGATGCCGCCGAAGATGTTGACCAGTACGGCCGCGACATTGCTGTCGGACAGAATGATCTTGAACGCTTCGGTAACGCGCTCTTTGGTAGCACCACCGCCAACGTCGAGGAAGTTGGCCGGCTTGCCGCCGTGCAGGTTGACGATGTCCATGGTACCCATGGCCAGGCCGGCACCGTTGACCATGCAGCCGATGTTGCCTTCGAGGGCAACGTAGTTCAGTTCGAACTTGGCAGCGTGGGCTTCACGGGCGTCGTCCTGCGACGGGTCGTGGAAGGTTTTCAGCTTCGGCTGACGGTACATGGCGTTGGCGTCGATGTTGATCTTGGCATCGAGGCAGTGCAGGTCGCCGTCGGCCTTGATCACCAGCGGGTTCACTTCCAGCAGGGCCAGATCGTGATCCTTGAACAGCTTGGCCAGACCCACGAAGATCTTGGCGAACTGTTGAACTTGCTTGCCTTCCAGGCCCAGCTGGAATGCCAGCTCGCGACCCTGGAACGGCTGAGCGCCGACCAGCGGGTCGATGGTGGCCTTGAGGATCTTCTCAGGCGTTTCGTGAGCGACTTTCTCGATGTCCACGCCACCTTCGGTGGAGGCCATGAACACGATACGGCGGCTCGAACGATCGACTACAGCGCCCAGGTACAGCTCTTTGGCGATGTCAGTGCAGGATTCGACCAGAATCTTGGAGACGGGTTGACCGTTGGCATCGGTCTGGTAGGTAACCAGATTCTTGCCCAACCACTGTGCAGCGAACGCCTTGGCGTCTTCTTTGCTGCGAACCAGCTTGACACCGCCCGCTTTACCGCGACCACCGGCGTGAACCTGGGCTTTTACCACCCACTCGTTCCCGCCGATCTTGTCGCAGGCTTCTGCAGCTTGCTCAGGGGTATCGACAGCGAAACCCTTGGAAACTGGCAGGCCGTACTCAGCGAACAGCTGCTTACCCTGATACTCGTGAAGATTCATGCTTTTTACCGTCTTCGTTAGGTACTGCGCTTCGGCGCTGCGCCATCACTGGCGCCGCACCACCTGTGACCGTTGACCCCGGGTTTTCCCGTGTGATCCGGTCCGGCGGACTTTCCGCGGTGAGTCATGCACGCAAGACTCACGACGGGCAGCCCGCCGTGGTTTCTTATAATTAACGCTTCTTACGGTTGGCCACGTGAATGGCGCCGCCATTCACTGCCAGCGCTGCTTCATGCAACGCTTCGGACAGGGTCGGATGGCTGAAGACCATCATGCCCAGATCCTCGGCACTGGTGCCGAATTCCATTGCGATTGCGCCCTGCTGCACCAGTTCGGCAGCCGATGGGCCAATCACGTGTACACCCAGGACGCGGTCGGTCTTGGCATCGGCGATGACCTTGACGAAACCACCGGTGTCGTTGGCAGCCATCGCACGGCCGCTGGCCGCGAACGGGAAGGTGCCCACGTTAACCTCAACGCCCTCGGCCTTCAAGGCCTGTTCGGTCTTGCCGACCCACGCGATTTCCGGGTGGGTGTAGATGACCGACGGGATCAGGTCGTAGTTCATCTGGGCCTTGTGGCCCTTGATGCGCTCGACCACCATGATGCCCTCTTCCGAAGCCTTGTGGGCCAGCATCATGCCGCGCACCACGTCACCGATGGCGTAGACGCCCGGCACGCTGGTAGCGCAGTAGTCGTCGACGAAGATGTAGCCACGCTCGTCGATGGTCACGCCGCTGTCGGCAGCCAGCAGGTCAGTGGTCACCGGGCGACGGCCGACCGCGACGATCAGCTTGTCGAAGGTGATCTTCTGCTCGCCGTTGGCGTCGGTGTAGGTCACTTCGACTTCGTTGCCGTTGACTTTCGAGCCGGTGACGCGCGCGCCCAGCTTGATGTCCAGGCCTTGCTTGGTCAGGGTCTTCTGGGCTTCTTTCGACACTGCGGTGTCGGCAGCCATCAGGAAGGTGTCCAGGGCTTCCAGAACGGTGACTTCAGCACCCAGGCGAGCCCATACCGAGCCCAGTTCCAGGCCGATCACGCCAGCACCGATAACACCCAGGCGCTTCGGCACGGCCTGGAATTCCAGGGCGCCGGTGGAGTCGACGATGACGTTCTGGTCGACCGGAGCCGGCGGAATGTCGATCGGACGCGAGCCGGAAGCCAGAATCACGTTCTCGGCTTCGATGACTTCGGTGGTGCCGTCAGCCTTGGTCACTTCGACTTTCTTGCCTGCCAGCAGCTTGCCGTGGCCCTGGATCGAAGTTACGCCGTTGGCCTTGAACAGGGTGGCAACGCCACCGGTCAGGTTCTTGACGATGCCAGCCTTGCGGCCAACCATCGCGGCGACGTCCATCTTCACTTCGCCAGTGGAGATACCGTGGACGTTGAAGCTCTCTTTGGCTTCCTTGTACTTCCAGGAGCTGTCCAGCAGCGCCTTGGAAGGAATGCAACCTACGTTCAGGCAGGTGCCGCCCAGGGCCAGTTTGCCCTCGGCGTCGGTGTACTTCTCGATACAGGCAGTCTTCAGACCAAGTTGTGCGGCCTTGATGGCAGCCACATAGCCGCCAGGACCTGCACCAATCACCACTACGTCGAATTTCTGGGTCATAAAAGATTCCTTATCAGCTACAAGCTACAAGCCGCGGACCGCGCGGCATGGCTTCCTGCGAAGCCAGGGCCGGCACGGTACGCAGCCAGAGGGTTAGATGTCCAGCAGCAGGCGAGACGGATCTTCCAGCAGGTTCTTGATGGTGACCAGGAAGGTTACCGCTTCCTTGCCGTCGATCAGGCGGTGATCGTACGACAGCGCCAGGTACATCATCGGGCGAATCACTACCTGGCCATTGATGGCCATCGGGCGCTGGATGATGTTGTGCATGCCGAGAATAGCGGCCTGCGGCGGGTTGACGATCGGGGTCGACATCATCGAACCGAAGGTACCACCGTTGGTGATGGTGAAGGTGCCGCCGGTCATCTCTTCAATGGCCAGCTTGCCGTCACGGGCCTTCTTGCCGAAGGTGGCGATGCCGTTCTCGATTTCAGCCAGGCTCATCGACTCGGCGTTACGCAGTACCGGTACCACCAGGCCACGGTCGCTGGACACGGCAACGCCGACGTCGGCGTAGCCGTGGTAGACGATGTCGTTGCCGTCGATCGAGGCGTTGACAGCCGGGAAGCGCTTCAGGGCTTCGGTGGCAGCCTTGACGAAGAACGACATGAAGCCCAGGCGTACGCCGTTGTGGGTCTTCTCGAACAGGTCCTTGTACTTCGAACGCAGGGCCATGACTTCGGTCATGTCGACTTCGTTGAAGGTGGTCAGCATGGCCATGCTCGACTGGGCTTCGACCAGACGCTCGGCGATCTTGGCACGCAGGCGGGTCATCGGCACACGCTTCTCGGTGCGGTCGCCAGCGGCAACCACAACCGGGGCAGCAGCGGCAGCAGCGGCAGGCTTGGCAGCCGCAGCAGGCGCCGACTTCTTGTTGGCGACGGCAGCGACGACGTCTTCCTTGGTGATGCGACCACCTTTGCCAGTGCCGGCAACGGTAGCCAGGTCGATGCCGTTCTCTTCAGCCAGCTTGCGCGCGGCCGGGGCGGCAACCGGGTCGTCTTCGCCAGCGTCGGCAGCAGCGGCAGCCGGGGCAGCAGCGGCCGGGGCGGCAGCTGGTGCAGCGGCGGCAGCACCGCCTTCAACGATCGAACCCAGCACTTCGTCGGACAGGACGGTGTCGCCCTCGCCCTTGACGATGGCGCCCAGCACGCCATCGGCGGTGGCCAGCACTTCCAGGACGACCTTGTCGGTCTCGATGTCGACGATCAGCTCGTCACGCTTGACGGCATCGCCCGGCTGTTTGTGCCAGGTGGCAACGGTGCCATCGGCAACCGATTCCGGGAAGGTTGGGGCTTTGATCTCGATAGCCATTATCTGTGTTTCCTTAAATTCGGTTTCAGGTGCGCGAAGGCATTAAACAGTGAAGGCATCTTGCAGCAGTTTTTCCTGCTGCTCGGCGTGCTTCGATGCGTAACCACAGGCTGGCGCGGCGGAAGCGTCGCGGCCGGCGTACTCCAGGACCAGTGCCTTGTTGAGGCGGCCCAGGATACGGCGCATGTGGTGCTGGCTGCTGTACCAGGCGCCCTGGTTCATCGGCTCTTCCTGACACCAGACCGCATGCTTGAGGTTGGTGTAAGGCGCCAGGATTTCGACCAGGTCGTCCTCAGGGAACGGATACAGCTGCTCGATACGCACGATGGCGATGTCTTCGCGGCCTTCGGCACGGCGTTTTTCCAGCAGGTCGTAGTAAACCTTGCCGCCGCACAGGACCAGGCGCTCGACCTTGGCCGGATCGAGGCTGTCGATTTCCGGGATGACGGTCTGGAACGAACCTTCTGCCAGGTCTTCCAGGGTCGAGATGGCCAGCTTGTGGCGCAGCAGCGACTTCGGCGTCAGGACGATCAGCGGCTTGCGCAGCGGACGGATGACCTGGCGACGCAGCAGGTGGTAGATCTGGGCCGGGGTGGTCGGTACGCAGACCTGGATGTTGTGCTCGGCGCACAGCTGCAGGTAACGCTCCAGGCGCGCGGAGGAGTGCTCCGGGCCCTGCCCTTCATAACCGTGTGGCAGCAGCATGGTCAGACCGCACAGACGGCCCCACTTGTGCTCGCCGCTGGTGATGAACTGGTCGATCACCACTTGCGCACCGTTGGCGAAGTCACCGAACTGGGCTTCCCAGATCACCAGCGCGTTCGGCGTGGTGGTCGAGTAGCCGTATTCGAAGGCCAGTACCGCTTCTTCCGACAGGAAGGAGTCGTACAGTTCGAATTGCGGCTGGCCCGGGAACAGGTTCTTCAGCGGTACGTAGGTGCTGGCGTCCTTCTGGTTGTGCAGCACCGCGTGACGGTGCGAGAAGGTGCCACGGCCGATGTCCTGACCGGTCATGCGGATCGGGTGACCTTCGAACTGCAGGGTGGCGTAGGCCATGGTCTCTGCATAACCCCAGTTGATCGGCAAGCCACCGGCCTGCATCTTCTGGCGATCTTCGTAGATCTTGGCGACCTGGCGCTGGACGACGAAGCCTTCCGGGATCTCCAGCAGCTTGGCCGACAGTTCCTGCAGGGTCTTGAGGTCGAAGCGGGTGTCGTGACGCGCGGTCCAGGCATGGCCCAGGTACGGACGCCAGTCGACGAACAGCTCACGGTTCGGCTCCTTGACCAGGCTCTTCACCACGTGCAGGCCGTTGTCCAGCGCGCTGCGGTATTCGTCGATCTTGGCCTGGGCGCGCTCGGCATCGATGCGGCCGGCCTGGATCAGTGCCTCGGCGTACAATTCACGCGTCGTGCGCTGCTTGCTGATCTGCTGGTACATCAGAGGCTGGGTGCCGTTCGGCTCGTCGGCCTCGTTGTGGCCGCGGCGGCGGTAGCAGACCAGGTCGATGACCACGTCACGCTTGAACTGCATGCGGTAGTCGATGGCCAGCTGGGTCACGAACAGCACGGCTTCCGGGTCGTCGCCGTTCACGTGCAGGATCGGCGCCTGGATCATCTTGGCAACGTCGGTGGCGTACTCGGTGGAGCGCGCGTCCAGCGGGTTGCTGATGGTGAAACCAACCTGGTTGTTGATCACGATGTGCACGGTGCCGCCGGTCTTGAAACCGCGGGTCTGCGACATCTGGAAGGTTTCCATGACCACGCCCTGGCCGGCGAACGCTGCGTCGCCGTGGATCGAGATCGGCAGCACCTTGTCGCCAACGGTGTCGTTGCGGCGGTCCTGACGGGCGCGCACCGAACCCTCGACCACTGGCGAGACGATTTCCAGGTGGGACGGGTTGAACGCCATGGCCAGGTGCACTTCGCCGCCCGGGGTCATCACGTTCGAGGAGAAGCCCTGGTGATACTTCACGTCACCGGAGCCCAGCTCGTTCATCTTCTTGCCTTCGAACTCGTCGAACAGCTCGCGCGGGTTCTTGCCGAAGGTGTTGACCAGAACGTTCAGACGGCCACGGTGGGCCATGCCGATCACGACTTCCTTGGTGCCGTAGGAACCGGAACGCTGGATCATCTCGTCCAGCATCGGGATCAGGCTTTCGCCGCCCTCGAGGCCGAAACGCTTGGTGCCCGGGTACTTGGTGCCCAGGTATTTCTCAAGGCCTTCACCGGCGGTTACGCGCTCGAGCAAATGGGCCTGCACGTCAGCGGAAAACTCCGGACGGCCGCGCACGCTTTCCAGGCGCTGCTGGAACCAGCTGCGCTGCTCGGAATCGACGATGTGGGTGAACTCGGCGCCAATGGTGCGACAATATGTCTTCTGGAGCGCCTCGAAGATCTCGCGTAGGCTCGCCTCCTCTTTGCCGATGAACAGGTCGCCGGCACGGAAGGTCGTATCAAGATCGGCATTGGTCAAGCCGTAGTGATTGATCGACAGGTCTACGGGCGCAGGACGCTGCCACAACCCCAACGGGTCGAGCTTGGCAGCCTGATGGCCGCGCATACGATAGGCCTGGATCAGTCGCAGAACTTCAACCTGCTTCTTCTCGTGTTCACTGCTCACGCTCCCGGCGGATACCGGTTGGGCGCGGCGCTGGTTCTTTGCCAGCAGTACGAAATGGTCGCGGATTGTCGAGTGCGATACATCGGTAGCGGTGCTGCCGTCGGCGGGCAACTTCTGGAAGTAGGTGCGCCACTCTTCTGGCACAGCGTTAGGGTCGTGCAGGTAGAGCTCATAAAGCTCTTCCACATATGCAGCGTTACCACCTGAAAGGTGGGCGCTTTCCCACATGCGCTGCATCACGCTTTCTTGCATGCTTGGTCACCCTCGGTTAGGGGACTGATCGGCGAGAGCCACAGCAAACCTGGAAAAGTCCGAATACAGCGACTGAACCACGCCACTTGGATCCTGCTGATTTTCCGGGTACCAGCCCGGAAGCCCCTGCTGGTCTCATATCTTCATAGGTAATGAACGCAGGCTTTGTGGGCCCTTGTTCGGGTTTTACCGCAGTGCGGGCTCACCACCCGCACCTCGGCTTACTGCAGGTACAACACTTTGTATCAGGTACCGCTTTGCAGCAGCATGTTACGTACGTGGCCGATTGCCTTGGTCGGGTTCAGACCTTTCGGGCAAACGTTGACGCAGTTCATGATCCCGCGGCAGCGGAATACGCTGAACGGGTCATCCAGGGACGCCAGGCGCTCCTGGGTCTTGGTGTCACGGCTGTCGGCCAGGAAGCGATAGGCCTGTAGCAGTGCGGCGGGGCCCAGGAACTTGTCCGGGTTCCACCAGAACGATGGGCAGGAAGTCGAGCAGCAAGCGCACAGGATGCACTCGTACAGGCCGTCCAGCTTGTCGCGGTCTTCTGGCGACTGCAGGCGCTCGATGGCCGGCGCCGGGGTGTCGTTCTGCAGGTACGGCTTCACCTTCTCGTACTGCTTGTAGAAGATGCTCATGTCGACGACCAGGTCACGAATGACCGGCAGGCCCGGCAGCGGGCGCAGAACCAGCTTGTTGCCCTTCACCACCGCCGACAGCGGGGTGATGCAGGCCAGGCCGTTCTTGCCGTTCATGTTCATGCCGTCGGAACCGCAAACGCCTTCACGGCAGGAGCGACGGTACGAGAAACCTTCGTCCTTTTCCTTGATCAGCGCCAACACATCGAGAACCATCAGGTCCTTGCCGCCGGTATCGACGTCGAACGACTCCATTTTTGGCGCCGAGTCGGTGTCCGGGTTGTAACGATAAACTTCGACTTTCAACATAGCAGCCACCCTTAGTAAGTCCGGACTTTTGGTTCGAAGGCTGGAACAGTCTTCGGCGCAAAGTTGACGCCGCGCTTGGCAACGCGCTTCTCACCCGGGTAGTACAGGGTGTGGCACAGCCAGTTTTCGTCGTCACGGTCTTCGAAGTCTTCACGGGCGTGAGCGCCGCGGGACTCTTTACGGGCTTCGGCCGCGATGGCGGTAGCTTCGGCGACTTCCAGCAGGTTCTGCAGCTCCAGCGCTTCGATACGCGCAGTGTTGAAGGCCTGGGACTTGTCGTTGATCTTGACGTTGGCAATACGGTCACGCAGGCCGGCCAGCTGCTCGATACCCTTCTGCATGTATTCGCCAGTACGGAATACACCGAAGTAGTTCTGCATGCAGCTCTGCAGTTCGCGCTTGAGGCTGGCAACGTCTTCGCCAGTGGTACGCTCGTTGAGCTTGTTCAGGCGGTTCAGGGCAACATCGATATCGGTGTCGCTGGCGTCGCGGTATTCCACGCCGTCGGACAGCGATTTTTCCAGGTGCAGGCCAGCGGCACGACCGAATACCACCAGGTCGAGCAGCGAGTTGCCACCCAGACGGTTGGCACCGTGGACCGATACGCACGCCACTTCACCCACGGCGAACAGACCCGGGATGATGTGGTCCTTGCCTTCGGCGTCCATGGTGATGGCCTGGCCATGAATGTTGGTGGCAACGCCGCCCATCATGTAGTGGCAGGTCGGTACGACCGGAACCGGCGCGACCACCGGGTCGACGTGGGCGAAGGTCTTGGACAGTTCGCAGATACCTGGCAGGCGGCTGTGCAGCACTTCCTCGCCCAGGTGGTCCAGCTTCAGCAGTACGTGGTCCTTGTTCGGGCCCACGCCGTTGCCGGCGATGATTTCCTTGACCATGGAACGGGCAACCACGTCGCGGCCGGCCAGGTCTTTCGCGTTCGGCGCGTAACGCTCCATGAAGCGCTCGCCGTGGGCGTTGATCAGGTAGCCACCTTCACCGCGGCAACCTTCGGTAACCAGTACACCGGCGCCGGCGATGCCGGTCGGGTGGAACTGCCACATCTCGATGTCCTGCACCGGCACGCCTGCACGCAGCGCCATGCCGATACCGTCACCGGTGTTGATCAGGGCGTTGGTGGTGGAGGCGTAGATACGACCGGCACCGCCAGTGGCCAGAACGGTGGCCTTGGACTTGATGTACATGGTTTCGCCGGTTTCGATGCAGATCGCGATCACACCGACGAACGCGCCGTCCTGGTTCTTCACCAGGTCAACAGCGTAGTACTCGTTGAGGAAGGTAGTGCCGGCCTTCAGGTTGCCCTGGTACAGGGTGTGCAGCAGCGCGTGACCGGTACGGTCGGAAGCAGCACAGGTACGGGCGGCCTGGCCACCTTTACCGAAGTCCTTGGACTGGCCACCGAACGGACGCTGGTAGATGCGACCGGTTTCGGTACGCGAGAACGGCAGGCCCATGTGGTCCAGCTCGAAGACCGCAGCCGGGCCTTCCTGACACATGTATTCGATAGCGTCCTGGTCACCGATGTAGTCGGAGCCTTTGACGGTATCGTACATGTGCCAGCGCCAGTCGTCGTTCGGGTCGGCCGAAGCGATGGCGCAGGTGATGCCGCCCTGGGCGGATACAGTGTGCGAACGGGTCGGGAAGACCTTGGTGACCACGGCAGTCTTGTGACCGCCTTGAGCCAGCTGCAGCGCAGCGCGCATGCCGGCACCGCCGCCACCGATGATGATGGCGTCGAAGGAAATGGTTGGAATGCTAGCCATGGATCAGATACCCCAGAGAATCTGCACACCCCAGACGAAGTAAGCGAACATCGCAACGCCGCATACCGCCTGGAACAGGAAACGAATCGCAGTTGCCGACTTGCCGAACGACATTGGCGTCAGGTAGTCGGTTGCAATGGTCCACATGCCGACCCAGGCGTGAGCGCCCAGGGCAACGAGGGCCAGCAGACTGAAGATCCGCATCGCGTTGTTGGAGAACAGACCATGCCACTGGGTGTAGTCGATGCCTGGGTGGGCGACCACGTAGCCGATCAGGAAGAGGAAGTAAGCCGCGAGAACGACCGCAGAAACGCGCTGCGCCATCCAGTCATAGAGGCCCGAACGCGACAGGTTCGTGACATTGGTTACCATACCCAAACTCCCACCAGAACGATCAGCACCACGGAGATGACGATCACGATTTTCGAGCCCAGCTTGCCGCCTTCCAGCGTCTCACCGATACCCATGTCCATGATCAGGTGACGTACACCTGCCACGAGGTGATAAAGCAGGGCGGATAGCAGGCCCCAGGTCACGAATTTGGCCAGCGGGCTGGTCAGACACGCCTTCACCTCACCAAAGCCTTCCTCGGAACCCAGCGACTTGCCCAGTGCATAAAGCATGATGGCAAGGCCGAGGAACAGGATGACGCCGGAGATACGGTGCAGGATGGACGTGTACGCAGTGACGGGGAGCTTGATGGTCCTTAGGTCTAGGTTTACAGGTCGTTGGCTTTTCACGGCTTTTTTCACACTGAAGAGCCCCTAGCGAATCAGGGCAAAGTTGTTGGTAAGTGTACTGGTCAGGTACCCACCACCCAGGGAACGGCGACCCCCAGCAGTTCGGGCTTGCAAGCCCCTGGCGGTCGGGTTGCGAGTATAGACAGTTAGGCTGCTTATGACAACGTGAGGGGGTAGCCCAAATAGCGCATTGCCTTTAACGGACAAAAGGCGTAAATGGGCGAGAATTTCGTGAAAAATCAGGCCTCAATGCCTGTTTCAACAAGCCTTTAGGCAAATTGACATCTGAATTTATCCCTCTATAGTGGTGCGGGCCCTGCGTGGGGGGTCTGTCTGATGATTTCAAGCATTAATAGGAGGCCACATGGCTGACAAAAAAGCGCAGTTGGTCATCGAGGGCGCTGCCCCCGTCGAGCTGCCCATTTTAACCGGCACCGTTGGTCCTGATGTAATCGACGTCCGCGGGTTGGGGGCCACTGGTCACTTCACCTTCGACCCTGGTTTCATGGCGACTGCCTCGTGCGAGTCGAAGATCACCTACATTGACGGCGACAAAGGTATCCTGCTGCACCGCGGCTACCCGATCGAGCAGCTCGCTGAAAAATCCGACTACCTCGAAACCTGCTACCTGCTGCTCAACGGCGAACTGCCGAATGCCGAGCAGAAGGCCCAGTTCGTCAGCACCGTAAAGAACCACACCATGGTTCACGAGCAGCTGAAGTCCTTCTTCAACGGCTTCCGCCGCGACGCTCACCCGATGGCAGTGATGTGCGGCGTGGTCGGCGCCCTGTCGGCGTTCTATCACGACTCCCTGGACATCAATAACCCGCAACACCGCGAAATTTCCGCGGTGCGCCTGGTCGCCAAGATGCCGACCCTGGCCGCGATGGTTTACAAGTACTCCATGGGCCAGCCGATGATGTACCCGCGCAACGACCTGTCGTACGCGGAAAACTTCCTGCACATGATGTTCAATACCCCGTGCGAGATCAAACCGATCAGCCCGGTGCTGGCCAAGGCGATGGACCGGATCTTCATCCTCCACGCCGACCACGAGCAGAACGCCTCCACCTCCACCGTTCGTCTGGCCGGCTCGTCGGGTGCCAACCCGTTCGCCTGTATCGCCGCCGGTATCGCCGCACTGTGGGGCCCGGCCCACGGCGGTGCGAACGAAGCGGTCCTGACCATGCTCGATGAAATCGGCGATGTCTCGAACATCGACAAGTTCATCGCCAAGGCCAAGGACAAGAACGACCCGTTCAAGCTCATGGGCTTCGGTCACCGCGTGTACAAGAACCGCGACCCACGCGCCACCGTGATGAAGCAGACCTGCGACGAAGTCCTGCGCGAGCTGGGCATCAAGAACGACCCGCAGCTGGAACTGGCCATGCGCCTGGAAGAGATCGCCCTGACCGATCCGTACTTCATCGAGCGCTCGCTGTACCCGAACGTCGACTTCTACTCGGGGATCATCCTCAAGGCAATCGGCATTCCGACCAGCATGTTCACCGTGATCTTCGCCCTGGCACGTACCGTGGGCTGGATCTCGCACTGGAAAGAAATGCTCTCCAGCCCGTACAAGATCGGCCGCCCGCGCCAGCTGTACACCGGCGAGCAGAAGCGCGACATCGTTGCGCTGCAGGACCGCAAGTAAGCTTCCATAGCCGAACGCAAAAAGGCTGCCCTCGGGCAGCCTTTTTTATTCCTCCTGTGCCGACCTCTTCGCGGGTAAACCCGCTCCCACAGGGCCTTCACAGACCCGGAGGATTGTGAGAACCCTGTGGGAGCGGGTTTACCCGCGAAGAGGCCAGTACAGACAGTACAAAGCCTCAGTTTTTCTCAGCTCGTTCCCGCAACCCTTTCAGGGTATTGAACGGCGCATCCACCACGAACTTGTTGGCCACCATCGCTGGCACGCTACCACCTGGCTCGGTGTGTACCTGATAGGTCACCTCCGTGCTGTCGCCCTTGGGCACCAGTTTCCAGAAGCCTTCGACCTTCGCCACCCGCACAAAGCCCTTCTCTTCCGGGATGTAGGTCGGCTCTTCCTTCAGGTTGCGTACCAGGCTGCCATCAGCCTGCTTCACCGTGGTCACATGCAATACCGAGTCCCGCGGCGTCACCGGCCATGGCGTATTGAACTGGGTGTAGGTCCAGCTCTGGTCACCTTCATGCTTGAGCAGCTTCTGCGACTTGCACTCATGAATCCATTTGCAGGCACCTACCACGTCTTCCTGCAACGCCTGCACCTTGGCCAGCGGCGCCTTGATCACGGTGACGCCTTGATAGGCCTTGTACTTGGAACCGGCCACTTCACTGAGGGAAACCTTGATCCCCTCCTCGTCCTTGGCCACCTGCCAGTTTTCGGCCCAGGCCGCAGGCGACAGCAGAACACCCATGCCACACAGCAGAGCAATACGCTTGAACGATCTCATCATGTTTATCCTTGTTTTCGAAGATCCAGCCTGTCACGCCGCCGTCATCTGCTCCCACCAACCGAGAATCCTGATGGCCTCGTCACGGTCATTGCCGCACACCTCGACATCCGCCTTGAAACCGCCACACACCGCCGGTCGCTCGGGCTTGCCGAACAGGTCGCAGAGGTTGTCTACGGTCAGGTGCAGGCAGCGCTCGCCAGCCGGCTTGCCATTGGGCATGCGCGGCATCGCAGAGGTGATGGACGGGGCAATGCAGCAGGCACCACAGCCCTCACGGCAATTCATGGCTATTCACCAAAATCAGGACTCCCTGGAACAAAACGGGACGAACGCCCCTGGATAGTAACCGCTCAAACAGGCGTTTGAAATTGCTGGCACGATGAAATCTGCCATGACCCGGCAGTCAGTTCGCTGACTACTGGCGGTACTCGAAATCGATGGCCGCCCCTTCCACGTCGCGACGGCTGTCATTGCGCAGTTGCAGCTGCATTTCGTTGCTGATCAGCCGACCATTGAGCTGGAACGGGCTGTCATCGGCCTCTGGCTTTTCAGTGAACATGGGCGGCAGCAAAGGTTTACGTCGCTGGATCGGCGCAAGGCTGCCCACATTCGGCTCCAGGCTATTGACCATATCGGCAGGCAGGCTGAGGTCGAGCTTTGCCTTGGGCAACGGCTGGGCAACCTCTTTGCTCACGGGCTTGCGTGCCGGCCTGGCCTTGCTGTTGCCGGCTTTCCTGGCCGCCTGCTTGTGCGCTGGCTTGGCTGCGGCTTTCTGCACCGGCTTGGCTTTCTGCACCGGTTTGGCCGCCTGCGCCTGGCCTGCCGGCTGCGCAGCCTGGGTAGCACCAGCCAGAGTGCAGAGCGGTACAAGGCACAAGATCAGGGCAATACGGCGCAAAGCATTCATGGCAAATGGACAGGCTGGCAGGAAAAGTGCGTATGCTCCCTGTTCCGCAGGCGCGTGGCAAGCCTACAAAAGCGCGGCCGCTGGCTCCCGGCACAATTGCTGGGCCAGCAGGCCGAGAGTGATCACCGCGCGCTCGGCTTCCTTGTTCCAAGGTATACCGCAATTAAGGCGGATGCAGTGGTTGAATTGCTCGGTGTTACTGAAGATCAGCCCGGGCGCAATACTGATGCCCTGCTCCAGCGCGCGCACATGCAGCTCCTGGGTGTTGACCCGCCCGGGCAGGCTCACCCACAGGATGAAACCGCCCGTCGGCCGGGTCATCTGGGTACCCTCGGGGAAGTGCTGCTGCACCGCCAGCTGATAGGCACTGAGGTTCTTGCGGTACTCCTGGCGGATGTAACGCAGGTGCCGGTCGTAGCCGCCATTCTCCAGGTAGGCCGCCACACCCATCTGCGTCACGCTGCAGGCCGAGTGGGTGGTAAAGGTTTGCAGGCGCTGGATTTCGTCCCGATAGCGCCCGGCAATCATCCAGCCTACGCGTACACCGGGGGACAGGGTCTTGGAAAAACTCGAGCAATAGATCACCCGGTCCAGCCGGTCGAATGCCTTCAGCGCCTTGGTCTTGCCCTGCTCGAACATCAGCTCGCCATAGATGTCATCCTCGACGATCTGGATATCGAAGTCCGACGCCAGGCGCAGCAACTGCTTCTGTCGCTCCTCCGGGACGGTGCCGCCCAGCGGGTTGCTAAGGCGCGCAGTCAGCACCAGGGCCTTGATCGACCACTGATTGGCCGCCAGCTGCAAGGCTTCGAGGCTGATGCCGGTGGACGGGTCACTGGGGATCTCGATCACCTTCAGGCCCAGCAGGTCGGCCAGCTGCAACAGCCCGTAATAGGTGGGTGATTCGGCGGCAATCAAGTCGCCGGGACGGGTCAGCACGCGCAGTGACATCTGCAGCGCATCGACGCAGCCATGGGTCACGATCACTTCACGCGGGTCGACCAGCACGCCGGCATCACGCATGCGTATGGCGATCTGCCGGCGCAGCGGCTCGAAACCGGGGCTGAACATGTAGCTGAAGGCGCGTGGGCTGTGAAAGCGCGTCACCTTGGCGATCTGCTGGTGCAGGGCCCGGACCGGCAAGTAGTCGACGTGCGGCACCGCGGCGCCGAACGGGAACACGCCATCACGGCGAGCTTCGGTCAGTACCTGCTGGATGATACTGGCACGGGTGACCAGGCCGGGGCGCTCCACCCGGGCGATGTCCGGGGTCTGCGCAGTCAGGGCCGGGGTCTGGTGCACGTAGTAGCCGGACTGCGGCCGCGCACGGATCAGCCCCTGATCCTCGAGATTGGCATAGGCCTGCAGCACCGTGGCATGGCTGACATTGAGCTGGGCGCTCATCTTGCGCACGGAGGGTACCCGCTCGCCTGGCTGGTAGACACCGCGACGGATGTCATCGGCCAGTTGCTGGGCGATACGCTGGTACAGCAACAGGTTGGTCATGGCTTTATCTCGACGCGCGGACTGGCTCGTTATTCTTGTGTAGCTCACTGACAGTAGAGAATACCGTAACAGTTGCAAAGTGTACTGGGACAGATCGCAGGATAGTCAACAATACAGTTGCGTGACAGCTATAGAAACGATCAAGCCCGGCTAGCCCGACGAAAAGCCGGGGCTGCTTCGCAGCCCCCTTTTCACATGATTCAGCGCGCTGGCGCCAGCTTGCCCTTGTCATCGGAGAACACGATCTCCACGCGGCGGTTCTGCGCCCTGCCCCGCTCCGAGGCATTGGCCTCGATCGGGTACTGGTCGCCATACCCCTCGACCTGCAGGCGCTTTTCGTCAATCCCCAGGTCCACCAGCATGTCGGCCACGGCCTGCGCCCGATCACGGGACAGCTTCAGGTTGTCCTCCGCCGGGCCGGTGCTGTCGGTATAACCCTCGATTCGCACCACCCGGCGCGGGTTGAGCTGAAGGAACTGCACCAGCTTGAGCACGGTACGGCTGGCCGAGTTCTTCAGGTCGGCACGACCGGTGTCGAACAGCACGTCACCCAGGGTCATCACCAGGCCACGGTCGGTCTGCTCCGAGGCCAGCGCGGCAATCTGCGACTCGATCCACTTGCCCTGCTGCTGCACACTGGCCAGCTTGGCCTCGCGCAGGGCCAGCTGCAGGCGCTGGCGCTCCAGGTCGAGCTTGGCCTGGCGTTCCTGATTCAGCGCCAGCTTGGCATGCTCGCTGGCAATCTCGCTGTAACGCTGGCTCAGGTAAGCGTAATGGCGCACGTCGGCACCGGTGCCGATATAGCTGGACAGGCGCTCGGCGCGAGCCAGCGACTCGCCTGCGCGAATCACGTCACGCGGTGCGCTGCGCAGCACATCGGAATCATCCTTGACCTTCTGGAAGGCTGCGGTGGCTTCATCCAGCGCTGCGCTGCTGCGCTGGCTGGCGCAACCTTGAAGACCTGCCGACAGCGCCAGCACTGCCAGCGCAGCCAATGGCATGCGACGGATCATGGCTGCACCTCCAGCTGCTTGCGCAGGCGCTTGACCCGCGACTGCAGCAGTTGCAGCTGCTCTTCGCTCTTCTGGTTCAGCACCTGGGCCTCGGCCAGGCGCGCATCCAGCTCGGCCTGCTCGGCACGCATGCGCGCGTCGCGGTAGTCTTCGGTGAGCATATTGGTCTTGGCCCGGGCCAGCTTGTCTTCGGCCAGCTTGAGCGCTTCGACCTGTTCGGTGGCACCGACGGCCCTGGCCTGCTCCAGTGCCTGTTCGGAAATGCGCATCTGCTCGTTAGGGGCCGGATCGTTGGCGCAGCCAGCCAGGCCGAGCACGGCCAGGGCAAGGATTAGTGGTTGGGTTCTCACGCAATCTTCCTAGTGTTTGGGGGCGTCCGACGGCACCTGCAGCTGTGCTTTCCAGCGCTCGACATTACGTTGCAGCACGGCCTCGGACGCACCGGAGATCGGCAATTCTGTCAGTTTTTTTGCCAGTTGCCCACGCAACCAGCTGTCATTGCAGGCCGAGTTGTGCGACAGGGCCAGGTACAGGCCCGGCCGATCCACCGGCAGGCCGCGGGCGATCAGGTCATTGCTCATGCCCAGGCTCTGGACCATGGCCATGCCTGAATAGCGGCCAGCGAGCACATAATCCACCTGGCCGAGCACCAGTTTCTGGAACGCCTGGGTCAGGTTCTGTGCCGGCACCAGCTTCAGCTGGGCCTTGGCGAAAGCGGTAAAGGCCGGGGTCAGCCGCGCGCGCTCGGACAAGCTGCCCTGATACTGGGCCAGGTCCGCCGGGCCTTCGAAGACCAGTGTGGCGTCGTGGCGCGTCCACACCAGGTATTCGTTGAGCTGCAGGGGTGGGTGGAGGTAGTCCAACGCGGTCAGTTGCTCCACCTGCATGGGGGTGTCGAGCAGCAGGTCCATGCGCCCGCTACGCACTTCTTCCAGCGCCTGGTCACGACGGCCGGCGTTCAGCACCTCCACCTTCACGCCCAGCTCGCCAGCCACCTGGCGCAGCAGGTCGACGTTGGCGCCGATCAGGTGTTTCGGGTCGCTCGGGTCTTGCCATGAATAGGGCGGCGCATCGGGGCTACCGGTTGCCACCAGGCGTTCGCACTTGCCTGCCGCCATGACCAGCGGCGACACCAACAACGCCGTGCATGCCAGCACCCTGCCTGCTTTACGCAGCACCATTGCTCACTCCTTGTATTGCTTGGCCTGGCCCAATCGCCGGCAAGCCAGCTCCCACAGGCACAGCGCCGCCCTTGAGAACTGTACTGTACCTGTGGGAGCTGGCTTGCCGGTGATTGGGCCGGAACAGACCACAAAAAAACCCGGCCCCCTGTGCGAGGGCCGGGTTCTTTATAAGTGAAGCAGGCGGATCAGACCAGCTTTTCCAGCTCCGGAACCGCTTCGAACAGGTCAGCGACCAGGCCGTAGTCGGCTACCTGGAAGATCGGTGCTTCTTCGTCCTTGTTGATCGCCACGATCACCTTGGAGTCTTTCATGCCGGCCAGGTGCTGGATCGCGCCAGAGATGCCGACGGCGATGTACAGCTGCGGCGCAACGATCTTGCCGGTCTGGCCGACCTGCATGTCGTTCGGCACGAAGCCGGCGTCGACGGCGGCGCGCGAAGCACCGACGGCAGCACCGAGCTTGTCGGCCAGGCTGTACAGGTGCTTGAAGTTGTCACCGTTGCCCATGCCACGGCCGCCGGAAACGACGATCTTGGCAGCGGTCAGTTCTGGGCGGTCGGACTTGGCCAGCTCTTCGCCAACGAAGGCCGAGATGCCGGCGTTGTGGGCAGCGCCGACGGCCTCGATGGCAGCCGAACCACCTTCGGCGGCCACGGCGTCGAAGCCGGTGGTACGCACGGTGATGACCTTGATGGCCGCGCTCGATTGCACGGTGGCAATGGCGTTACCGGCATAGATCGGGCGCTTGAAGGTGTCGGCGGACTCGACCGAGATGATCTCGGAAATCTGGTCCACATCCAGCAGCGCAGCAACGCGCGGCAGGATGTTCTTGCCATTGGTGGTGGCCGGGGCCAGCACGTGGCTGTAGCCCTTGGCCAGCTCGACGATCAGCGGCGCAACGTTTTCCGGCAGGACATGGGCGTAGGCAGCATTATCGGCAACCAGCACCTTGGCCACGCCAGCGATCTTGGCAGCAGACTCGGCAACGCCGCCCACGTTCTGGCCAGCGACCAGCACGTGCACATCACCACCGATCTTGGCGGCAGCGGCAACAGTGTTCAGGGTGGCCGGGGCTACGGCACCGTTCTCGTATTCAGCGACAACCAGGATAGTCATTTAGATTACCTTCGCTTCGTTCTTCAGCTTCTCGACCAGTTCGGCCACCGATTTGACCTTGATACCCGCGCTGCGGGCAGCCGGGGCTTCAACTTTCACGGTCTTGTTGGTGGAGGCGAGGGAAACGCCCAGCGCGTCTGGAGTGACGGTCTCCAGCGGCTTCTTCTTGGCCTTCATGATGTTCGGCAGCGACGCGTAGCGCGGCTCGTTCAGGCGCAGGTCGGTGGTGACGATGGCTGGCAGGTTCAGCGCAACGGTCTGCAGGCCGCCATCGATTTCACGGGTGACGTTCAGCTTGTCGCCCGCCACTTCCACCTTGGAGGCGAAGGTGCCTTGTGCGTAGCCGGTCAGCGCAGCCAGCATCTGGCCGGTCTGGTTGTTGTCGCTGTCGATGGCCTGCTTGCCGAGAATGACCAGCTGCGGCTGCTCTTTGTCGACAACGGCTTTCAGCGCCTTGGCCACGGCCAGGGAGTTCAGTTCGTCAGCGGCCTCGACCAGGATGGCGCGGTCGGCACCCAGGGCCAGGGCGGTACGCAGCTGCTCCTGAGCAGTGGCCGGGCCGACGGAAACGACGACGATCTCGGTCGCAACGCCCTTTTCCTTCAGGCGTACGGCTTCTTCCACGGCGATTTCGCAGAAGGGGTTCATGGACATCTTGACGTTAGCAAGGTCGACGCCGGAGTTGTCCGCTTTGACACGAACCTTGACGTTGTAGTCGACCACTCGTTTGACAGCTACAAGAACCTTCATGGATTCCTCGTTACTCTCCGGTGAATAGATAGTCGCCTGGGGCTGAGCCCTGCGATGCGCGTGGGTACAAGGGCACCTCTAAAAACGTACCGGGAGGCGGTAACTTCACAGTGACCGAACAGTCTTGTCCGGACTCTTGCGACAAATACTCACGGGTCATTTTCTGTCGTGGCGTGTAAACTCCACTACAAACCGGCCCAAGGC
Organism: Pseudomonas sp. LS.1a; assembly: GCF_022533585.1. NCBI lineage: Bacteria > Pseudomonadati > Pseudomonadota > Gammaproteobacteria > Pseudomonadales > Pseudomonadaceae > Pseudomonas > Pseudomonas sp. LS.1a. The sequence goes on from NZ_CP092827.1 coordinate 3,968,163, forward strand.
CGCAAAACCCTGCTCCACACCTGGTCTTTAGAGGTGTACCTGCGCCCGGCTGCAAGCCTACGGCGAACGTAAAACCGCTCGTATCTTGACCGTAACACCCAATCCGGTCAATACGGCAAATCGGTCACCCTCCAGCCGCGCTCCTGTGATTTTACTGGCCTGCGGCAAATTCAAACAAACGTTTGTATTGGACCCGCCAAGTGGTGTAGATATAATGCGCGGCCAAGACAAAACGGTGTAGTCCGTCATTTGCCCAGCTACAGTTCCGCCGTTGCGTAGAACCGCTGCGAATGCCCCCGCGCACCCATAAGACAAAGCAACAGCACGAGCCTTGATGAGTAGGAGAGAACCAGTGGAACGCGAATACATGGAATTCGACGTGGTCATCGTCGGCGCCGGCCCGGCGGGCCTGTCCGCCGCCTGCCGCCTGAAGCAGAAGGCCGCCGAAACCGGTAGCGAAATCAGCGTCTGCGTGGTGGAAAAAGGCTCTGAAGTCGGCGCCCACATCCTCTCCGGCGCGGTGTTCGAACCCCGTGCCCTGAACGAGCTGTTCCCCGACTGGAAAGCGCTCGGCGCGCCGCTGAACACCGAAGTGAAGCGCGACGACATCTACGTGCTCAAGGATGCCGGCAGCTCGACCAAGGTGCCTGACCTGTTCGTGCCCAAGACCATGCACAACCAGGGCAACTACATCATTTCGCTGGGCAACCTGTGCCGCTGGCTGGCCCAGCAGGCCGAGAACCTGGGCGTGGAAATCTACCCGGGCTTCGCCGCCCAGGAAGCACTGTTCGACGACAACGGCGTGGTCCGCGGCATCGTCACCGGTGACCTCGGTGTCGACCGTGAAGGCAACCCGAAGGACGGCCTGTACACCCCGGGCATGGAACTGCGCGCCAAGTACACCCTGTTCGCCGAAGGCTGCCGTGGCCATATCGGCAAGCAACTGATCAAGCGCTTCAACCTTGACAGCGAGGCCGACGTCCAGCACTACGGCATCGGCCTGAAGGAAATCTGGGAAATCGACCCGGCCAAGCACGAGCAGGGCCTGGTGGTGCACACCGCTGGCTGGCCGCTGGACGTGATGGCCAAGGACAACACCGGTGGTTCGTTCCTCTATCACCTGGAAAACAACCAGGTAGTGGTCGGCCTGATCGTCGACCTGTCCTACGCCAACCCGTACCTGTCGCCGTTCGACGAGTTCCAGCGCCTGAAGCACCACCCGGTGATGAGCCAGTACCTCGAAGGCGGCAAGCGCATCAGCTACGGTGCCCGTGCCATCTGCAAGGGCGGCTTCAACTCGCTGCCGAAGATGGTATTCAACGGTGGCGCGTTGATCGGCTGTGACCTGGGCACCCTGAACTTCGCCAAGATCAAGGGCAGCCACACTGCGATGAAGTCTGGCATGCTGGCCGCCGAAGCAGTGGCTGACGCACTGATCGCCGGCAGCGAAGGCGGTGACCAGCTGAACGGCTACGTCAGTGCCTTCAAGGCCAGCTGGCTGTACGAAGAACTGTTCGCCAGCCGCAACTTCGGCCCGGCCATGCACAAGTTCGGCCCGCTGCTGGGCGCGGCGTTCAACTATGTGGACCAGAACTGGTTCGGCGGCAAGCTGCCGTTCACCCTGCACGACACCAAGCCGGACTACGCCTGCCTGAAGCTGGCGGCCGAGTCGCAGAAGATCGACTACCCGAAACCGGACGGCAAGCTCAGTTTCGACAAGCTCAGCTCGGTATTCCTCTCCAGCACCAACCACGAAGAGGAACAACCCTGCCACCTGAAGCTGACCGACCCGAACGTGCCGATCGCCAGCAACCTGCCGCTGTACGACGAGCCGGCCCAGCGCTACTGCCCGGCGGGCGTGTACGAAGTGGTCACCCAGGAAGACGGCAGCAAGCGCTTCCAGATCAACGCGCAGAACTGCGTGCACTGCAAGACCTGCGACATCAAGGACCCGGCCCAGAACATCACCTGGGTCACCCCTGAAGGCGCTGGCGGGCCGAACTACCCGAACATGTAAGGCCGCTGCTCTTGCGCTAACGAAAAGCCCCCGGTTCTCACGAGCCGGGGGCTTTTTATTGCCTGCCAATATCAGGCAGTTCGCACTTCCTCGAAGAGCTCTGGGTGGCGGTCCAGCAGCTTGAGCAGTTTCACCAGCGCCACTGGCGGCGTGGTCTTGCCGTTTTCATAACGAGAGAACGCATTGACCCCACCACCGAAAATTTCCCCCGCTTCACGCTGGTCGAGGTCGAACTTCCGGCGCATGGCTGCAATGAAGGCAGGGTCAACAACGGCTCCATTGACTTGTCGCTCAAAGGCCGACATCAGGTCACTCATGCGCTGCGCCTCTCCCATGCCCAGTATCACCTCACCACAAGCAGGGCAGTATTCGCCATAAACATCGGGAATAACGGTAGCTTCACCCTTGTAGCGATAAGGCATGTCCTTGGATTGCGCGACCAATTCCGCTCCTCCACACAGTGGGCATTTCATTTCATAGCTCCTTGAAAGACACGATGAGCAGGTCGTCAACCACCATCAACTTGAGGTAAACCCTTCCTACAGCGGTCTGGGGACGATAGGCGTCCTGCCAGACTCGATGATTGTTGTAGGTCGTCATGCTCTTATGAAAGTCGCCTGGCGTTAGCTCGCGAACAATGTTCAGCATGGCGAAAGGCTCAATGCCAAGTGCCCGCGCACCCTGCGTGGCTACCCCGGTAGTACGCACTTTGCCTAGACTCAACAGCGCCTTCACCCGCTGCAGCGGGCAGTGAGGCATTCTCTTTTCCATGAGAAATTAACCTTCCAGGTTAAATTTGGCTAATAGGTTATTCCAATAACCCCGGCCCGGAAGTCTGCCTCAATGCCCTGCAGCCGTTACCGGCTCATTTGTCACCGCACATGATCGGCATCGGCTCCGCCGCAAACGCCAATGGCTCACGACGCCCGAAATACAGGGCTGTCAGCAGCCCGACCGTACCCATGACCAGACAAAAGCCGACACACACCCACGGGCTCCACGGCATCAGTGCAATCAACGCCAACGGTGTGGTGCTGGCCCACAGCGCGTAAGCCACGTTGTAGGTGAAGGAAATGCCCGACACGCGGATCTCGGCCGGGAACAGCCCGACCATCACCGACGGCACCACACCTACCACGCCGCAGGACAAACCTGCCAGCGCATAGGCCAGCCAGGTCAGGCCCCACTGCCCCACCAGGCTGGCGTACAACGCACCGATGCCCACCGGCAGCAACAGGCTATAGAGCATCAGCGCGCGCCAGGCGCCTACACGGTCGACCAGCAGCCCGGCCAGCACGCAGCCAATGTTGAGGAAGACGATGCCCACGCTGCTCAGGGCAAAGGTGTGCCCGGCACTCATGCCGAAGCGCTGCTGCATCACTGTCGGGGTAATCACCACCAGCACCACCACGGCGGATGTCAGCACACAAGTCAGCAGTGCCGCCGGGATCAACGCCCGGCGGTGTTCGCCCAGCACCCGCCGTAGCGGGAAGCTCACCGGCTGCCCCTGGCGTGCGCGCAGGGCGAGGAACACCGGTGTTTCGCTGAGCCAACGGCGCAACCACACGCCGATCACGCCGAATACCCCGCCGAGCAGGAACGGGTAGCGCCAGGCGTAGTCGAGAATTTCCTGCGCTGTGAACAGCTGTGCCAGCAAGGTCGCGGTCAGCGCTCCCAGCAGGTAGCCGAAGGTCAACCCGGCCTGCAGGAAGCCCAGGGCGTAGCCGCGGCGCCCGGCTGGTGCGTGCTCGGCGACGAAGGTCCAGGCACTCGGCACCTCGCCGCCCACCGCCGCGCCCTGCAGGATGCGCAGGGCCAGCAGGATCAGCGGCGCCGCATAGCCGATGTCGGCGTAGGTCGGCATCACCCCGATCAACAGGCACGGCAGGGCCATCATCAGGATGCTCAGGCTGAAGACCCGCTTGCGTCCCAGGTGGTCGGCGAAGTGTGCCATCAGGATGCCGCCCAGCGGCCGCGCCAGGTAGCCAGTGACGAAGATCCCGAAGCTTTGCAGCAGGCGCAGCCATTCGGGCATCTCGGGCGGGAAGAACAGCTGGCTGAGGGTCAGCGCAAAGAACACGAAAATGATGAAATCGTAGATTTCCAGCGCGCCGCCCAACGCCGCCAGGCCCAGGGTCCGGTGGTCACCGCGGCTGAACCGGGGCGGGCGAGCGGTATCGATGGCAGTCATGGCAGGGTCCGCAAATCGGCAAAGGGCAAGAGGATAGCAAATAGCGCCCCCCTTGCCCCGCCCGCTGCGGCTTTAGCGGTTGAACATGGTATTGACGAAATTGGCCCGCGGCCGTGGCCGCGGCGTAGTAGCCGGCATGGCGCCCGGCAGTGGCAGCTTGCCGACCAGCAGCGGTGTATCGATGATCGCCATGAACGTCTCCAGCGCCTCGTTATCGGGCACCTGGGGCAGGCTCAGGCTGACGGCCTGGCGCTCGGTCTGCGGCACCGAGGGCACTATCAACTGGGTAGAGTGATACAGCAGGGCATGCTGGATCTGCGTACTGACGCGGCAGAAGCGCACCAGGTCGACCCCGGCATGGCTGGCCAGCTCGATATTGCCCAACAGCAGGTGGAAAGGCTGCAAGGCACACAGCACCAGGCGCTGCAGCTCCTCGAAGCTGTCCACTGGCGCTATCCGGTAGTAGCCCAGGCCATTGAGCAGCCGCTCCAGCTGCAGGCGCTGGCACGGGTGTGCGTCGGCAATGAGGATGCGCAGGGTCTTGTTGGCCATGGTCGGACCTGGGCAGTTGGGTAATGGGTACGCTCCCTGACCATACTGCGCCAGTAACGGCTGCTGCCAAGGTTATGCCTGGCAGGGGTCTTCTTTGATAGAAGTCGGGAAAACCGCGGAAATCAAGTGACTGACTGACGGAATTTGCATTTGCCTTTAACCCGGCAATCAGGATTCCCACGCGCGCATGCGCACCCGGCAGTGCTTCATGGCATTGACGATGTGCTTTTCTACCAGGCTGCGGGAAATACCCAGGCGCTCGGCAATCTGCTGGTGTGACAGGCCATCTAGCTTGCGCAGCAGGAAGCAGTCGCGGCAGACCTTGCTCAGCTCATCCAGGGCGCGCTGCATCAGCGCCAGGCGCTGGTCGAGCTGCATGCCGTGGCTCGGTGCCGGGGTGTGCCAGCGCTCGTCGCTGTCCAGCACCTCCAGCGGCTCGGCCTGGCGCACCTGGTGCCGCCGGTGGCGGTCGATCACCAGGTTGAGCGCGGTACGGTAAAGGAAGGCACGCGGGTGCTCGATGCGCTCGCCGTCGGTGCGCTCCAGCACCCGCAGGTAGGCATCGTGCGCCACGTCTTCGGCGGCCTGACGATTGCCCAGGCGCGCGGAAAGGAAGCCCACCAGTTCGCGATAGTAATGTTCCACGACGTTACCTGAGATCGTCCTGCCAGCCTATGCCAGAAAGCCCTTTCAGGCAGCAATGCGGGACCGAGTGATGTCAACGTGCGATCTTACAAATTATAATTATTCTCAGCAACAAGAGGGGAATGGCTGGAGGGCGTTAGCGCCTGGGAGACCGAGCGCCGCCCGCGCGGCGCATCGCGAGCGAAGCTCGCTCCTACATTTGTTTCGGGCCAGTAACGCCTGCGCCAGCGCGCGCGACCGCCTTGTTTGTTCCACACAATATCGAGGTGAACGCCAAAGGGCCGCGCGCCTCTGCCTCAGGATTAACTGGCCCGAAACAAATGTAGGAGCGAGCTTCGCTCGCGATGCGCCGCGCGGGCGGCGCTCGATCTCGCAGGCGCCACAACCCTGTCGCCATACACCTGTCAGCCCCTACCCAACATTCGCTAAATCCCCTCCTGCCGCTTTCGTCTATCTGGCACCCCCTCGGCTGGAAGTCTGCATGAGACCTTTAACCAACACCCGTCGCCGGGTCCTGCTCACTGGCCTGGGCCTGCTCGGCCTGAGCAGCCTGCTGGCCTGGAAGGCCCTGCCCTACGGCGCGCAGCCGCTCAGTACGGTCGCCGTAACCCGTGCCGACATCGAAAGCAGCGTCACCGCACTGGGCACCCTGCAACCACGGCGCTACGTGGACGTTGGCGCCCAGGCGTCCGGGCAGATCCACACCCTGCACGTCGAGGTCGGCGACACGGTGCGCAAAGGCCAGTTGCTGGTCGAGATCGACCCGTCGACCCAGCAGGCCCGGCTGGATGCCGGCCGCTATTCGATCGACAACCTCAAGGCCCAGTTGGCCGAACAACGCGCGCAGTTCCAACTGGCCCGGCAACAGCTCAAACGGCAACGCGACCTGGCCGCCGCCGGTGCCACCCGCGACGAGGACGTACAAACGGCCGCAGCGCAGCTGAAGGTCACCCAGGCGCGCATCGACATGTTCCAGGCGCAGATCCACCAGGCCCAGGCCAGCCTGCGCAGCGACGAGGCCGAGCTGGGCTACACGCGCATCTACGCGCCGATGGACGGTACGGTAGTGGCGGTGGATGCCCGTGAAGGGCAAACCCTCAATGCCCAGCAGCAAACCCCGTTGATCCTGCGCATCGCCAAGCTCTCGCCGATGACCGTGTGGGCCCAGGTGTCGGAGGCCGACATCGGCAAGGTCACCCCGGGCATGACCGCCTACTTCACCACCCTGGCCGGCGGCAAGCGCCGCTGGACCAGCACCGTGCGGCAGGTACTGCCGATCCCGCCCAAGCCGCTGGAGCAGGCCAGCCAGGGCGGCGGCAGCCCGGCCAGCGTCAACAATGGCAGCGCCGGCAGCCAGGTGGTGCAGTACAGCGTGCTGCTGGATGTCGACAACCCGGACGGTGCGCTGATGGCCGAGATGACCACCCAGGTGTTCTTCGTCGCAGGCAAAGCCAGCCAGGTGCTGACCGTACCACTGGCTGCGCTGGACGACGGTGATGGCCTGCGCCTGGCCCATGTACTGACCCGCGACGGCAAGGTCGAACAGCGCCAGGTTCGCACTGGCCTCAGCGACCGCCTGCGGGTGCAGGTGCTGGACGGCCTCAACGAAGGCGAACGCCTGGTGATCGGCGCCCCTGGCGTCAGTGGAGGTTGAATGAGCACACCCCTGATCGAGCTGGTCGACATCCGGAAATCCTACGGCGGCGTCGAAACGCCCAAGGTCGATATCCTCCATGGCATAAACCTGTGCATCCATCCCGGCGAGTTCGTCGCCATCGTCGGCGCCTCCGGCTCCGGCAAGTCGACCTTGATGAATATCCTCGGCTGCCTTGACCGCCCCACTTCCGGCAGCTACCGCTTCGCCGGCAAGGATGTGGCCGAGCTGGGCAGCGACGAACTGGCCTGGTTACGCCGCGAGGCGTTTGGCTTCGTGTTCCAGGGCTACCACCTGATCCCTTCGGGCTCGGCCCAGGAGAACGTCGAAATGCCGGCTATCTATGCCGGCGTCGCCGCCAGCGAACGCCACGCCCGCGCCAGCGCCCTGCTCGCCCGCCTTGGCCTGGCCAGCCGCACCGGCAACCGCCCGCACCAGTTGTCCGGCGGCCAGCAGCAACGGGTGTCGATTGCCCGGGCCTTGATGAACGGCGGCCATATCATCCTCGCCGACGAACCCACCGGCGCCCTCGACAGCCACAGCGGCACCGAAGTGATGGCGTTGCTCGACGAGCTGGCCAGCCAGGGCCACGTGATCATCCTGATCACCCACGACCGCAACGTGGCGGCGCGGGCGCAGCGGGTGATCGAAATTCGTGACGGCCTGATCATCAGCGATTCCGCCGCCGAAAAGCCCACGACCCACGACGGCCGCGGGCTGCAGGCCGACCAGCTGCGCCAGCGCCTGGACCGTGGCGCAACCTTGCACGGGGCGTGGAAAGGCGAATTGCTCGAAGCCCTGCAGGCGGCCTGGCGGGTGATGTGGGTCAACCGCTTCCGCACCGCCCTGACCCTGCTGGGCATCGTCATTGGCGTAGCCTCGGTGGTGGTGATGCTGGCCGTGGGCGAAGGCAGCAAGCGCCAGGTCATGGCGCAGATGGCCGCCTTCGGCTCGAACATCCTCTACCTCAACGGCAAGCCGGCGAGCCTGGGCGAACAGGCTGGCACCATCACCCTCGACGATGTCGCCGCCATCGGCCAACTGCCGCAGGTCAAGCACGTGATGCCGGTGATCGGCGAAAAGATGATGGTGCGCCACGGCAACAGCAGCCAGCGGTTCTATGTGGGCGGCAACAACACCGGGTTCCCCGAGATTTTCAACTGGCCGGCGGTGGAAGGCAGCTTCTACACCGATGCCGATGAAGCCAACGCTGCGGCGGTGGCGGTGATCGGCCAGAAAGTGCGGGAAAAGATGCTCGACCCCGGGCGCGATCCGCTGGGGCAGTACCTGCTGATTGGCAATGTGCCGTTCCAGGTGGTCGGTATCCTGGCCGGCAAGGGCGCCAGCTCTGGCGACCAGGACAGCGACGGGCGCATCGTGGTGCCCTACTCCGCCGCCGCCATCCGCCTGTTCGGCCAGCGTGACCCGGACTACATCGCCGTTGCCGCCCTCGACTCCATGCGGGTCAACGAAGCCGAAGCGGCCATCGACAAGCTGCTGCGCCAGCGCCACAACGGCCGCCAGGACTTCGAGCTGACCAATGACGCGGCGCTGATCCAGGCCGAAGCGCGCACGCAGAACAGCCTGTCGCTGATGCTGGGGGCGATCGCCGCGATCTCGCTGCTGGTGGGCGGCATCGGCGTGATGAACATCATGCTGATGACCGTGCGCGAGCGTACCCGTGAAATCGGCATCCGCATGGCCACCGGCGCGCGCCAGCGCGACATCCTGCGGCAATTTCTCAGCGAGGCGGTGATGCTGTCGATGGTTGGCGGCCTGGCCGGCATCGTCCTGGCCCTGGCCATCGGTGGCGGCCTGATGCTGGCCGAAGTGGCGGTGGCCTTTGCCCTGCCCGCCATGCTCGGCGCCTTCGCCTGCGCCGTCGTCACCGGCATCGTGTTCGGCTTCATGCCAGCGCGCAAGGCCGCCCGCCTCGACCCGGTCAAAGCCCTTACCAGCGAATAACCCATGACTCTGCCTAGCCGCATCAGCCTGTTGACCTTATGCGTATGCCTCGCCGCCTGCAGCACGCCGCCCACACCTGCCAGCGGTATCGCCACGCCACCTGCCTGGCAAGGCGAGGCCGCATCACCCTCGGCACAACTGCCAACGGCACAGTGGTGGCAAGCCTTCGCCAGCCGCGAGCTCGACCGCCTGGTACAGCACGCCTTGCACAATGCCCATGACCTGGCTGCAGCCACGGCGCGGGTGCGCCAGGCCCGGGCCCGCGCAGTCATCGCCGGCGCGCCGCTGCTGCCGGAGCTGAAGCTGGGCCTGGACGGCAGCCGTCAACGCCTGCTGCACGGTGACGGCAATGACCAGCTGGATGTCAGCCGCAACGAACCCACCAGTACCTCGTTCGACATGCAGCTCAGCGCCAGCTACGAAATCGACTTCTGGGGTGGCCTGCGGGCGACCCGCGACAGCGCCCTGCGCAACCTGGATGCCAGCCGCTTCGACCGCCAGACCGTGGAGCTGACCCTGGTCAGCGCGGTGGCCGACAGTTACCTGCAGGGCCTGGCCCTGCAAGAACAGCTGCGCATTGCCCGCCTCAACCTGCGCAATGCCCAGGACGTACTGGGCCTGGTCGAGGCACGCCAGCGCAGCGGTTCCGCCACACGCCTGGAACTGGCCCAGCAACGCAGCCTGGTAGCCACGCAGCAACGCCAGCTGCCGTTACTGGAGCAGAAGTGGCAGGACAGCCGGGTCACCCTGGCAACCCTGCTCGGCGACCCGTTGCAGTCGCTACCCGCCAGCCAGGAAGCGATCATCACCCTGCAATGGCCCGCCATTGGCAGCGGCGTACCCAGCGAGCTGCTCACCCGTCGCCCGGACATTGCCGCGGCGGAAGCACGGCTGGCCGCCGCCAGCGCCAACCTGCAGGTCGCCCGCGCCGCCATGCTGCCCAAGCTCACCCTCGGGGCCAACCTGGGGGCTGGCGCCAACACCTTTGCCCATTTGTTCGACAGCGCCTACTACACGCTCACCAGCGGCCTGGTCGCGCCGATCTTCAACAACGGCCGGTTGCGCGCCGCGCGTGAACTGGCCGAGGCGGAACAGGCAGAGTTGCTGGAGACCTACCGCAGCAGCATCCTGGCCGGTTTTGCCGATGTCGAGAAAGCGCTCAATGCGATCCAGGGCGTGGACCGCCAGCGGCAGTGGCAGGATGAAGAGGTGGCGCAGGCGCGGCTGGCGTTCGAACTGGCGCAGCAGCGTTATGGCGCGGGAGCGGAAACGCTGTTGAGCGTGCTTGAGACCCAGCGCACCTTGTATGTGGCGCAGGACCAGCAGGTGCAATTGCGCCTGGCCCGGTTGCAGGGCAGTGTGGCGTTGTACAAGGCATTGGGGGGTGGGTGGCAGGTCGGGCAGTAAACCGCGTTGCTTTCCGGGGCTGCTGCGCAGCCCATCGCGACGCAAGGCCGCTCCCACAGGTTCAAGCATGCACCGTCATGTGGGAGCGGCCTTGTGTCGCGAAAAGGGCGCAGAGCGCCCCCAATCAACGCGAGCGCTGCGCCACCTTCAGGTTGCGCGCATACCACGGCCGCTGCGGTACCTTGAGCCGCAGCTTGTCGAGCAGGTCGTCATCGCTGTAGATGATGCGCAACGCCAGCTTCATGGTCTCCGGGTCCATCTCGACACTGCGCCCGGGCCGCAAACCCGGCACCGTCGAGCAGCCGTGGGTATCCGGCCCCAGCCACGGGTCCGCCACTTGCACCCAGCGCCCTGGCGCAAACCATGGCACACCATTGACCTCCAGGCGCCGCACCTCGCCCGGATGCAGCCGCTCATGGGCATGGAACCAGTCCTCGATGCGGTCGTCGATCCAGCCGTGAAATTGCCAGAACACCGGGTTCACATGGGATGAAAACGGGTCACCAAGAAAATCGTTCTGCTCGGCGAACCAGCGTTCGGCAAAATCATCCGGCGTACGCGCCGTCGGCACCGGCATACCGTTGGACGGGTCGCGCGGCACCGATGCCCAGCGCATGTGCAGCCAGTCGTGCAGGCCCAGCTCCACTTCCGAACCGAACTGGCCCAGGGTCAAGGTGCTCAGGTACTCCGGGTCGGTATAGCGTGACTCCCAGACCTGGAAGTTGCCATGGAAGGTATCCGGCGTCTTGATGTCGCGCACCCACTGGGTGTATTCCGCATCACCGCTGGCCAGCCAGGTGGGCGGCAGGGCATTGCCGTCATGGTTGTCGAAATAGCGGGCGAACCCGGCGCGGTCGCGCTCCAGTTCCGGCTGCGGCAGCGGGAAGCGCGGCCATGACGGCAAGTCCTGCAAGGCACGGGCATTGCCAAGCATGTGCCGGTGCATGAAGAAAAAGTCCTCGCCCGAGCCGTTGCGGTCTTTGTGCCGGCCCCGGGCGTCACGCTCGCGGTCACGTGGCCCAGGCTGCCAGCCCAGGCCACGCAGGGCGCCCTGCTTGTCCTTGTCCAGTTTGTGCCATTTGTCCCGCGAGGCATGCCACAGCTGGTGGAACAGGCGATGCTCCGGGGCGATCAGCCAGGCCAGCAGTTGCGGGTTCAGCGGGGTACGCTCGCGCGCCTCGGGGAAGGTGCGCTTCAAGGCCAGGAAGTGGTTGTCCTCCACGGGCAATGTCAGCGCGCGGTCCAGGCGCGCAATACGCCCGTTGAGGGTCGCCGGCCCGGCGTTGCCGAACCGGCCCCAGACCTCGTCGAGCACGATATGGCATTCATAGCGGGCATGGGCCGAACACAGACGCCAGCGCAAGGTGCCCGGTTTGTCGGCCAGAAGGTCACCTACCACGCGGTAGCGCGGCTCTTCCTGCCCACGCAGGCGCTCGGGGGTATCCAGGTAGCCGCGCAGGGCTCGCCCGCTGGTTGCCACATCCAGGAACAGCTCCAGCTCACCTGTGGGTAGACCGTCCAGCCCCGCATCCTGGCCCTGCAGGGTCCAGCGCCAGATACCCCGCAGGGTATCGCCCAACTGCTGCAGGCGAGTATCGGCCAGTTCGACGACGGCCTCGCCAGGGGTTGCCGGGAATTCCTCGTCGGCACGCTGGCGCTGCACATACAGCGCCCCCAGCGCACCGGGCACCACCACACCCGTCAATGCCACACCGGCGATGAAACCGCGTCGGGAAATCGTCATTGCATACCTGTGCATTCATTGCGGCCATGGAGCACGGCCCGTCCAAGGCTAGAACGTTGCACGGCAGGCGAAATTTAGCGGCTTACCCACCCCAAACCTTGAGGGCTACTCGGCCACTCCTACAGGGCCCTGCGCCGGAGTCCTGATAGCGGCTAAATTTCCCGGGTGCGTGCTCGTTCACTGCAGGTAGCGGCGGCCTCTGTGCCCATCCCTCGACGGTGAACCTACTGAGACCAAGATGACGACTCCACGCTGGAAGAAAGCCCTGTTTATCAGCCTGGCCGCGGCGGTTGCCGCTGGCGCCGGGCTTGCCGCCTGGCACTACTTCGCCACACCTGCCGGCTATTCCAGGGAGGTGACCCGCCAGGCCGACGACCTGCAGGAACGCATCATCTCGTTTGACAGCCACGTCACCCTGCCGCTGACTTTCGGCACCGAGGGCAGCGAGGCCGACAAGGACGGCAATGGCCGCTTCGACCTGGCCAAGGCCGCACGCGGGCGATTGTCCGGCGCGGCCCTGACCATCTTCGCCTGGCCAGAATCCTGGACTGGTGACGGTGGCCCGCACCGCCCCACCCCAGGCTTCGTCGAAGCCGCCCGCCACACCCAGGAAGTGCGCTACAACGCCATCACCGCCATGGTCCGCGACTTCCCGCAGCAGGTGGGTATTGCCTACACCCCGCAAGACATGCGGCGCTTGCACGGCGAAGGCAAGTTCGCGGTGTTCCTCAGCATGCTCAACGCCTATGCGCTGGGCGACGACATCGACCAGCTCGACCGCTGGGCCGCGCGCGGCGTGCGCATGTTCGGCTTCAGCTACGTGGGCAACAACAGCTGGGCCGACTCCTCGCGCCCGCTGCCGTTCTTCAATGACACCGCCGATGCCCTGGACGGCCTGTCGCCGATTGGCAAGCGCGCCGTGCAGCGGCTGAACGACCTGGGCGTGATCATCGATGTGTCGCAAATGTCCAGCAAGGCGCTGGCCCAGGCCGTCGCCCTCAGCCGGGCGCCGGTGGTGGCCTCGCACTCGGCGCCACGAGCGATGGTCGACATCGACCGCAACCTCTCCGACAAGGAGCTGCAGCTGATCAAGGACAGTGGCGGCGTGGTCCAGCTGGTGGCCTTCTCCACCTACCTCAAGCCCCTGAGCAGCAAGACCCGGGACAAACTCGACGCCCTGCGCGCCGGCTACGACCTGCCGCCGCTGGCCAACCTGAACTACGCACTGATGCCCGGCGACCCGGTGATCGCCGGCTGGCCCGAGCAGAAGGTCGGCCAGTACGCCAACGCGCTGTATGGCATTCTCGAGGAAGAACCGCCGGCCACGCTCAAGGACTATGGCGACGCCATCGACTACACCGTGCGCAAGATCGGCATCGACCATGTCGGCCTGAGCTCGGACTTCAACGAAGGCGGCGGCATCGACGGCTGGCAGAACGCCAGTGAAGCACGCAACGTCACCGCCGAACTGATCAGCCGCGGCTACTCCGAAGCCGATATTGCCAAGCTCTGGGGCGGTAACTTCCTGCGGGTGTGGGAGCAGGTGCAGCGCACCGCGCAACCCGTCGCCACCTCATCCCCCTGACTCTTGCGAGCAACTTGATGAACGATCGTCGCACCTTTCTCAAGCAGGCCGGCCTGCTGGCGGCCGCCCTGCCCCTCACAGGCCCGCTGCTGCCTGCCGCCCACGCGGCACCTGCACAGCCTGCCACTGCCAACGGCTGGGCCGCGTTTCGCAGCCTGTTCGAGCTGGACCCGGCCTACGCACACTTTGCCAACTTCCTGATCACCTCGCACCCAAGGCCCGTGCGCGAAGCCATCGAGGCGCTGCGCGCCCGCTTCGACCGCCACCCGGCCCGCATGGTCGACTGGGACAGCCAGTCGGAGTGGAAGCACGAAGCCGCCGTGCGTGAATGGGCAGCCCGCTACCTCGAAGTGACGCCCCGGCAAATCGCCCTGACCGGCAGCACCACCGAAGGCCTGGGGCTGATCTATGGCGGGCTGAAGATTGCCCCGGGGCAGGAAATTCTCACCACCGTGCACGAGCATTCGGCCGCCCGTCACACCATGGGCTTTCGCACCACGCGCGATGGCACGCCAGTTCACCGGTTGCGCCTGTTCGAAGACCCCGCCAAGGTCAACAGCGACCAGGTACTGGCCACCATTGCGGCTGCCATCGGGCCGAAAACCCGGGTGCTGGGCATGACCTGGGTGCATTCGGGCAGTGGCGTGAAACTGCCCGTGGGCGAGATCGGCGCGCTGGTGCGCGAGGTCAATCGCCAGCGTGACGAGCAGGACCGGATCATCTACGTGATCGACGGCGTGCACGGCTTTGGTGTCGAAGACATGCGCTTTGCCGACCTCAACTGCGATTACTTCATCGCCGGCACGCACAAGTGGATGTTCGGACCGCGCGGTACCGGGATCATCTGCGCGGCGTCCACCGAACTGAAGCAGCTGAACCCGACCATTGCCACGTTTTCCGAGAATGAAGACTTTGCCACGGTGATGACGCCCGGGGGTTACCACGCGTTCGAGCATCGCTGGGCATTGGGCAAGGCGTTCGAGTTGCACCTGCAGTTGGGCAAGGCGGCGGTCCAGGCGCGAATTCATGGGCTTAATGACTATCTCAGGCAGCGGCTTGAAGCGCTGCCGGGGATCGAGCTGGTGACACCGCGCAGTGCGCAGTATTCGGCGGGGTTCACCTTCTTCCGGGTCACGGGGCAGGATGCTGACGAGATTGCCCGGTATCTCAACAGCCAGCGCATTGTGGTCGATGCGGTGTCGCGGGATGTCGGGCCGGTGGTGCGGACAGCGCCTGGGCTGTTGAATACCGAGGCGGAGATCGAGCGATTGGTCGATGCATTGAAGAAGCACGTTCGCGGATGAAGCCCTGGGGCCGCTTTGCGGCCCCGGCGAGCTCAAGTCAGGATTGGCCGCCGACCCGCTTCAACCACTCCCCGACATCCCGGTAAATCCCCTCCACCTGCCCCACGATCCCCGACATGCGCAAGAAGTCATGGGTCAACCCCTCCACCCGGGCAAAGGTCACCGCCGTCCCGCCCGCCATCAGCCAGTCACGATAGGCCATGCCCTCATCGTGCAACGGGTCATACTCGGCCACGAACAGGTACGCCGGCGCCAATGGCTCGCGCAGCGTCGACAGCAACGGCGACACCCGCCAGTCCAGGCGCTGTTCGCGCTGCGGTGCATAGTGCTGGTAGAACCACGCCAGGGTAGGTGTCTCCAGCAGGTAACCCTCGGCATGCTCGCGATGGGACTCACGCTGGCAGGAGATATCGGTCACCGGGTAGAACAGCAACTGCGCCAGCGGCTTGAACGCCAGCGCTTCGGGCTGCTCCACCGCCGTAATGGCCAGCACCGCCGCCAGGCTGGCGCCCACACTGTCCCCTGCCAGCACCACCCGGCGGTTGTCCAGGCCCAGCGAGGCCGCCTGCTCAGCCAGCCAGTTGGCGGCGTCCAGCGCATCGTGCAGGGCCACCGGGAACTGCTGCTCCGGTGCCAGCCGGTAGTCTGCCGCCAGCACCGCGAACTCGCCCAGGGCCGCCAGGCGACGGCACACCGAGTCGTGCGAATCGAGGCTGCCGACCACGTAGCCGCCGCCGTGCAGGTACAGGATCACCGGCTGCAAGGCAGCGCCGGCATCGCCCTGGCGGTACAAGCGAGCCGCCAGGCGAGCACCGTCGCGTGCGGTAATCTGCAGCTCGCTGGCCGTGACGTTGCCAGGCGGGCTCGGGTCGAGCACCTGCGAGCTGCCTTCGAACTCGGCACGGGCCTGGGCCACGTCCATCGCGTGCATGGGCAGGCTCCTGCCCGTCAGCCGGCCAAATTCGACCAGTTCCAGAAATGCCGCCAGATCAGGGTGCAGTGCCATGTGGGTTCCTTGGGTGAACAATGTGACTCAAGCCTCCCTACGGGACGTAGCAGCGCACCGAAAAATTACCCGCCCACACAGCTAAATCGTTGGTGCAGGCACTCGTTATCCCTGCACAACGAAAGACCGCCAGAGGCATACCGTGGACCTTCAGAGCATTCTCAGCAAACTGTTCGCCAACGCTCATGCCGTGGGCATCGAAGGCGTTTTCCAGTTCGTCTTCAGCCAGGACCGGGCCTTCTGGTCGGAGGTGCGCGACAGCAGCCGCACCGGTGCCGGCCGGCACAGCGCCCCGGACGTCACCATCGAGCTGGCCGAGCGTGACTTCATGGGCATCATGGGCGGCACCGCCAACGTCGAAGAGCTGTTCGCCAGCGCCCGCCTGAAGATCAGCGGCAACATGGGCCTGGCCACCCTGCTGCCGCAGATCATCAGCAACGCCCGGCGCGGCGCTCCGGCGACCAAGGTGTCGATGAACCAGCGCTACCCGACACCGGCACGCCTCAGCGAACGGGTGTCGGCCGCGCAACCGGTGCAGCGCGAGGTGGCACGCATTGCCCGCGCCGACATGCCGCCGGCGCGCTTCCAGGGAGAGTACCTGGAGCACGGAACACCCGTGGTGATCAGTGATGCCCTGCAGGACTGGCCGCTGTTCAGCATGGGCCGCGAAGCTTCGCTGGAGCATTTCGCCGAACTGCAGGGCATCACCCGGCACGGCGACTACGTGAAGAAGACCTTCTCCACCGACCGCGACTTCCGTTCCACTTCCATGGCCGACTTCATCGCCTCGCTGGACACCCCGGCCAAACCCGGCGAAACCCCGGCCTACATGGGCAACAACATCGTGCCGGAAAAGCTGCTGGCGCTGATTCGCTACCCGCAGTACTTCGCCCGCGAGAAGTTCATTGCGCCGCGTATCTGGATCGGCCCCAAGGGCACCCTGACGCCACTGCACCGCGATGACACCGACAACCTGTTCGCGCAGGTATGGGGACAGAAGTCTTTCATCCTTGCCGCACCGCACCATCGCCCAGCCCTGGGCACCTGGTCGACCAGCCCCAAGGGCGGCCTGGACGGCTGCGACTTCAACCCCGACGCCCCGGACTACCAGCGTTTCCCGGCGGCACGCGAAGTGCCTTTCCTGCGCGTTGTGCTGCAGGCTGGTGACCTGCTGTTCCTGCCCGAAGGGTGGTTCCACCAGGTGGAGTCTGTGACCACCTCGCTGTCGGTGAACTTCTGGGTGAACTCCGGGCGCGGCTGGTAGCCGGGATTGCCAGGGGGACTGCGCCGACCGGAAGGCTTGCGCTGTCGCACAGATAACTGAATTCGCAAGCGATCCTCGTACCCTGTGGGAGCGGCTTTAGCCGCGAAGAATCCAACGCAGTGCATGGCACCGGCTGCGCCGGTGTTCGCGGCTGAAGCCGCTCCCACAGGGTCCCTGCTAATTCAATGAGTTATGTGCAGTTCTGTGGGAGCCGGCTTGCCGGCGACAGGGCCGCGCAGCGGCCCCGGCAATCGATCAGACCGCCGCGATCAACGCCTCGGAAAAGCGCTGCGCAACCTCATCGATCTGCTCGCCACTGATGATCAACGGCGGCAAGAAGCGCACCACCGCCCCATGCCGCCCACCCAGCTCCAGGATCAGCCCACGCTTGAGGCATTCGCGCTGCACCTTCGCCGCCAGCTCGCGGTTGGCCGCCGGATACCCAAGTGCATCCCGCTGCCCTTGCGGGTCCACCAGCTCTACCCCGAGCATCAGCCCACGCCCGCGAACATCACCCAACTGCGGATAAGCCCGCTGCAGCTGCTGCAGGTGCTGGCGCAGGCGCTGCCCCATGGCCTCGGCATGCTCGGCCAGGCGATGCTCGACCAGGTAGTCGATCACCGCCGAGCCCGCCGCCATGGCCATCTGGTTACCACGGAAAGTGCCGGCGTGGGCGCCCGGTTTCCAGGTGTCCAGCCAGTCGCGGTACACCACCACCGCCAGCGGCAGGCTGCCGCCAATGGCCTTGGACAGGGTGACCACGTCCGGAACGATGCCGGCATGCTCGAAGGCGAACATGCGCCCGGTGCGGGCAAATCCACTCTGGATCTCATCGACGATCAACGCCACGCCGGCCTGCTCGGTGATACGGCGTACACCCTTGAGCCACTCGATATCGGCCGGGATCACCCCGCCCTCACCCTGCACCACTTCCAGAATGACCGCCGCCGGCAGCGGCACGCCGCTTTCCGGGTCGAGCAACAGGTTTTCCAGATAATGCAGGTTGGCCTTGACCCCGGCTTCGCCGCCCAGGCCGAACGGGCAACGGTAGTCGTAGGGGTACGGCATGAACTGCACACCGTTGCCGAGCAAGGCCCCCAGCGGCTGCTTCGGCCCATGGCTACCCATCAGGCTCAGCGCACCCTGGCTCATGCCATGGTAGGCGCCGTGGAAGGCCAGCACGGTGCTGCGGCCGGTGGCGCTGCGCACCAGCTTCAGCGCTGCTTCCACCGCATCGGTACCGGTCGGGCCGCAGAACTGCACCTTGGCCTCACGGCGCAACGCCTCGGGCAGTACGCCGAACAGGTCCTGGACGAAGCGGTCCTTGACCGGCGTGGTCAGGTCCAGCGTGTGCAGGGGCAGCTCATCGGCCAGTACCCGCTGGATCGCCTCGACCACCACCGGGTGGTTGTGGCCCAGCGCCAAGGTGCCGGCGCCGGCCAGGCAGTCGATGAACTGGCGACCTTCGACATCTTCCACATGGATGCCACGGGCGCGCTTGAGCGCCAGCGGAATTCGGCGCGGGTAGCTGCGGGCATTGGACTCCTGTTGCTGCTGGCGTTGCAGCAAGGGTGAATCGGTGAACTCGTACAAGGCACGCGGCGCGCTGGCCGGCGGGACCTGGGCAAGGCAGGAAGCAGTGGACATGGTGATTCCTCGCAAGCAAGCGAAAGTGCGGGTGTTCGTCGCTTGGGAAACGCTTGAGTGCGGGGAGGATTTAGCGGTTGCTGCGGGATTTTTGAAAGCAGGCCCGGCCCCTTCGCGGGTAAACCCGCTCCCACAGGATTTGCACGGACCTCAGGGTTGATGCTGCACCTGTGGGAGCGGGTTTACCCGCGAAGAGGCCGGCACAGGCAATAAAAATTAATGCCCCGAGCGCGCCGGCACTTGCAAAAGCACCCGCAACCCATCACTGCGGCTGTCGAACTTCAGGCTACCGGCACAACGCTGCACGATCGCCTGTACGATCGCCAGCCCCAACCCGCAGCCACCACTCTGCCCGTTACGCCAGAAACGCTCGGTCAGGTGCTCCAGGTCCGCCTCGGCAATCCCCGGCCCATGGTCACGCACCATGAAGCCCACCTGGCCGTCAGCCATCTGCACTTCAAGCTCCACCACCTCGTCACCGCCATGGCGCAAGGCGTTGTCCAGCAGGTTGCGCAGCGCTGCCACCGCCAACGGTCCCGGCATGCCCAGGTAAATCTGCGTAGCGGCTTCAGGCAAACGCAGCACGATGCGCCGGTTGTCGCCGCCGCCGGCATCCTGCACCGCCTGCCGGGCCACCTGCTCGGCGCTGCACTGCACGCCATCCTCGAACGACAGGCTGCCTTCCACACGCGCCAGCATCAACAACTGCTCCAGCGTGCGGTGCATGCGGTCGGCGCCCTGCTCGGCATGCTCCAACGCCTGCTCGCGCACGGCGCCGTCGGTCATCCGCGCTACCTGCAAGTGGGTCTTGATCGCCGTCAGCGGGCTGCGCAGTTCATGCGCGGCATCGTCGGTCAGGCGCCGCTCACGCTCGATGGTCTGGGCAATGCGCAAAAACAGCTGGTTCTGGGTTTCCAGCAATGGTTGCAGTTCGCTGGGCATGCCCGCCACCTGCAATGGCTCGACGCTGTCCGCGCGCCGGCGGCGCAGGGCATCGCGCATGCGGTTGAGCGGCTCCAGGCCCTTGCCCAGGCCGATCCACAACAGCCCCAGGCTGCCAAGCAGGGCCATCAGCACCGGCGCCGAGGCCGCCAGCAGGATCGACTGGTTCAGCGCCTCGCGCTCCATGTGCCGGTCAGCGGTGGTGATACGCACATCGCCATGGTTGTAGGTGAAGGTGCGCCACAGCGCGTCATCGATGGTCTGGTCACGGAAACCGCTGCGCTCATCATCCATGGCGCCATCATGCTTGTGGTTGCTGGCAAGTATTTCACCCCGCAGCGAGCTGACCTGGCAGGCCATGCCGTCCGGCACGCTGAACTGGTCGGCGGAAAAGTGCGCCTCCCCACCCTTGGCAGTCAACGGCTGCGGCAGCTGGTCGATCAGCCCGGCGACCATGCGCGCAGAAGCCACCAGGCGCTGGTCGAGGGAGAACATCATCTGCTGGCGCAGGTCGCGCAGCATCCACGCGGCAGCCAGCACCCAGATGATCACGAAGGCACTGCCCAGGATCAGGCTCAGGCGTACCCGCAGGCTCATGATGCGGCCTCCTCCGGCGCCTGCGCCGGGCCCAGGCGGTAGCCCAGGCCGCGCACGGTCTCGACGATGCCGTTGCCCAGCTTGCGCCGCAGATGGTGGATATGCACGTTCAGGGCATTGCTCTCGACTTCGTCGCTGAAGCCGTACACGCAGTCTTTGAGCTGCTCGCTGGACAGCACCCGCCCGGGGTTCTGCAGCAGCGCCTGGAGCAATGCCTGTTCACGCCGGGACAGGTCGACCGGCTGGCCGGCCAGGGTTGCCTCGCAGCTGCTCGGGTCGTAGCGCAGCGGGCCGTGTTCGATCACATTCACCGCCCGCCCGGCCACCCGCCGCAGCAGGGTGTGCAGGCGTGCGGCCAGCTCGCGCAGGTCGAAGGGTTTGAGCAGGTAGTCGTCGGCACCAGCCTGCAGGCCATCGACCCGGTCGGTGACCGCATCACGGGCGGTGAGCACCAGCACTGGCAGTGTCTCGCCTTTCTCGCGCAGGCGGCGCAACAGCTTCAGGCCGTCTTCGTCGGGCAGGCCAAGGTCGAGAATCATCACGTCGAACTGCGCGGCCTGCAGCATCGCCCGTGCATCGGCGGCGTTGCCCACACGGTCCACGGTCAGGCCCTGGGCGGTAAGGCCGGCGCAGATGCCGGCGGCGATCAGGTCGTCGTCCTCGCAGAGCAGAACGTGCATGGTGGGGCTCCCGGAATGGTGTAGCTGGCATTGCACCTTGGGCGGATTAAGGGGGGATTATGGACCTTTTGTGGCGTGAAGGGGTGTTCACCTTGACGCTTGCAGTGAGCACATCAGGCCTGAATCAACCCCTGCGGCGTATCTACATCCAGCAGAACCCCGGCATCCTCCACTTCAACCACCACGCAACAATCCCGCTGCGCCCGCACCACCGCACGCGCCCCTTCATCCCCGGCCAGTTGCCCCAGCGCCGGCCAGAAATCGCGCCCGAAAATCACCGGGTGTCCGTGCTGCCCGGCATGACGTGGCAACACGATTTTCGAAGCGCTGGCGGCTTCCGCCAACTGCCGCAAAGTGGCCGGTTCGATCCAAGGCATATCACCCAGCAAAATCGCCACCGCCTGCGCCTTGCTGTCGACTAACGCCCCAGCCCCGGCAGCCAGACTATGCCCCATCCCCGACGCCGCACCAGGGCTCACGACAACCCGGCAATCAGCTGAGAGCCCGAAATCCTCGCCCCGCTCCCCTTCGCGCAGCACTACGCGTACATCATCGAATACTGCCCGCGCCCGCGCCACGCTATGTGCCAGCAGGCAGCGGCCATCGGCCAGGGCCGCCCGGCGTTTGTCGGAACCGAAACGCGTGCCGCGGCCTGCCGCCAGCACCAGCGCGACCACACTCACAGCGCCACCACCGCGGTGTCGGCGCTGGCGTTCACCAGCAGCAGCGAGCCCGGCGCACGGGGTGCCGAGCCATAGGTGGCGAGTACCGTGCACAGCCACACCCGCTGGCGGTCGCACGCATACTGCAACGCCTGGCGGATCACCTGGAGATCGAGATGCTGCACGCTTTACTCCGCCTTCAGTTCGACGAACTACTGTACGCCCAGGTCGCCGGGCAATCCACTCCAGGCCTGGCGCAGGCAGTTGAACCTGTCAGTCACCTGCAAGCAGGCTCGGCGCCAGTGCGGGCTGCAGGAATTTGCATCCACAGGAAAGGGTTAACCTTGGGTTAATCGACCCAAGCCAGCATGACCCCTTTCAACGTACTGCCAAGGCGAAGACATGCGCGTCCTCCTGCTCTTCCTGACACTGCTGCTGGCCGGCCCGCTGCAGGCCAACCCGTTCGATGTCAAACCGGCATTCCTGCCGGTCAACCAGGCCTTCGTGCTGACCCACGACCGCCAGGCCGATGGCCAGATGCGCCTGTTCTTCCAGATCCAGCCAGGCTACTACCTGTATCAGAAGCGCCTGAAGTTCGACGGCCTGCCTGCCGAACAGCACCCGCAACTGCCAACCGCCCTCAACCACCACGACGAATTCTTCGGTGACAGTGCGGTGTACCGCGACCAGCTCGAACTGCTGCTCCCGGCCAATGCCCAGGGTCAGCTGCGCCTGGGCTGGCAGGGCTGTGCCGACGCCGGCCTGTGCTACCCGCCGCAAACCACGCTGATCGACCTGGGCGGCAGTGTGGCGCCAGCGGCCGAACAAGCCTCTGACCAGGCCCTGGCCAGCGACCTGCAACAAGGCCACCTGGCCTGGAGCCTGCTGGCGTTCTTCGGCCTGGGCCTGTTGCTGGCCTTTACCCCCTGCACGCTGCCGATGCTGCCGATCCTCGCCGGGCTGGTACTGGGCAATGGCGCCAGTGCCCGGCGCGGCTGGGTACTGGCTGGGGTCTATGTACTGAGCATGGCCCTGGTGTATGCCGCCCTGGGCGTGGTTGCCGCGCTGCTGGGCGCCAGCCTGCAGGCCTGGCTGCAGCAACCCTGGCTGCTGGGCAGCCTGGCGGGGCTGTTCGTGCTGCTGGCCCTGCCGATGTTCGGCGCCTTCGAACTGCAACTGCCCGCCGCTGTGCGTGACCGCCTCGACCGCGCCGGGCAAGGCACCCGTGGCGGCAACCTGTATGGCGCGGCGCTGCTGGGCGCGCTGTCCGGCCTGCTCATGGGCCCATGCATGACCGCGCCGTTGGCCGGCGCGTTGCTGTACATCGCCCAGAGCGGCGACGTGCTGCAGGGGGCGCTGGTGCTGTTCAGCCTCGGCCTGGGCATGGGCGTGCCGCTGCTGTTGCTGGTGACCCTGGGCAACCGCTACCTGCCACGCCCGGGCGCCTGGATGAACCGGGTCAAGGGCGTGTTCGGCTTCGTGTTCCTGGGCATGGCGCTGTACACCGTGCGCGGCCTGCTGCCCGCGGCCTTGCTGCTGGCCCTGAGCGGCGCCTTGCTGATCGCCCTGGCCTGGGCTGCCTGGCCGGCCCTGCAGCGGTTGCCGGCGTTGCGCGCAGTGCCGCTGCTGGGTGCCCTGTGGGGTGGCCTGCTGCTGGTGGGTGCTGCGGCCGGTGGCGACGACCTCTGGCAGCCGCTGCGCCCGTTCGCCGGTGGCGCTGCTGCGCCGGCCGCCGGCCAGCACGCCGAGGACGCCTTCGTCACCGTCAGCCGCCCCGAAGACCTGCAACGCGAACTGGATGCGGCCAAGGCCCGTGGCCAGTGGGTGATGCTCGACTACTATGCCGATTGGTGCGTGTCGTGCAAGGTCATGGAAAAACAGGTGTTCGCCCGCAGCGACGTGCAGGCCGGCCTGGCCGGCGTGCACCTGCTGCGCCTGGACGTGACCGCCGACACCCCGGCCAGCCAGGCCCTGCTGCAGCGTTACCAGGTACCCGGCCCGCCCAGCATCATCTGGGTCGGCCCGGAAGGCGACGAACGCCGTGCGCGGCGCATCACCGGTGAAGTGGATGCGGCCGCCTTCCTGCAACACTGGACCCAGACCAGGAGCCAAGGCTGATGCTGACCGTAACCCTCGGGCCACTGACCATGGCCCTCAACCACCTGCTGATGCTCACCGCCCTGGTGATCGCCAGCGTGGTCGGCTGGTGGGTCGCCCGGCGTGGCGGCGAGAGCCCGGAATCGGCACTGTTCAACCTGTTCCTGGTCGGCCTGCTGTGCGCACGTGCCGGCTTCGTGCTGGCCTACTGGCCGATGTACCAGGACGACCCGCTGCAGATCATCGATATCCGTGATGGCGGCTTCCTGTTCTGGTCGGGCCTGGCCGGCATCGTGCTCGGCGCCCTTTGGCAGGGCTGGCGCCACCCGGGCCTGCGCCGCCCGCTGGGCTGGGCGCTGTTCAGCGGGGCGCTGTTCTGGGGCCTGGCCAGCCTCGGCGGCCATTTGTACAGCAAGGGCACCGAACTGCCGGAACTGAGCCTGCGCAACGCCAGCGGCCAATCCGTAGCGTTGCACAGCTACCGCGGCAAGCCGCTGGTCATCAACATCTGGGCCACCTGGTGCCCACCCTGCCGACGCGAAATGCCGGTGCTGCAACAGGCGCAAAGCGCTTACCCGCACGTGACCTTCCTGTTCGTCAACCAGGGCGAAACCCCGGAAAACGTCAGCACCTTCCTCGCCACCACCGGCCTGAGCCTGACCCACGTGCTGTTCGACGGTACCGGCCTGCTGGCCCAGCGCGTCGGCTCCATGGCCCTGCCCACCACCCTGTTCTACGACGCCGACGGGCGGCTGGTCGGCAGCCACCTCGGCGAGCTGTCCCGGGCCAGCCTGCGCCACGCCCTGGAGCCTTTCGACCGGGCCACCGTGCCCGCCCCTGCCGCACAAGGAAACTGACATGCGACTGACTGCACTGCTGCCCCTGTCCCTGGCCCTGCTGGCTGCCCCCAGCCTGCGGGCCGAAGAGTTGCCCAAGGCGATTCAACAACTGCAAGCCAAGGGCGCCGTGATCAAAGGCAGCTTCGACGCCCCCAACGGCCTGCGCGGGTATGCCGCCGAGTACCAGAATAACGGCCTGGCCCTGTACCTCACCCCTGACGGCAAGCATGTACTGGTCGGCAGCCTGTTCGACGAACAGGGCAAGGACCTCAGTGCCGAGCCGCTGAAAAAGCTGGTGTATGCGCCGATGAGCAAGGAAATCTGGGCGAAGATGGAGAAAACCGCCTGGATCGCCGACGGCAAGGACGATGCACCGCGCAAGGTGTACCTGTTCAGCGACCCCAACTGCCCGTACTGCAACATGTTCTGGGAACAGGCGCGGCCGTGGGTGGAGTCGGGCAAGGTGCAGTTGCGCCATATCATGGTCGGCATCATCCGCGAGGACAGCCCGGGCAAGTCGGCGGCGCTGCTGGCGGCGAAAGACCCGGCCCAGGCACTGCACGAGCATGAAAAAGCAGGCAAGGCCAGCAAGTTGAAGGCACTGGAGCAGGTGCCAGAGGCGGTGCAGCAGAAGCTGGCGGCGAACATGGCGCTGATGGAAGAAATGGGCTTGCAGGCGACCCCGGCGATTTTCTATCAGGATGACCAGGGCAACCTGCAGAGCCAGCAAGGCGCACCACGGCCGGAGTTGCTTGGGAAGATTCTCGGCAAGCGGTAGCGCATGTCGGGGGTTTTGCGGTGAGGCGTAGATCGAGCGCCGCCCGCGCGGCGCATCGCGAGCAAGCTCGCTCCTACATTTGTTTCGGGCCAATAATTCCTGAGGCAGAGGCGCGCGGTCCCTTGGCGTCCATCACGCTATTGTGCCGAACAAACAAGGCGGTCGGGCGCGTTGGCACAGGCGTTACTGGCCCGAAACAAATGTAGGAGCGAGCTTGCTCGCGATGCGCCGCGCGGGCGGCGCTCGATTTCCGCCGCCCCGCAAAACTCAAGGCGAAACCCTAACCCTACAACCCCTCCAGCTCGGCCATCAGGTCACTGAGCCGGTCGACTTTGTCGTCATCCAGCGCACTGCCCTGCAGCCCCTGCACATATTCAGCCAGCTCCTCTACCGTGCTGCACTCGAACATCGCCCGTAGCGGCACGTTCAGTTGTAACTCCTTCTGCACCCGCGAGGCGATCTGCGTGGCCAGCAGCGAATGCCCGCCCAACTCGAAGAAGTTGTCGTGCACCCCTACCCGCTCGGCCTTCAGCACATCGGCCCAGATACCGGCCAACACCTCCTCCAGCTCGTTACGCGGCGCCTGGTAGGCCTGGCTGTGCTGGCCACCGATGTCGATGGCCGGCAGGGCCTTGCGGTCGAGCTTGCCGTTGGCGTTGTGCGGCAGGCTGTCGAACCAGCCCCAGTGCAGCGGCACCATGTACTCCGGCAACTCGGCACGCAGGCGCTGCTTGAGCTGCTCCAGCAACGCAGCATCGGCTGCAATGCCCTGATGCGCCACCAGGTAGCCCACCAGGTGCTTGCCATTGACGCCCTCTTGCACGCCAACGGCAGCATCGCGGATTTCCGCCTGCTCGTGCAGACGGGCTTCGATCTCGCCCAGTTCGATGCGGTAGCCGCGAATCTTTACCTGGTGGTCGATGCGCCCGACATACTCCAGCACCCCGTCCGGACGCTGCCGCGCCAGGTCGCCGGTGCGGTACAGGCGTTCGCCCGGCGCACCATGAGGATGGGGGATGAATGCCAGCGCCGTACGCATCGGGTCGCCGACATAGCCACGGCCCACGCCGGTGCCAGCCACGCACAGCTCACCCACCGCCCCCAGCGGCACCAGCGTCTGGTCCTCGCCGAACAGGTACAGGCGGTTGTTGTCGGTCGGCGTGCCGATCGGCAGGTAGCTGCCACGGGTCGAGGCGGCATCTACGCGGAAGAACGCCACGTCATCGGAGCACTCCGCCGGGCCATAGGCGTTGACCAGGCCGATCTGCGGGTAACGCTGCAGCCACTGCGCTGCCAGCTCCGGTGGCATGGCTTCGCCGGTCGGCAGCATCCAGCGCAACCCGTCGAGCGCCTGATGGTCGTTGGCCAGCATGCCCTGGATCAGCGACGGCACACTTTCCAGTACGGTGATGCCGGTAGCCTGCACATGCGTCAGCAGGCCCTGCGGGTCATGGGCGATGGCGTTCGGCACAATCTCCACTTTGGCGCCGAACAACGGCGCGGCAAGGAACTGCCACACGGAAATGTCGAAGCTCTGCGAGGCCGTCTGGGCGACCACGTCCTGCTCGCTGAGCGCCAGGTACGGCACCTTGCTCAGCTGGTTGTTGAGCATGCCGCGCTGCTCGACCATCACCCCCTTCGGCAGGCCGGTGGAGCCTGAGGTGTAGATCACATAAGCGAGGTTATCCGGCCCGCTGTGGATGCCTGGGTTGTGGCTGGCAACGGCACTGGCCTGGATGTCTTCCCAAACCAGCAGCTGCGGCCGTGTCGCCAGCTCCAGCTCATCCAGCAACAGCTGCCCTTGCTCAGCACAGGCTGCACTGCACACCAGCACCGGCGTGCCGCTGAGCTGGATGATGCTTTGCAGGCGCGCTGCCGGCAGGCCAGGGTCCAGCGGCAGGTAGCCAGCGCCAGCCTTGAAGCTGCCAACGATCATGCCCAGCAACGGCAACCCGCGTTCGGCCAGCAATGCCACCGGCTGATCCACGCGGACCCCGGAAGCCACCAGGGCATGGCCCAGGCGGTTGGCCGCCAGGTTCAGCCCGGCGTAGTCATAGGAGGCTTCCAGGCAACGGGCCACAGTACGCTGCGGATGCGCGGCCACTTGTGCTTCGAACTGCGCGATGTAGCTCTGCTCCAGCGGATAAGACCGTTCGGTACGGTTGCAGTCTTCCAGCAGGAAGCGCTGTTCTTCGGTGCCAAGCAACGGCAGTTCACCCACCTCCCCTTCAAAACCCTGCACCAGCGCCAGCAGCAGGCGCTTGAACTCGGCCAGCAGGCGCTCGACGGTCGGGTAGTCGAAGTAACGCTGGTCGAACGACAGGTGCAGGCCGAGGTCATCGCCCGGGTAGCACACTGCTGTCAGCGGGAAGTTGGTATGGGTACGGCCCGAGTCGGAACTGGCATTCAGGTGCTGGGCGTGGTCGAGCACGGTGGTTTCCACCGGCGCGTTCTCGAACACGAACAGGCTGTCGAACAGCGGCTGACCCTTGGGCAGCTCGCTGCATTCCTGGATCGCCACCAGCGGCAGGTATTCGTACTCGCGCAGCTCCATGTTGCGCTCCAGCAGGCCTTGCAACCACTGGCGCACACTGCAGCGCTCACCCGCCACCGGCAACTGCACGCGCAAGGCAATGCTGTTGATGAACAGGCCGACGGTACGCTGCATCTGCGGCATGCTCACCGGGCGCCCGGCCACGGTCACGCCAAAGATCACGTCGCGGTCGCCGCTGTAGCGCGCCAGCACCAGGGCCCAGGCCGCCTGGGCAAAGGTGTTGACGGTGAGCTGGTGGGCCTGGGCCAGTTCGCGCAGGCGCACGCCGTCGCTTACCGCCAGGCGGGTGTAGCAGTCACCGACGATCATGCCGCTACCGGCATGGTCGTGGCGCAGCGGGCGGTCGCTGGGGAGGGTGGTGGCGCGTTCGAAGCCGGCCAGGTTGGCCTGCCACCAGGCGCGCGCGTCGTCCAGGCCCTGGCGTTGCAGCCAGCCGATGTAGTCGCGGTAGCGCGGTGGCACCGGCAGCTGGGCCTGACGGCCTTCGCCAAGGGCCTGGTAGACCTCGAAGAAGTCGTTCATCAACAACGAGCGGCACCAGGCGTCGATGAGGATGTGGTGGTTGCTCATCATGAACCAGTAGCGCTCGTCGGCCACACGCACCAGGCGCAGGTGGAACGGCGCCTCGCTGAGCAGGGCGAAACCCGCCTCGCGTTCCTGCTTGTGCAAGGCCTGCAGGCGCTGCTCCTGGGCGTCGTCATCGAGGCCGCGCCAGTCCTGGTAGTCCACCGGTGTGTTGCCCGGCTTGTGGATGATCTGCAGCATCGCCTCGCCGGTATTCCAGCTGAACGATGCACGTAGCGCTTCGTGGCGCGCCACTACCGCCTGCCAGGCCTGGGCGAAGCGCTCGGGGTCGAGCGCGCTGTTGATGCGGTAGCGGTCCTGCATGTAATAGAGGCCGGTGCCCGGCTCCAGCAGGGTGTGCAACAGCATGCCCTCCTGCATCGGCGTCAGCGGGTAGACGTCCTCGATCTGCGCAGCCGGTACCGGCAGCGCGTCGATCTGCGCCTGGGTCAGGTGTGCCAGCGGGAAGTCCGACGGCGTGAAGCTGCCGTTGCCATCCGCCAGGCAATGCTCGACCAGTGCCAGCAGCTCCTGGCGATAAGCCTCGGCCAGGCGGGCGATGGTCCGCTCGTCATAGCGCTCGGTGCTGAAGGTCCAACGCAGTTGCAGGGCACCGCCATACACCTGGCCATCGACACTCAGCCAGTTGGGCAGCGGTGCATCGAGGTCATGGGCCAGGCCGGCCGGGGCGTCCATTGGCTGGAACAGAGCAGAGCTGTCGAACTGCTGGTCGAACTGACCCAGGTAGTTGAAAGTGATACGCGCCTGCGGCAAGGCCGCCATCTGCTCGCGCCCGGCCTCATCCGCCAGGTAGCGCAACACACCGTAACCCAGCCCTTTGTGCGGCACCTGGCGCAGCTGCTCCTTGATGCGCTTGATCGAACCGGCCCGCGCCGCGTCGTCCTCGCCTGGCAGCGGGCGCAGGCTCAGTGGATAAGCGTTGGTGAACCAACCGACGCTGCGGGTCAGGTCCATGTCTTCGAACAGCCCGTCGCGACCATGGCCTTCAAGCTGTACCAGCACTTCTTCGTCGCCGCTCCAGCGGCACAGGGCACGTGCCAGCGCGGTCAGCAGCAGGTCATTGACCTGGGTGTGATAGGCCGCCGGGGCCTGTTGCAGCAACTGCCGGGTCTGCACCACATCCAGGCCGATGGCCAGGGTACGGGCGTGACGGTGCAGGTTGCCGCCCTGCGGGTGATCGCATGGCAGTTCGCGGCGCACGCTGCCCAACTGGCCTTGCCACCAGCCCAGCTCGTCACGCAGCGAATCGCTACCGGCGTAGCTGGCCAGGCGTGCGGCCCAGTCGCCCATGGCATGGGTCTTGGCCGCCAGCGGCTGGCCACGGTACAGCGCCTGCAGGTCTTCCAGCAGCACGCGCCACGACACGCCATCGACCACCAGGTGATGGATCGCCAGCAACAGGCGCTGGCTGCCCTGCCCGTCCTTTACCAGCAAGGCGCGCAACAGTGGGCCCTGCTGCAGGTCGAGGCTGCGTTGCAGGTCGGTATACAGCGGTTGGCAATCGGCGAAGTCGGCAACCGTGGCTGTCCATAGCAATTGCCCGGTGCCAGGCTGGGCATATTCGGCCTGCCAACGGCCCTGGGCCTGGCTGAAGCGCAGACGCAGGCTGTCGTGGTGCTGCACCAGGGCGGCCAAGGCGTGCTCCAGTAACCCTTCATCCAGCGGCTCGCGCGCCTCCAGCAGAACGGCCTGGTTCCAGTGCTGCGGCTGTGGCACTTCACTGTCGAAGAACCAGTGCTGGATCGGCGTGAGGCCGGTCTGGCCCTGGCGCTGGCCCTGTTCGATGCTGCTGGCGGCTTCGCTGTGCCGAACGATGGCCGCCAGGGTCTGGATGGTCTGATGCTGGAACAGGTCGCGCGGGGTGAACTGCAAACCGGCCTGACGGGCCCGGCTGACCACCTGGATCGACAGGATCGAGTCGCCGCCCAGCTCGAAGAAGTTGTCCTGCACGCCAACCCGGGCAACGTTGAGCACGTCGCACCAGATCTGCGCCAATTGCGCTTCTACCGGGCTGCCGGGCGCCTGGTACTGCTGGCGAGCCTGCTCCAGGTCCGGCAGCGGCAGCGCACGGCGGTCGAGCTTGCCGTTGCCCATCAGCGGCAGGCTGTCGAGCAGCACCAGGTGCGCTGGCACCATGTAGTCCGGCAGATGCTGGCGGGCATCGGCCTTCACCGCGTCGCGCAGCAGGCCCTGGGTCTCGCTGTCGGCAGCGGCCTGCTTGCACACCAGGTAGCCCACCAACTGCTTGCCGCCCGGCAGGTCGAGGGCCAGCACCACGGCCTCGTCGATATCGGCATGCGCCTGCAGGCGGCTTTCGATCTCGCCCAGTTCGATGCGGAAACCGCGAATCTTCACCTGCTGGTCGGCGCGGCCGACGTACTCGACCAGGCCATCGCTGCCCAGGCGCACCAGGTCACCGGTGCGGTACAGGCGCCCGCCTTCGCTGCTGAACGGGTCGGCGACGAAGCGCTCGGCGCTGAGGCCCGGGCGGTCGTGGTACCCCTGGGCCAGGCCGGCACCGCCGACATACAGCTCGCCAATACCGCCTTGTGGCAACAGGGCAAGGTCCTCGTCAAGGATGTAGGCCGTGCGGCTACCGATGACGCGGCCGATCGGTACGCTGCCAAGCTCCGCTGGCAGTGTCTGTGGTGCCAGGCAGGCCAGCGGCATGACCACGGTTTCGGTCGGCCCGTAGGCGTTGAAGAACTGCTGCGGCGCGAAGGCCTGGCGGATGCGCTGCAGGTGTTCGCCGGTCAGCGCTTCACCACCGGTAATCACCAGGCGCACGGGCAACTGCTCGCCCTGCCCGGCCAGGTACTGCGCCAACTGGCTACCGTAGCTGGGCGTGAAGCCGAGGATGCTCACCTGCTGCTCGTGCACCAGCTGACAGATGTCT
The DNA here is from genome assembly GCF_022533585.1 of Pseudomonas sp. LS.1a. Lineage (NCBI taxonomy): Bacteria > Pseudomonadati > Pseudomonadota > Gammaproteobacteria > Pseudomonadales > Pseudomonadaceae > Pseudomonas > Pseudomonas sp. LS.1a. Next base: position 3,999,774 of record NZ_CP092827.1, read on the forward strand.
TCGGCACCCCACTGCCCCTGGGCACGCAACACCACGCGGGCGCCACACAGCAGCGGCACCCACAGGCGTTCGCTGGCGGCATCGAAATTGATCGAATAGAAGTGCAGCTCGCAGTCATCGCTGCGCATGCCGAACGCCGCGATCACCGCCTGGCAATGCATGGCGAACTCGCCGTGGCTGACTACCACGCCCTTGGGCTTGCCGGTGGAGCCGGAGGTGTAGATCAGGTAGGCCTGGTGCTGCGGCAGGTTGTGGTTGTCCAGCGGCGCATCGCTGTAGGCCGACAGGCTGGCGCTGTCGTCCTCCAGGCTCCAGCGCGTCACGCCTTCGGGCAGCTCGCCCAGGGTTTGCAGCAGCGCGCGCTGGCTCAGCAGCAGGCCGATGCGGCTGTCTTCAATCATGTAGCGCAGGCGGTCGAGCGGGTACTCGGGGTCGAGCGGCACGTAGGCGCCACCGGCCTTGAGGATGGCCAGCAGGCCGACGACCATTTCCAGCGAGCGCTCCAGCGCCAGGCCCACGCGCACCTGCGGGCCGACGCCGCGCTCGCGCAGGGCGCGGGCCAGGCGGTTGGCCTGCTGGTCGAGTTCGGCATAGGTCATGTGCTGGCCGGCGAAGGTCAACGCACCTGCATGCGGCGTGCGCGCAGCCTGGGCGGCGAACAGGCCGTGCAGGGTCTGGCCGAGGTCGAGGTCCTGCTCGCCCTGCAACTGGCCCGCCAGCACCTGCTGCTCGGCGCTACTCAGCATCGGCAGCTCACACAGGCGCTGCTGCGGGTTGTCGAGCAGGCCGGCCAGCAGTTGCTGCCAGTGCTCGGCCATGCGTGCAATGCGTGGTTCGTCGAACAGGTCACGGCTGTAGGTCAGGCAGCAACCCAGGCGGCCGTCGAGGTCGGTCACCTCCAGGTACAGGTCGAACTTGGTGGCGCTGGCGTCGTTGACCAGGTAGTCCACCTGCATGCCAGCAAGCTGGCGGCTTTGCTGGAAGGCCCAGCGCTGCACGTTGCACATCACCTGGAACAGCGGGTTGTAGGCGCTGCTGCGCGGTGGCTGCAGGGCTTCCACCAGCTGGTCGAACGGCAGGTCCTGGTGCGACTGGCCTTCGATGGCAACCTGGCGCATCTGCTCCAGCAACTGTGCGGCGGTCATCTGGCCGTCCAGCTCGCAACGCAGCACCTGGGTGTTGAGGAACGCGCCGATCAGCCCTTCGCTTTCCGGGCGGATGCGGTTGGCCACCGGCGCGCCAATGCGCAGGTCACGCTGGCCGCTGTAGCGGTGCAACAAGGCGGCCAGGGTGGCTGCCATGGTCATGAACAGGGTCAGGCCACGCTGGCTGTTGAAGGCATGTACGCGGGCAACCAGCGCCGGGTCGAGCTCGAAACGGTACAGCTCGCCACGGTGGCTCTGCACGGCCGGGCGCGGGCGGTCGGCAGGCAACGCCAGCACCGGGTGTTCGTCGCCCAGGCGATCCTTCCAGTAGGCCAGCTGGCGGGCGCCCTCGCCGCTCTCCAGCCATTGCCGTTGCCAAACGCTGTAGTCCAGGTACTGCACCGGCAGCGGCGCCAGCGGCGATTCGCGGTCATCGACGAAGGCCTCGTACAGCTCGCCCAGTTCGCGGGCGAAGATGTCCATGGCCCAGCCTTCGGTGACGATGTGGTGCAGGGTCAGTACGAAGAAGTGCTCACGCTCTTCGGCTTTGACCAGGCATGCGCGCAGCAGCGGGCCGCGCTCCAGATCGAACGGCTGGTGCGCCTGGTCGTCGGCCAGTTGTTGCAGGCGTTGTTGGCGGGCATCGGCGGGCAAGGCGCTGAAGTCCTGCCAGTCGAGGTGCAGGCTGCTGTCTTCGGCCACGCACTGGTACGGCACGCCATCGATGCCGGGGAAGGTGGTGCGCAGGGTTTCGTGGCGCACCACCAGCGCCTGCAGCGCACGCTCGAAGGCATCCACATGCAGGGCGCCGCGCAGGCGTGCCATGCCGCCGACGTTGTACGCCGGGCTGTCCGGCTCCATTTGCCAGAGGAACCACATGCGCTGCTGAGAATACGACAGCGGCACCGCCTGACGGCGGTCGACACGGGCGATTGCGCCTTGCAGGTTGTGCTCACCGGCAGCGCGGACACGCGCGATCTCGGCACAGAAGGCGCCCAGCTCGCTGGCGTCGAACAGGGCCTTGAGCGGTAGCTCGACATCGCAGGCCTGACGCGTGCGCGAAACAATTTGAGTGGCCAGCAGCGAATGGCCGCCGAGGGCGAAGAAGTCATCCTGCAGGCCGATGCACGGCAGGTTCAGCACCTCGCGCCAGATGGCGGCAACCTGCTGCTGCAGCTCGGTTTGTGGCTCGACGTGCGCACGCTGCTGCCACACCGGGGCCGGCAATGCCTTGCGCTCGACCTTGCCGCTGGGGCCCAGCGGCATCTGCGCCAGCGGGATGAGTTGTGCCGGCACCATGTAAGCCGGTAGTTGTTCAGCCAGCACCGTCAGCAATGCATCAGGCTGGGCGCTGCCGGTGTAGTAACCGACCAGTTGTGCGCCGACGGCATCCTTGTGGATCAGCACCAGCGCCTGTTCGACCCCCGCTTGCGCCAGCAGGCAGGCCTGGACTTCCTCGGGCTCGACCCGGAAGCCACGCACCTTGACCTGCTGGTCGAGGCGGCCAAGGTACTCCAGCGCCTCGGTCTGCACCTGCCAGCGGGCGCGGTCGCCACTGCGGTACAGGCGTTCGCCATGGCCGTCGGCCCGGGGCACGAAGCGCTCGGCGGTGAGGCCCGGGCGGCCCAGGTAGCCACGGGCCAGGCCTGCACCGCCAAGGTACAGCTCGCCCGGTACACCAGGGGCCGTCAGTTCCAGCTCGTCGTCCAGCACGCGGCACAGCACATTGCCCAGCGGGCGGCCGATCGGCGAGTGCTCGCCATCGCTAGCCTGGCAATGCCAGTGGGTGACGTTGATGGCGGTTTCGGTCGGGCCATAGCGGTTGTGCAGTTGCACCTGTGGCAGCGCCTGTAGCACCCGGTCACGCAGCGCGACGGACAGCGCTTCACCACCGGAGAACAGCCGGCGCAGGCTGCTGCAGGCACCCGCCTGCGGCTCCTGGATGAATACCTGCAACAGCGGCGGCACGAAGTGCAGCGTGGTCACGCCATGGGTTTGCACCAACGCGGCGATGCGCTGCGGGTCACGGTGCTCGCCGGGGCCGGCAAGCACCAGCTTGCAACCGGTCACCAGCGGCCAGAAGCATTCCCACACCGAAACGTCGAAGCTGATCGGCGCCTTCTGCATCAGCACGTCACTGTCGTCCAGCGCATAGCTGGCCTGCATCCACTGCAGGCGCTCGGCCAGTGCTGCATGGGTATTGCCCACGCCTTTTGGCTGGCCAGTGGTGCCGGAGGTATAGATCACGTAGGCCAGGTTGTCGCCATGCAGGTGCAGGCCAGGCGCATGGGTAGGCCAGCTGTCCAGGTGCAACTGGTCGAGGGCAATGGCGCTGACGCCCTCGACCTGTGGCAGCCTGCCCAGCAGGCTGCTGTGGCTCAGCAGCAGGCCAGCGTTGCAGTCGCCGAGCATGTAGGCCAGGCGCTCGGCCGGGTAATCGACGTCCAGCGGCACATAGGCGCCACCGGCCTTGAGAATGCCCAGCAGGCCGACCAGCAGCTGCGGCGAACGCTCTACGGCGATGGCCACGCAGGTGTCGGGGCCGACGCCTTTGTCACGCAGGTAGTGGGCCAGACGGTTGGCTTGCTGGTGCAGCTCGGCGTACTCCAGGCTGCCACCGTCCCACACCAGGGCGGTGCGCTGCGGGGTCAGGCGTGCCTGTTCATTGAGCTGCTCGACCAGCAGACGCTGCGGTGCTGCTACCGGTGCCTGGCCCCAGCTCAGCAGTTGCGCGCGGCCAGGCTCGTCGAGCAATTGCACCTCGCCCAGCGCCCGCTGCGGCTCGGCGCACACCTGCTCCAGCAGGGCCAGCAGGTGCTGGGCCAGACGCTGGACGGTGCTGGCGTCGAACAGTTCTGCGGCATAGTCGAAAGCCAGGCTCAGGCGGCCCTGGTGGTCTTCCTCACTGTGCAACTGCAAGTCGAACTTGGCTTCGCGACTGTGCCACGGCAGTTCTTCGGCCAGCAGGCCCGGCAGGCGGCGCAGGGCAGACAGGTCACGTTGCTGGTGGTTGAACATGACCTGGAACAGGCCTTGCTCGCGTGCCTCGGGCAAGGCGTCGACCAGTTGCTCGAACGGCAGGTCCTGGTTGGCTTGGGCGTCCAGGGTGGCCTGGCGCACCTGGGCCAGTAACTGATCGAACGGCAGGCGGCCATCGAGTTGCGCGCGCAGCACCTGGGTATTGATGAAGAAGCCGACCATACCTTGGGTTTCCAGGCGCGGGCGGTTGGCGTTGGGCACGCCGACGCGGATATCGGCCTGGCCACTGTAGCGGTGCAGTAGCGCCTGCCAGCCGGCCAGCAGCACCATGAACAGGCTGGCCTGCTGTTCGCGGGCCAGGCCCTTGAGCGCCTCGGTGAGCCTGGCCGGTACCTTGAGGCTGAAGCGGGCGGCACGGTGGTCGCGCTGGCTGGCGCGTGGATGGTCGGTGCACAGGTCGAGCACCGGTAGTTCATCTCCCAGGCGCACCTGCCAGTACTGCAACTGACGCTCGGCTTCGCCTGCGGCCAGCCACTGTCGCTGCCAGGTGCCGTAGTCGGCGTAACCCAGGGTCAGCGCTGCCAGGTTGGCCTCAAGGCCTTGGCAACGGGCGGCGTACAGTTTGGCGAATTCGTCGAGCAGGATGTTCAGCGACCAGCCATCGGCGACGATATGGTGCAGGGTCACCCATAGCTGATGGTGTTCATCGTCAAGGCGCGCCAGGGTCACCCGCAGCAATGGCCCATGGGTCAGGTCGAACGGCTGGCGGGCCTCGGTTTCCCGCTGGGCGGCGACCTGTTCGGCGGCCTGGCCTTCGAGGTCCAGGCGGCGAAGGTTGAACGCCTGTTGCGGCAGGATGCGCTGCAGGGCCTGGCCGTTCTCTTCGGCAAACAGGGTACGCAGTGATTCGTGGCGCGCCACCAGCGCCTTGAAGGCCGCTTCCAGGGCACTTTCGTCCAGCTCACCGCGCAACTGCAGGCCGGCCGGAATGTTATAGGCGGCCGACTGCGGGTCCAACTGCCATAGCAGCCACAGGCGGTTTTGCGCCAGCGACTGGGGCAGCGCCTGGGTGCGCTCCAGGGTGGCGATGGCCCCGACCCGGCCACCGCCTTCGGCGATGATCGCGGCCACGGCCTTGGCGTAATCAGCCAGTACCGGCGCCTCGAACAGGGTGCGCAGGCCCAGGTTGATGCCCAGTTCATCGGCCAGGCGTGCGGTGGCGTGGGTGGCGGCGATGGAGTTGCCGCCCAGCAACAGGAAGTGGTCGTCTGCTGCCACCGCCTCGACCTTGAGGATGTCGCGCCACACAGCGGCGATGCGTGCCTGTAGTTCATCGCCGGCTGCCCCCGTGGCAACGGGCTCGCCCACTTCAGGGAAGCGGGCATAGCAGTCCAGGCTGCCATCGTCCATGCGCAAGCGGCAGGCCGAACGCTGCAGCTTGCCGCTGGAGGTCTTGGGCAGCGCGCCCGGGTTCAGCAACAGGACCACGGCCGGGGCCTGGCGGCAGGCGTCGGCGATCACCTGGCGCAGGGTCTTGATCAGGTCCTGGGGTTTGATCGCCTTCTGCACGTTGCGGCTGACTTCCACCGCCACGCCGATGCCCTCCTCGCCTTGCTGCTCTACGGCGAACACCGCCACCCGGCCTTTGCGCAGCACATCCACTTCGCGCTCGAGGGTTTTTTCCAGGTCCTGCGGGTACAGGTTCTGCCCACGCACGATCAGCATGTCTTTCAGGCGCCCGGTGACGAACACTTCGCCTTCGCGCATGAAACCCAGGTCACCGGTACGCAGCCAGGTCTGGCCGTCCATCTCGACGAAGGTGCGGGCGCTGGCCTCTGGGTTGCGCCAGTAGCCCAGGGCGATGCTCGGGCCGCCGGCCCAGATCTCGCCCACCTGGTTGTCGCCCAGCACCTGCAGGCGTTGTGGTTCGACAATGCGCACGGCATGCCCGGGCTGCGGGTAGCCACAGCTCATCAGCACACTGCCCTTGCCAGGTTCTGCACGGTTGGCGGCGAAGGCTTCGGCGTCCAGCTCCAATTCAGCGATGCCCTGGCCACGGCGGCTGCCGCTGACGAACAGGGTCGCCTCGGCCAGGCCGTAGCTGGCGAAGAAGCTCTGTGAGTCGAAGCCGCAGGCCTGAAACTTGTCGGCGAAGGTCGCCAGGCTGTCCTGGCGGATCGGCTCGGAGCCGGAATAGGCCACCCGCCAACGGCTGAGGTCGAGCCCGGCCAGCGAGGCTTCGCTGACCCGCTCGCTGCACAGCCGGTAGGCGAAGTCGGGGCCGCCGCTGATGGTACCGCCGTATTCACTGATGGCCTGCAACCAGCGCAGCGGCCGGGCCAGGAAGTAGCCCGGCGACATCAGTACGCAGGGTACGCCGCTGAAGATCGGCTGCAACAGGCCGCCGATCAGGCCCATGTCGTGGTACAGCGGCAGCCAGCTGACGATCACGTCATCAGGATTGAGGTCGAGGCCAAAGCCCTGGCGGATCAGTTGTTCGTTGGCCACCAGGTTGCCATGGCTGACCTGCACGCCTTTGGGCAATGCGGTGGAGCCTGAGGTGTACTGCAGGAAGGCGATGTCATCACCCTTGAGTACGGGCTCGCGCCAGTTCGCAGCCAACGCCGGGTCCAGGCTATCCACTGCCAGCAGTTCGGGAGCGTTGGGCGCCGCCAGGGCCTCCAGGCCCTGCAGGCTGCCGTGCAGCGCCGCAACGGTCAGCAGCAGGCGCGGCTCGGCGTCGTCGATGATCGACAACAAGCGCTGCTGGTGGTGCTGGCGCGCGGACTCCGGCGGGTAGGCCGGCACTGCAATCACACCGGCATACAGACAGCCGAAGAACGCCGCCACGTAGTCTGGCCCGCTGGGGAACAGCAGCACTGCACGGTCGCCGAAGCCGGCCCGGGCCTGCAAGGCAGCGGCGATGGTGCGCGCACGCTGGTCGAGGTCCCGATAGCTGAGCACGGCCTGCTCGCCGGGCGCGTCGGCCAGAAAGCGCAAGGCGACTTTGTCCGGGCTCTGCGCGGCGCGTTGCGCCAGGGCCTGGACCAGCGAGAGCGGGAGTTCGAAGGCGTCCGTCATGGGGTGTTCCTGCCAGTGTCTGGTTGGGTCGGGCCGGCTGCTGCGCGAACGTGGGCGCGGCGGCGTGTGGCGGCCTGGGGTGTACACAGGGGAACGGATGGGCGGGGGGATAAATTAGCGTATGAAAGGGTTTGGGGGCTGCATTTGGGCTGCTGGGGGTAGGCCTTGGGTGGTGCGGCGCTCGATCTCACAGGCGCTGAAAACGCCCTGCCATGCACCCAGCAACCCTCACGCCTTAGAACCGAAATCACATGAAACTAATTACATTTCGCATTTGACAATTATTATCATTCTGAATAGCTTGTCGCCCGTCGTAGGAAGCTTCCCAACTTTGGGTGCGTCCTTTCCCCTCTGTGACAAGGTGATTTCCATGGCGGAACAACTATCCACAAGTAAGTGCGATTCACCATTACTGCAGGCCTTCGTCGACAACCGCAGCATCCTGGTCAAGATCGCCGCCCGCATCACCGGCTGCCGCTCGCGCGCCGAAGATGTGGTGCAGGACGCCTTTTTCCGGCTCGGCGCCGCTCCGCACATCACCTCGTCGTTCAAGGCGCAGCTGAGCTACCTGTTCCAGATCGTGCGCAACCTGGCCATCGACCACTACCGCAAGCAGGCCATGGAGTTGAAGTACTCCGGCAGCGAGGAGGAAGGCCTGAACGTGGTCGTGCAAAACGCCTCCCCCGAAGCCACCCACATCAACCTCGCCGCACTGGATGACATTGCCGAGGCGCTGAACGAACTGCCTCAGCGCACCCGCTATGCCTTCGAGATGTACCGCCTGCATGGCGTGCCGCAAAAAGACATTGCCAAGGAGCTGGGCGTGTCGCCGACGCTGGTCAACTTCATGATCCGCGATGCGCTGGTACATTGCCGCAAGACGGCCAGTCGGCAGGCCTGATCAAGCAGAGTTCGCTTCTTCGCGGGCACGCCCGCTCCCACAGGATAAGCACAGACCTCAAAGACTGAGGGGGACCTGTGGGAGCGGGCGTGCCCGCGAAGAAGCCACCTCGATATCAAGCCAGTTTGCAGCGGTCGAAAAACCGTTCCCGCCCCAGAATCATCAACGCCGCACGCTTGTGCGGGAAGTCGAACTCCTTGTCGCAATGGAAGCACTGGTCGTGCATGTAGCCGATCATCTTGCCGTTGTCGGCACGCGGCTCGGCCACCACCCGCTGGGTGCGCGGGTCATCCAGGAACAGGTAGTGCACCAGCGCCGATAGCCAACTGGCCACCTTGTGCGGCCCGCGGTGGCTCTCCTCCCCTACCAGCATGTGGATGCCACGGTCGTAGTCATCGGCCGGGTAGAACGGCGCAATGCGGTCTTCCTTGGCCCAGTACGCCTCGAAGTAGGCAAACGGCTGGTCATCGAAGCAGCCGATCAGCGTCAGGGTATGCGGGTCGGCCTCGAGCTTGCCCAGGTACTCGCGATGCTGCGCAAGGGTGCCACCCTCCTGCCAGAACGCCTCCACCCGTGGGTTGTTCTGCCAGCGGTTGAAGCGCTCCAGGTCATGCTCGATCTCCAAGGTCCGCAGCGACACCCAACTGCCCAGGCGCGCATCGAAGCGCCGGTACACCTCGCCACGGGGCTTGGGCGTGCGGCGTGGGTGGCGCTTGCCGTTGCTGATCTGCATCTGCTGCGGGTATGCCACGGTGGCCGACTCGCCCAGCCACGGCTGCGGCAGCTGCCAGAACAGCGCTCGCTCGCACAGGTACTGGCCTGGCTGCTCACCGGCTAGCAGCAGGCCACTGGTCAATGCCTGGGGCAGCGCCTCGGGTAGGTGCCAGGCCAGGCGCTGACAGGCCGGATCGCGGGACAGCAGCCAATAACAGGCGGCCCACAAGGCCTGATAGGGGCGCTCGGGGCACAGGCGCTCAAGGTGAAGGTGCAGGGTAGCGCCCGCCTCCAGGCGCAACTGGATCAGCGGGCGGCCTTCGAGGGACAGGCTCAGCCAGCTGTCGCCCTCCTCGGCACTGAGGCTGCGCCAGCGTGGTACTGACAGGGGCTGCGAAGCGGCATCGAACGGCATGGGCTTGACTCACGGCAATGAAGAAAAGGCTCACTGCTGAGAACGTTGCCGCAACGCGCGAATTTAGTTGCGTGGTGCGGCCACCGTGATGCGGTAGGGCTCGAAGATGCGCGCCAGCTCGCCGCTGTCGCGCAGGGCGCGCAGCAGCGCCGCGAACGACTGCTCGCCGATGGGTGCCCCCGGGCGCAGCAAGGCGTAGTGGTGGTAGACCTGGTCAATGCGCTGCGAAGGCACCAACCGCTCCCGGCTGGCCGGGTTGCGCGCCAGGAAATCGCTGAGGTAGGAACGCGTGACCAGGGCTATATCGGCGCGGCCGGCCTGCACCATCAGCAGGTTGCTGTCGTGGGAGTAGGTCAGGGTCGCGTTGAAGGCCTTGCGCAGGTAGTCCGGGTCGGGATTGAAGCCGGCGAACGCATAGTGATAGCCGTTGAACAGCGCCAGGCGCTTGCCATGCAGGTCATCGAAGTAATGCGGGTCACGGCCATTGGCCTGCCGGGCAACGAACACTTCGGCGTCTTCCAGGCCCATGTCCACGGTCTGGTGGGCTATCTGCTGCCAACCCCATTGCGGGTTCTCGAAAATGGCCATGTCGGTGCGGCCTTGCTGGAAGTCACCGAAACGCCGCTGGATGGACGTGGGCACCAGAACGAAGCGGTAGTGCTGCTGCGCACGATTGAGCGCGTCGACCAGTTGCGGCAGCAGGCCGGTGTCGGCGCCCTGCTCCGGGCGCACGGTGTAGGGCGGGAAATGCGCCGCGCCAATCTTCACTTCGACGGTACCAGCCGCCCATGACGGCACCGCCAGCCAGAACACAGCCAGCAGCATCAGGGAAGACAAGGCCTTGAGGCCGGGCGCTGGAGTCAAGACGGACACTCATCACGGTTCATGCCTGGGTCCGCCTAAGCTAGGCGTTTTCCGGGCCGGATACAACTGCCGGTTATGTGGCCCTTTGTGCCAAAGCCGCGGGCAAATTGCCAGGGGGTGCCGGATGCCCGGAGTTTGGCTACGCTCTAGCAGGATCTGCAAGGGAGCCTGGTATGGGCCATTGGTTGGTGATCGACCTGGAAGCCACCACCGACGATGGTGGGTGGCCGGTCACAGAGATGGAAGTCATTGAAATCGGCGCAAGCCTGGTTACCCGCGAAGGCCGCGAGGTCGACCACTTCCAGCGCTTCGTCAAGCCTCGGCGGCGGCCGCAGTTGACCCCGTTCTGCCGCGAGCTGACCCACATCAGCCAGGCCAGCGTGGACAGTGCCGCATCGTTCCGCGAGGTGTGGGCAAGCTTCGAGCGCTGGCTCGGGCACCACCGTGGGCAGCTTCAGGCCTGGGTCAGCTGGGGCGACTACGACCGCCAGCAGCTGCATCAGGAATGGCAGCAGCATGGGCTGGACAGCCTGCTGCGGACCCTGCCGCACATCAACCTCAAGCAACGCTTCGCCAAGGCTCGCCACCTGCAGCGCCCCACCGGCCTGAACGGTGCCCTGCAGCTGGCCGGCATGCACTTTTGCGGGCAGCAGCACCGGGCTCTGGAAGATGCGCGCAATACCGCGCGACTGCTGCCGTTGAGCCTGCCTGCGGGGGCTACCTGAAAGCAGATGACGGGGCCCGTGGGCTTGGGCATACTGGCCAGCCCTTTTCATCCCCCCTTTTCAGGAGTCGCCCATGTTCCAGGTCAACGAGTACTTCAACGGCACCGTCAAGTCGATCGCATTCGCGGGCGAAGAAGGCCCGGCCACTGTCGGTGTGATGGCCCCGGGCGAATACGAGTTCGGCACTGCCAAGCGCGAGATCATGCATGTGGTTTCGGGTGCGCTGACCGTGAAACTGCCAGGTAGCGACAACTGGGAAACCTTCAAGGCGGGCGACAAGTTCAACGTGCCGGCGGACAGCAAGTTCCAGTTGCAGGTGAAGGTGGATACCGCTTACCTGTGCGAGTACCGCGACTAAGCGTCAGCCTGGTCCGGCCTCTTCGCGGGTAAACCCGCTCCCACAGGTACTGCACAGTTTTCAGATCCTGTGGTGAACCTGTGGGAGCGGGCTCACCCGCGAAGAACCCGGCACTA